>CAYJND010000054.1:0-11721 GCA_964371565.1 uncultured Desulfovibrionaceae bacterium
TGGAGCAGGCGTGCCTTTCTTAAAAACGAGTGGAAACACGTTTTTAAGCATTAATTATGTAAATTGTGGGCATCTAAAAGTTTTTTCTCTTCTCCCATATTGGTGAGAAATACAAGGCGGTGTAAAGGGCGTTGTGCTTTATAGGCTTGCACTTCTTTTAGTAAGTGTGCAAAGCGTGGCTTTAGGAGCAATGTCCAAGAAAGGCTTAGAAGTAGATTTGCTGAGGCATGGGTAAGATGGGGAGGCTGCTGGCTAAAGAGGCTTACCCCGTGATTCCTAATCATAGCCTGAAAAATGATGGGATCACTGGGGGATACAGTATGTATTGAAAAAGGCATAAAGTTTTGCCCTTTATCGGTAAATTTCTACAGTGCCGTCACCTTTGATATGAATTTGCTTTATGTTATTAAAATTAATATTTTCAAAGGTTACTGTGCTACCAGCGGGGTCTTCGGCTAAAATATTCCAAATGGCATCTTCATCGCGCATAGAAACCTTGATGGCCTCTTTGGCGGCTAAGGGGCTTTCTAACAGGTTATAGGCAGAAGCTGTATCGACTTTATGAATGCGTACAGCATTTAAAGGAAAGTCACAATCATTAAAGATAATTATTTCAGAGGCAAAGCTTACGCTTACAAGTATTGCTTGCAAGAGCACGCAGGCAAGTAGGGTAGAGATTTTTTTCATTGTTCACCTAAGGGAGTCTGAGTGTAAAAAAGTTGCACTTTGTCCTCTTTGTAATGAACAATAAAAAACTTTGTGTCAAGGTTAAGTGCCAGAATAGCTGAAGTGCTGGAAAGAAGAACTGCAAGGTAAGGATTTAGCAAAGCATAAGGACTCAGTTTACTTTTTATAATGATGTGTTATTTGCTGAAAGTGTATGGATAAGTAGAGATATTATTGCTTGCCTGCCAAGGCGCTTTTTGTTAGCAAAGAGAAAAATTTCTTAAATCCGTCACGGTTTGCAAGTTGTTGTGCTTTCGCTTTGTTATAAAGACTAACTGTGGTGCTTTTGCGAGTGTTGTATGAACTTTGTGACCCTTTCCTTTGCTTTTTTCTTTATCTTTGTGCTGGCTTTGCACGCTTTGGTGCGCAAAGGGACTTTTTCTTATAAATATGGTCTGTTAGCTATAAATGGATTTTTTTATGCTTCGGCGGGTTTATCTTTTTTACCCTTACTTTGCGCCGTGGGTATTTTAAACTTTGCCGCCGCATGGGGCATGCAGCGCTATACAGCTCGTCAGAAGCTTTGTAAAAGCATATTAGCTGTAAATGTGACTATTCATGTGGGCTTATTGGTATTTTATAAATATTATGAATTTGTCTTGGTGCATTTACAAGAGCTGCTTAGTTACCTAGATCTACCCCTATCCTTGCATGACCTTATTGCTAATACAGAGTTTTTCTATCCTGTAGGCCTGTCTTTTTATGTGTTTCAAGGGCTTTCTTATGCCATTGATCAGTATAGGAATAAAACACAGCCCCAATCTCTTTTAGATGTGCTTCTTTTTGTCTCCTTTTTTCCCACTATTTTAGCTGGGCCCATTTTACGCGCGAAAGATTTTTTTGCGCAATTACAGGGACAAAGAGTGGCAGAGCCACCCTTGGTGCAAGCGCATTTTTTACCCCAAGGTTTTGAAGCAGTCGAAGAGAAAAGACAAGATATCCTCCTTGGTTTTAGCTTTATTTTAAGCGGACTTTTTAAAAAAGTGGTGCTTGCCAGCTATTTATCTGAACATATAGTGCGTGATGTTTTTTTAACACCAGAAGCCTATGCTTCGGTGACGGTACTTATGGCAGTATATGCCTATGCCATGCAAATTTATTGTGATTTTTCTGGGTATTCAGACATGGCTGTGGGGGTAGCGCGGCTTATGGGCTATCGCTTGCCCCAAAACTTTAATGCTCCGTATTTAGCCGTGTCTATACAAGATTTTTGGCGTCGTTGGCATATATCTCTTTCTACGTGGCTCAGAGATTATTTGTATATTCCCCTTGGTGGCAATAAACGAGGCAATAAGGCAGTAAATCTTATTCTTACCATGACCATTGGCGGTCTTTGGCACGGGGCGCATTTGCGCTTTTTAATTTGGGGCTTAATGCACGGTGTTTTGCTAAGCCTTATGCATATGTGGCAAGACCTTTGTAAACATATCCCTCTTAAAAAAAACGTTTTTGGTGGCAAGTTGTACGCTTTTTTAGGCTGGTTTGCTACTTTTCATTTTGTTTGCTTACTTTGGGTCTTTTTCCGTGCAGACTCTGCAGAACAAGCTGTAGTTATATTAAAAAGGATTGCCTTGTGGGAAAGCGCAGGGGCAGGCTTTGCTTTATTAGTGCCTTTGGCCATTGTGGTCACTTTGCTTTTGCAATGTTTAGGAAGCCGAATTTTTAAAGCCTTTGTGAAGGGCTTGCAAAATGCGTGGATTGGTGTGCAAGTGCTGATTTTTGCTGTGTTATGCGCCATTATTTTAAAATTAGGCCCCGATGGCGTTTTACCCTTTATTTATTTTCAATTTTAGAGTGACTCAATGAAAAAGCCCGCTAAAAAACAATCTGCAAAACAAAATAAAAAGCAGCGTAAAAAACAGCAAAAAAACTTAGCTACGCCGAAAAAACTTACTACGGCGCCTAAAAAAGTTGCTTCTACAGCTAGCCCTAAAGCTCAGATAAAAACTCGTGTTGAGCCTAGCTCTACGCCCATATTGCCTTTTGCATCTGCGCCTAAGGATTTAGCGCTTACGCAGTCTGCAAGTGCGTCATCACCCAATAGATTGGCATTTTTTTGCTTTTTAGCCATCTTTGCCTGTATGCTTGTATTGGAATCTGCACGTTTTAAAATATATTTTGATGGTGAAAGTGGCGAATATCCCTTTTTGCGTCCTGTGGGAGAATATATAAGCCAAGTGGCAGAAAAAAGTGGCATTGAGGCCATTACTGAGAGTGTAGGGCAATGGACACGCGCTTTAAGTCAAGAATTTCTCGTGGTGGCAGATGTTGAAATGGCTGAACAGTGGCAAAATGCTAAAGAGTTTTATGCAGAGACTTTAGGATTGCAAATTGCTCCAAAGTCCATTGCCACGCCGACTGCCAAGCCCGCCACTGAGCCCATGCCTGCACCTGCTACTGAGCCTCAAGAGCCATCTACTCCCGTTATCGCAGAAAAAAAGCCGCAAAGTACCGAGCAGTCTTCTAGCTCCGCCCCTGTAGCGCAAGAAAAAGAGGAAATGGCACAGCAACCAGCACCGTATTATGCCTATTATGACGCTTCACGTGTTATGCCGGCACCTACAGAGTATAGCCTTGAAGAATATGTCACAAAATTGCCAGACTATGGCAAGAAAGTAAAAGTATTGCTCATTGGGGATTCCATGATGATGGAAGGCCTTGGGCCTACCTTGCAAAAAAGCTTGCGTAAACGTGCAGATTTAGATGTGGTGCGAGAGGGGCGTTACTCCTCTGGTTTAAGTAAACCGGATTTTTTCAATTGGCCGGAAAATTTAGATAAACTTTTGTTAAAGCACGACCCGCAAGTATTAATTATATCTTTAGGCGCCAATGATACCCAAGATATCATGGTGGGCAAGAGGCGCTTTCAAATTGATACTGAGGGCTGGGAAAGAGTCTATGCCATTCGTGTTTTAAATTTTTTAGAGCAAGCCACAGAAAATAATCGCCAAGTGCTTTGGGTCTCTTTACCTGTGATGAGTCTTATGCCTTATGCCAATCGTACTAAACTTATCAATGCTATTACCGGGCAGATGAGCTCTTTTTATCCCACTGTAGCTTATGAAAATATTGAGCATTTGCTTACGAAAAATGGTAAATTTGCTTCTTTTATACAAGGAGAAAATAATAAAACCATACGATTGCGCAGCAAGGATAAAATTCACGTAAGTACAGCGGGCGGGCAAATTTTAACTGATTATTTGTTGCCTTATGCTGAAGAAAGGGTAGAGCGTATTCGCATGCAGGAAGTGGATAATAATCCTTATATTCCTGTGGCTGGTAAGGCTAATATTATACGTTTTAGCTCTGCCTCGCGCCAAAAACAAGCGGAATATGTTGTATATCTGCCAAGTGCACAGGAAGAAGTTAAGGAAAATGATGCAACTTTGGCATCCATTATGGCAATACAGTCTCAGGCAGAAAATAAAGAAAAAGCGCCAACTTTACCGGATTTAGTGCAGCTTTCTTTACAAACTGATACTAAAAGCTCGCAAGATTCTGCCCCAGAAAGTTTTCCTGTACTGTATTTACTACACGGTGCCACCAGTCATGCCAGTGATTGGAATAAGTATATGGGCAAAGAATTACAACATATTGCCAATGAGCAAAGGGTGATTATAGTAGCCCCTGCTTCAGAAGAGTACGGCTGGTATGTTAATAGCCCTAAGGTGGCGCATAATCAAATAGAAAGTTTTCTTATAGACGAGCTTATCCCGCAAGTTGATATGCTTTTTCCCACCAATGGTAAGCGTGGCATAGCTGGCCTTTCCATGGGGGGGCATGGGGCTTTAACTCTTGGTTTAAAGTACCCTAAAACCTTTCAATCCATTGCCTCTGTGAGTGGTGTGGTGGATATTCGTTTGCACGCACATCAATGGAAATTGTCTCAGCTTTTAGGTGATTATGAGCAAAATAAAACCGTTTGGAATAAAAACTCTGCTCTGTACCTTATGGAAAAGGCAAAAACAAATGCCATGCCGCAAAACATCCTTATTTCAACAGGTTTACAAGATTCTTTAGTGCTTGAAGATAATCAAAAAGCTAAGGAAGTATTGGAAAAGAGAAAAATTACTTTTGAGTATAGCGAGCTTGAAGGAACGCATGATTGGGATTTTTGGAAACAAGAAATTCCACGACAATTGCGCAAACAAGCTGATTTTTTACATAATAAATAGTTTTGAAGGAGATATATATGCCTAAAATTACCATTATTGGCGGTGGCCCTGGTGGCTATAGTGCCGCTTTTGCTGCAGCTCGTGCTGGCTGTGAAGTAACCCTTATTGAAAAAGCAGGCCTTGGCGGCACGTGCTTGCACACTGGCTGTGTGCCTACGAAAACCCTTAAAGCCACTGCCGAAGCTTTAGAAACGGCGCAAAGCCTAGCTTCTTATGGTATTGTTCTTTCAAACCCTGCAGAAGCTCGCGTAGATATGCCTGCGGTGCTTGCACGTAAAAACAAGGTCATTGCTACTTTAGAGGGCGGGCTTAATAAAGCTTGTGCTAAGCATAAGGTAACGCATCATGTGGGTACAGGGCACATTTTAAATGCCAAACAAGTGCAAGTACAAACCGCCACTGAAAGTTTTGTGGTAGAGGGCGATAGTATTATTATTGCTACAGGTTCTAAGGTGCGTGAAATTCCTGCATTTCCTTTTGATGGTAAGCATATTATTCATAGTGATGATCTTTTAGAGCGCCAAGACTTGCCCCAGCATATGGTGGTGGTAGGTGGTGGTGTTGTGGGCTGTGAAATGGCCTGTATTTACCGTTCTTTTGGGGTAAATGTAACCCTTGTTGAAGGGCAAAAACGCTTGCTTCCCATTGCCGGTGTGGACGCTGAAATGAGCACTTTAATACAACGTGAAATGAAGAAAAAACGTATTGCGGTGCATTTGGGCAGTACCCTTGGAAATATTGCCATAGAAAATGGAAAGGTGAACGCGCAAATTGAACCCCTTAATGCCGATGGAGCAGGAAAAGTAAGCCCCATAGAATGTGATGCAGTTTTGGTTACCATTGGTCGCAGTCCTGTCACTGAGGGCTTAGGCTTAGCTGAAGCCGGCATTGCCACCGATGCTCAAGGCTGGATTAGCGTTGATGAGCACTTGCGCACTTCTGTGCCTGGTATTTATGCCATTGGCGATGTTATTGGGCCACAATACATTATGCTAGCACATATGGCTGCTGCTGAGGGTGTTCATGCCGTACGTCATATTTTGCATGCTGAAGATCTTGCCCCCATGGATTACTCTGTGGTGCCCTCAGCTATCTTTACCTTGCCAGAGGCTGGTTGTGTGGGGCTAAGCCAAGAGCAAGCCGAAGAGCAGGGCATAGCAATAAAGTGCGCTACTTTTCTTTTGCGAGAGCTTGGTAAGGCGCAGGCCAGTGGACATTTGGCGGGCATTATTAAGCTGGTAGCAGAGGCTGATAGCGGTCGTCTTTTAGGAGCGCATATGGCAGGGGAACATACCTCTGACATTATAGCCGAAGCTGCACTGTGCATGCGCATGGGCGGCACGGTACAAGACCTTGCCAGCACCATTCATGCGCATCCTACCTTGGCAGAAGGTGTTTTTGAAGCGGCGTGTGAGCTGTATAGCCCTAAGTTTTAATGGAAAAAGAGGGAATGACTATGCAAGAAAAAAGCCTAGATGTGCTTTGCTTAGGGCATGTGCCTTATGCTGAGGCTTTAGCCTTTCAGCAAAAACGTGTGGCTTCGCGCATTGAGGGTCTTGTGAAAGATTCCCTCTTATTAGTAGAACATCCCCCTGTTATTACCTTGGGGCGTAGGGCTGAGGGCGGTGAAGTGCTAGCCAGTGAAGCCTATTTACAAAGCCAAGGTATTGATGTGGTTAAAGTTGAGCGCGGGGGCATGGCTACCTATCATGCCCCTGGGCAATTGGTGGCTTATCCCATAGTGAAATTGCCGCGTAAAGGGCTAGCCTTTTTTGTAGAAGCTTTGCTCAATGCCATAGAGAGTACGGTACAAAGCTATGGTTTAAGCACAGAACGTAGCCTGCGCGGCCCAGGTATTTGGGTGCAGGGGGCTAAAATAGCCAGCATGGGCATTGCGCTACGCAAATGGGTAACTTTTCATGGCATGGCACTGAATGTGAATACAGATTTACAAGGCTTTGCCACCATCAGCCCATGTGGTAACCCCACTGAACGTATAACGTCTTTACAGCAAGAGCTTGGGCATGCGGTAGACATGGCAGAGGTTTCGCAGCGCTTTGTTCAGGCATTTGCCAAAGAGCTTGATATGCCTTTAAGCCAAGAGCCGCCGCGTAAACGCCCTGCATGGCTCAAATTAGCCCCTCCGCACAGTAAAGATGCTAAACCTGTGGCGCGACTTATAGAAAATTTGCATTTACACACCGTGTGTCAAGAGGCCAAATGCCCCAATAAAAATGAATGTTTTGCTAGGGGAACCTCTACTTTTATCATTATGGGCGATATTTGCACCAGAGCTTGTCGCTATTGTGCTGTGCAAAAAGGTAAACCTTTACCTCTTGATATTACAGAGCCTGCCAGTGTGGCGCAGGCTGTGCAACATTTAGGTTTGCAACATGCGGTTATTACTTCGGTAACCCGTGATGATGTACTTGATGGCGGGGCAGGGCATTTTGTGCAAACCATAGAAGCTGTACGTGCAAAAAATCCACAGACCAGTATTGAGGTTTTAGTTCCAGATTTTCAAGGCCATATGCCCCATGTGCATAAGGTGTGCGAGGCAAAGCCTCATATGTTTAACCATAATATAGAAACGGTTGCGCGGCTTTTTCCCTTAATTCGCCCCCATGCCAGTTACGCTCACTCACTTCAGGTACTAGCCTATGCAGCAGAACAAGGGCTAAGGGTAAAGTCTGGCCTTATGGTGGGACTGGGGGAAAGCTGGGATGAAATTCGGGCGACTTTGCAAGATTTGTATACGCATGGTTGCCGCTATTTAACTTTGGGGCAATATATGATGCCCTCGCGACAGCATGTACCCGTGGCGCGTTATATGGCGCCAGATGAATTTGCTCATTGGAAAGAAGTGGCACTGTCCATGGGCTTTACGGGGGTGGCGTCTGCGCCTTTTGTACGTAGCTCGTATAGGGCAGAAGATATGATGGTTTAATATATTTTACTTAAAATAGGTACATTGCTTTGAACTTTTCATCGTAGCTATTTTGAGTAAAATTTGGGAATTGTTTTGAACAATTTTTAAAGGACGTAGCACGAAGCTGCGTCCTTAATTTTTTTGTTGTGTTTACAAATAACGAGATAAGGTTTGTAGCATTTAATGCCCTAAGGCATTATGCACATCGTAAGCACGATAAGGAATACGCACTGCAATACCAGAGTCGTCATAGCCATAGGGTAAGCCTTGCAAGTACGGTTTATTTGCTACGCTATTAAGCAGCATGGTGCTAATGGTCATGGCCATGGCGTCGGCATCTTGCAATACGGTACCGTGCATTATACCTTCAGCTATGGCTTTTTTGGCCTTTTCAACGGCGTCAACGCCCACCACAGGTATAAAGGTGCCCCCCTTGGTGTTAAAGCCAAGCTCTTGTAAAGTTTTAATGGCACCCATGGCCATATCGTCGTTATTGGCAATAATAAAATCAATATCATTTTTGTAAAGCTTAAAGGCCAATTGCGTGGTGTCGTACGCGCATGCAGCGTCCCAATCACAAATAAGAGTATCGCCCACTTGTTGCATATTTATATGATGTTTACGTGCTTCTTGTATGGAGACTTTGGTGCGTCTAAGGGCTTCTGGATTATCTAAGCCTCCTTGCAACATAAGAAAATTGCAAACACCGTCTTTATTTCTGTCAAATTGCGGGTTTTCTTTCCAAAGATTAGCAATAATTTCTCCTTGAATAACACTGCACTGTTTAGCGTCTGTGCCCACGTAACGCGCTTTAGAGTAGGTTTTTATTATTTCTAAAGAGGGCTCTTTATTGAAAAATATAAGAGGAATATTTTTTCTTTTGACCATATTTAAAATAGATTGACTTACCTTAATGTCCACAAGATTTACAGCAACGGCATCGGGATTAGTGGCTAAGTAATCGTAAAGCTGTTCAGATTGTATGGTTTGGTTGTTATTAGCATCAAAAATAGTTACATCTGCATGAGGGCTCAGGTGTTTTTCTAAAGCTTGTTTTACAGAATTGATGTAAATATCACTTACTTTAAAGATAAAAACACCAATACGCGGTTTTTTTGCCTCGGCAAGACATGCAGAAAAAAGCAATAAAGAAAGACATAAAGCTTGGAAGAAAACTCTTTTATACATAACTTTTCCTTAGTTAAGCAGAAGTTTGTGGTAGCGTTTTTTTCTGGCCCCACGTGGCCAGTGCTGTATATAGCTCATCCATATCAATGGGTTTAGTGATATGGTCATTCATGCCGGCGGCTAAGCTTTTTTCTCTATCGCCGCTCATGGCATGGGCGGTCATGGCAATGATGGGGATGGTTTTTGCCGCACTATGAGAACTTTGGCGTATGGTTTGCGCTGCGGTAATACCGTCCATAATGGGCATTTGAATATCCATGAGGATTAGGTCAAAGTTTCCTTTTTCAAAATGAGCCACGCCCTCAGCGCCGTGGGTAGCAAGGGTTACTGTGGCGCCCATATTTTCAAGCACTGCTAAGGCAATTTCTTGATTGATTTCATTGTCTTCTACCAAGAGAATGTGTAAATGCGGTAGAGGAATTTTATGAGTATGGGCTTGGTCTTTTTCTTGTAACTCTGTCTCATGGCCTTGCGTTGCATGCATGGTAAATGAGAAAGTGCTACCTTTACCAAGTTCGCTTGTAACAGTAATTGTGCCGCCAAGTAAATGTGTAAGGCTTTTGCTGATGGTAAGCCCAAGGCCTGTACCGCCATATTTACGAGTTGTGGTGCCGTCAGCTTGTGAGAAAGAATCAAAAATCTTGGCTTGATTCTCAGGGGCAATACCAATACCAGTATCTATAACATCAACACGTAAAATAAGGTCTTTTCCACTGTGTTCTACTACACTAATATGGAGTTTTACTTCACCCTTAGAGGTGAACTTAATGGCATTGGAGCATAAATTGATGCAAATTTGTGCAAAGCGTAATGGGTCGCTGTGAATAATATCTGGCACATTGTCATTCACAGTAAAAATTAAATCTAGGCCTTTACTGTGGCAGCGCTCTTCTAGCATGTCGCGAATAGAGGCTAGTATGCCAGAAATACGGAATGTAACAGGGTTAATTTCTAGCATTTTTGCTTCTATTTTTGAAAAATCTAAAATATCGTTGATAACGCCTAAAAGGGTTTTGGCAGCGGTATCAATACGCAGTAAAAAGTCTTTTTGTGTGGGGCTTGGGTTAGCTTGTAAAGCGAGATGCGTCATACCCAAAATGCCATTCATGGGCGTGCGAATTTCATGGCTCATGCAGGCTAAAAAATCACTCTTGGCCTTGGTGGCAGCTTCAGAGCGTTGTACCATTTCGCGTAGGGTCTGTACCATTTTTTCAAGGCTGTGTGCTAAGTGTCCGAGCTCATCGTGGCGTTTGCTATGTAATGTGGCATCATGGCAACCTTCAGTAACGCGTTTGGCAAAAAAGGAAAGCTGTGCAATTTCTTGCATAACAGGCATAATAAGATAAAATAAAAAGAGCATGATAACTGCTACGGCTACGGTATTAATAATAAGCGCAGTATTGCGTAAAATATCGCCGGGTTCTGTCATCAAACTGGGTTGTGCTATGGTGACAGCATAAAGATCTGTTTGTGGTACATGATAAAAGCCTAAGGTGTATTCTTGTCCATGTAATGAGATGGTGCAGACGCCAGAATTTTTTTCTTTAAGGGCATCTATCCAAGGGCCAGCCTTAAGATCCATGTTTCCTTCGTGAAGTATATCAATAATTTTTTGGTCTTTAATGGCAAAAACATGGGTGTTGATGGCGTCATGTTCAACACCTTGCACAGCAGTATGCACAATTTTTTCAAGATTAAGTGAACTTACTAAAGCTCCTCCATAGCCATTATATACCACCTCTAAAAAGAGGGGGAGTATGGGTTTGTTAAGGGTTGTGCTAAAATACGTATTTTCTACGTAAAAACCACCAGCTTTTTGTGAATTTTTTAAGAAAGTATTTCCGATGCCTGTATCTAAAGAAGCCGTTGTAGGCTCTGTTCCTAATATGTATTGCCCCTGTTCATTTACAATGTATAAAGCGTTATAATACCCGTAAGCTTGAAGTATTCTTTTAAAAAGCAATGTAAGACTAATACGCTTAGTATCAGATTCGGCACTGTTGAATTTACGGGGAGGGAGCTCAACAGATTGTAATACTTGAGGCATGGAGGCTACCATGACCATATCACGACCAGCTTGCGTTATGCTGCTACTGATATGCTCACCAATATTTTCAGCTGTTATTGCCAATTGACTTGCTTTAACGCTATCCACCACAGTAGTGAAGTTTTGAAATGTAAAAAGTGTAGAAATACTCATGGTTATGATGATAATTACCATGATGCAAAGGGGGAGTTTTATTTTAAGGCTTAGAGCTGATTGGGTTAACCATTTCATAAGGTCTCTTTAGTTTAGCAAGGGTTATTGATGTGAAATTATTAGTGTAAAGTGGGCGTAATGTCAAAATAAATGTGCATACTCACTTGCAATGAAAGAGGTGTAGCAAGGTCAGCACTCTTTTGTTAGTACTTTTATATCTTATAATTATAAGGCTGAATATATAACGTGTGTGATATTTTTTAAAAAATGAGTAAGCACTCTTATTTTGTATATAAATCTATTTTTTTCTTTGTCAAATGCTCGAAAGAGCCTTCGATATGAGTATTATTGTATTTTTAATGTAAAAAGAGGAAACAGAAAATCATGTATTGCCTATAAGCTAGAGATACTGCTTTGAGTTTTTTTTTTTTTTTTTTGAAATATTGAGTATTTCAATATCTTATAATATATAACTATGCTAGTTGTAACATGTAGTTTTGGTG
>CAYJND010000054.1:11731-12439 GCA_964371565.1 uncultured Desulfovibrionaceae bacterium
ATTATTATTTTTTTTTTAATTTAAAAAGAGGCAACACAAAAACATGTTTTGCCTATAAGCTTCAGATTCTTTTTTTTGTTTTTTTTTTTTTTTTTTTTTGAAATATTGAGTATTTCAATATCTTATAATATATCACTATGCTAGTTGTAACATGTAGTTTTGCTCTGAAAGCATTCTTTTTTTGTCTGTGGCAATAGAGACGAAATGAAAAATCGCTCAGGGGAAATGTTGATTTATTCTGTGCACCCCTAAATAGTCATTTGTTTTTGTCGATATAGTTTGATACATTCATCTTATACATCTCGTTTTGACTATTGTGGTGTTGAAGTCCACTTTTTTTTATTTGTATATATCACGAAACTGTGTATATTTATTGAAATAATTAAAAATATACTTTGTGTAAGCATCATGCGTTTGCTTGTTTTCACAGTCAATAGAGGCGTTCTACGTGGGATTGCCATAACAGGTTTTTCAGCAAGCTGCTAAGGCTCCAAGATTTTTATAATTCAATAATGTAATGATTATGAGGAAAGGTGTCTTATGAGTAGGTTCGGTTTGTTTTTTTCTTTGAGTTTAGCGTGTTGTGTCATGTGTTTGCATATACATACCACTGCGTACGCACAACCAGAAGATGGGACTACTACCAGCGAAAATTCTGTTACAGAAAATTGGTATGTGGGCACTGATGCTTGTGCTGAATGTCACTCC
>CAYJND010000055.1:0-12304 GCA_964371565.1 uncultured Desulfovibrionaceae bacterium
GTTTAGGCTTATTGCATTTCTCTCTATTTTCCTCTATTTCTATCTTGTGTGCGATAAATGGTGCGATAAGAGCGCAGGGCGCAATTTCAGTAATCCTGTTTATTCAAAAATGGATGTCATATGCTTTGTAAGCATGGTAAAAAATGCTTGCATGGGACGACTTACCCATTTCCCTTTGTGGCGCACCAACTGCACATTGAATGCTACGGGCTCCCAATCATGTGCTGTCACTATGGCAAGTTTTCCTCTTTTTACAGAACGTTGAACGCTGTAATTGGGTAAAAAAGAGACTCCCATGCCATCTTTTAATAATTGTATAATTATACCTGTGTTATTTACTTCTAGTGAAGGGATAAGCTGTAAGTCTTTTTTGTCAGTTATTTTAGTGAGCACATCACGATACAAACTATGTCTTTCTGTTAAAATAAGAGGTTGGCGCAAAATTTCTGCCAAGGTAAGATTACTACTTTGACACATAGCATTTTGACTGGATACTACAAAAACAATATTTGAAGGGTGAGAAAAGACTTGAACAAAGTTCTTTTTTACTTTTTCTTGGCTTAACATAAGTACCATGTCTAATTCGTTTTTCTCTAGTAATTGCAAGATGTCACGTCCTGTTCCTATGCGTATAGAAAGGGTGATAAGCGGATATTGCATCTTAAATAAAGGAATGATGGTTGTAAGATGTGAACTGTAGAGGGATTCCACAGTACCTATACGCAATATGCCCGTGAGGGATTTGTCCTCACGTCCCACCTCTTTAGCTTCATTACATAATCCCACAATTTGATTGGCATAGGCGGCAAGCTGTTCGCCTGCGGGTGTTAGGATGATTTTCTTTCCTATACGCTCAAAAAGCACCGTGCCAATTTCTTCTTCCAGTTGTTGCACTCTTGTGGTGATAGTGGACTGTACAAAGCCTAACTGTTCAGCAGCTTGAGTGAAGTGTTTAAGCTCTGCTACTTTCAAAAAGGCTTCTAAATTTCTAAACTCCATATCTTCTCCCCATTGAATTATCAATTTTTTTAATAATAACAATCTAAATAATTCATTTTACAAATACCATACGCATATGTAGAAGGTAGTCAAGGACACAATTTTACGTGCCTAAGAAAATGTACTCATGCTAAAGGAGAATTTGCAATGAGCAATATGGAATACTTAAAGGATATGCCCATAGCTGTTTTGGGCGCTGGTGCTGTTGGTAAAACATGTGCAGCTGATATGAAATTAGCTGGTCGTGAAGTGCGTCTTTATGACATGATGCCTTTTGCTGAAACAACCTTGGCACATTTAGAAAAAACAGGTTTGTTGCTTGATGGTATCCAGCGTAACTTGTACGGCTTTGAGCGTTCCGGTAAGGTGTTCTTTGACGTAGTGAGCAGCAATATGGCTGATGTGGTTAAGGGTGCTGGTCTTATTGTTGTTGGTGCGCCGGCTCTTGCTCACGAACCTTTCTTCCGCGAGCTCATTCCCCTTTTAGAAGACGGTCAAGTTATTCATATTTTCACTGACAACTATGCCACTTTAATTTTACGCAAAATGATGCGTGAAATGGGTTGCACCAAAAAAGTTATCATCGGCGGCTGGTCTTCCGCTCCTTATGGTACCCGTGTGGAAAGCATTGGCAAATTTATCTTCCCCCACGTAGCAGCTAAATACCGTGCCATCACCTTGCGCGGCGCAGCTTTGCCCATGACTGATAATGATGCCTTTATGGAGTCCACCAAATACTTGCCCTGCATGGACGCTGTAACGCAAGGCGACGGCGTAGATACAGGCAACACTGTGCTAGACATCGGCTTTGCCAACATCAACCCTGTTATTCACGTGCCCGCCACCATTTTAGGCGTGTCTACCATGGAAAACTGGGGTGTTATCTTTGGCGGATACGACAAGAACACCTATTCCATGTACTGCCATGGCCTGTGCCCCTCCATTGCAGAAGTGCAATACCAATTCTATGAAGAAGAAAAGAACCTTGCCAAAGCCATTGGCGTGGGTGCTCCTAACTACAAATACGAAGCTTTCTTCTCTCGCCGTAGCGTACTTACACAAGAATATATGGGTCTTGATAAAGACGGCAATGATAACGTGGTATTTCCGTTGGATAAGCCTTCTGATGAAGGTAATACCGGTCCTAACAGTATTCATCACCGTTATATCACAGAAGATATTCCTGTTGGTTGCAAAATCTACCACGACCTTGGCGTGCAATACGGTGTACCCACACCTGTAATCGATTCTATGATTATTCTTGCAGGTGCCATGCACAAAAAGAATTTCTTTGAAGCGAGCAAGTACAATTTGGCCTATCTTGGCATTGATAATATGAGCAAAGAAGAGTTGCTTGATTATTTAAATAACGGCGTTTACAACCGTTAATCGCATCGTAATGGAGAGGGCTAAGACCCTCTCCTGATGAGGAATTTCTCACATGCAGTACCAATTTACTACCGATTATCGCGTTGAAGACTTTGTCATAAACACCACTTGGGAATCTTTACCAAAGGCCGTTCAAGAAAGGGCCGTGGTGTGTGGCATAGATCTTATGTTGGCCTTGCTTCTTGGTAGCAATGGCGAACAATTTAAAGTAGGGCTTCGTATGGCAAGCCAGCACTATAAAGAAGGTACCGTGCCCGTGGTTGGCACAGATAAAACCTTTGGCGTGCTAGGTGCCACCGTGGCCATGAGTCACGCCTCTAACTCTTTTGATATTGATGATGGGCACAATATGATTAAGGGGCATCCAGGTACCTCTTTTGTGGCAGGTATCTTGGCTGCAGGCCTTGAAAAAAATGTGACCTATGCAGAATTTTTAACGGCCTTAATCGTAGCTTATGAAGTTTCCATTCGCTGTGGCATGGCTGTGCAAGAGCATTATGGCTACTTACACAGCACAGGCACATACGGCGCCTTTGGTACTGCCGCCGGCATGGCTAAGCTGTATGGCGTGAGCCGTGAACAACTCAATACGGCTCTTTCCATCGCGGAGTTTCATGCCCCTTTAACGCCAGTTATGCGTTCTGTGCAGTATCCTTCCATGAATAAAGACGGCGTACCTTTTGGCGCCTTAGTGGGTGCGGCTGCATTGCTTGAAACGTTAGCTGGTAGCACTGGTTACGGAAACTTGCTAGAAACTCCAGAATTTTCGTATTTAGTGGATAGCCTTGGAAAAGAATTTGAAGTTATGCGCTTATACTTTAAGCCCTATACATGTTGCCGCTGGGCGCATCAGCCCATTAAGGCTTGCATAGATCTTATGCAAGAGCATGGCTTTGGCGCCGACCATGTGGTCAATGTGGATGTAAAGACTTTTGATTCTGCAGCGCAGTTGAGTAAGAAAGTTCCCACCACAGCCGATGAGGCGCAATATAATATTGCATGGCCTGTGGCTTCTGCTATAGTGCACGGTGATGTGGGCTTTAAACAAGTGCATGAATCCGGCTTAAAAGATCCTAGAGTTTTCGCCATGATGGATAAACTCCATTTTAGCGTAGACCCAGAGCTTGATGCACAATTCCCGCAAAAACGTTTGGCACGTGTGGAAATCACTCTGCAAGATGGCACAGTGTTAGCCTCCCCCGTGTATAGCGCCCCTGGCGAGCATACAGACAATGTGGATCTTGCTTGGATGCAGGAAAAATTTATACGAATTTCAGGATTTTTGTTCACAAAGGAAAAGCAAGATGTGCTGCTAGCGTGTTTTGAAAATAGCTTGGATGTTCCTCTTTCCCAAGTTATCGCACGTGTGAATGGCGCCTTGCTAGAAGCATAGTTCACTTTAAAGATCATAGTTGAGATGTAAAAGGAGATATCGATGTACGCAGCATTTAAGCAAAGAGTGGCTGATTTTCAAAAACGCTTAACTGAAACAGGCGTGGACGTGGCTGTTATTTCTCATGGCGACAGCGTTTACTATTTTTCCGGTTTCTGGGGTTACTTAGAAATGGAATTTGGCAGACCTACCATGGTTGTTATTCCACGTGAAGGTGAGTGCTCTTTAATTACCCCTGGCCTTGAAGCCGACATGGCAAGAGAAATGACTTGGATTCCCAATATTTTCACTTGGACAGATGGCATTGATGGCGAATGGGGCACCCCATTACAACGCATCATTGACAAGTTCCCCAATGCTGTAGTGGGCGTTGAAAGCAATAAAATACATGCTGTTATTTCTAACTTCATGCAAAAAAATATTAAGTGCAAAAGCTACGCAGATGTATCTGGCCCCCTTGGCGAAATGCGCATGGTAAAAACCCCTGAAGAAATTGCCATCATGAAGCAAGCCGGCCTTGTGGACATAGCCATGTGTGAAGGCGCCATAGCTGCCATAGGCGAAGGTGTGCCCGAGTATGAAGTGTCCTTGGCTGTTATGGCTGCAGGCACTAGAAAGGCCGCGGAATTTTTAACCGATACCGGTCCTGAGCGCCTGTTCACCCCCATGATTCACAACTTGCAAGTTATGCAAAGTGGCGGGGACTTATACATGGTGCACAGACGCCCCACCGTGCGTAAATTACAACGCGGTGACTCTGTGTACTTATGCTTTTGTGGCATGATTAACTTCAAAAACGTAAAGCTAGGCTTTGACCGTCAATACTATGTGGGCTCTTGCACCGATGAAGAAGCAAGAATTTACGAATTGACCTTGCAAGCTCAAAAGAAAGCCCTTGATCACATTCGCCCAGGCGTAACCGCTGAATCTGTGAACGAAGCAGCTCTTGAAGTATACGAAGCTGGCGGCTTTGGCGTATGCTACCGTACAGGCCGTGGTATTGGCTTCTCTAACCTTGAGCGCCCCGAGCTAAAAGTGGGAGACAAAACCATTTTACAAGCCGGCATGACCTTTGCCGTGGACGGCGCCATTTCCATGCCTAAGGGCGGTGCTGTGGGCCGCGTGGGCGACTCCATTGTTGTTACAGAAAATGGGTTTGAGTTTTTAACACCATTCCCCAATGAATTAAGAATTCTCTAAGAATGTGTTTTTCGGCGGTTTTTGCTTTGAGCAAGAGCCGCCAACATTGCAATAAAGGTGTGAACAAATGCAACCATTACAAAAAACAACTTTGTATTCGATTATCAATGAGTTTCCTACCTTTGAATTTGATAAGGAAATTCTTGAAGAGCTAGTGGACCCTAAAATGGGTGTTATTACAGCTTTTGGAGATATCTTGTCGGATATTGAGGCTCTTTTAAACATAGATTTGGACGAATGCGGCATCATGCCCGATGATTCACAAGGGGAATAATATGAGTGCAGAGCTTCTTTCTTTAACAATCCATGAGCTTTCACCTCTTTTACAAAATAAAGAAATTTCGCCTGTGGAACTTACAAAGGCGCATTTGGAGGCCATTGAGAGTGAAAATGCCCAAACGCACCTTTTTATTACCGTATGCCATGATTTGGCTATGCAACAGGCAAAGCAAGCAGAAAAAGAGCTGCAACAAGGTGTATGGCGCGGCCCTTTGCACGGAATTCCCTATTCTTGTAAAGATTTATACCATGTGAAAGATTATTTAACCACTGGCGGCTCAAAGGTTTTGGCGGACAATGTGTCTACAAAAGATGCTTTGGTGGTGCAACGTCTGCGCGATGCAGGTGCCATTGTACTTGGGAAAAATAATCTGCACGAATTTGCTTACGGTGCCACGGGTGAAAATCCGCACTATGGCACTGTGGCCAATCCTTATGATGCTAAACGCAATGCCGGTGGCTCCAGCAGTGGGTCTGCTGCATCTGTGGCAAAAAATATGTCTGTATTTTCTTTGGGAACGGATACCGGCGGCTCAGTACGTGCACCATCATCTTTATGTGGTGTGGTTGGGCTTAAACCTACCTTTGATAAAGTAAGCTTAAAGGGCGTAGTGCCGTATTGCTGGTCGCTAGATCACTTTGGCGTGTCTTCACGCGCCGTGCAAGATGCACAATGGGTCTTTGATGCCGTGCTTGGACAAAAGCTAGGTCAAAGCCAAGAAGGTTCCTTAAAAGGTATGCGTGTGGGTATTCCTGAGCATTTCTTTTATGAGCATATGCAAGCAGACATCCGCGCCCGTGTGGAGCAAGTCATTGCTGCGTTAAAAGATGCCGGATGCGTTTGTGAAGTGGTAAAACCACCAAACTTAACGCACTCAAGAACCGTATCGCTCATTTTGCAATTGCCGGAAGTACTGTCTTACCATAGCAGATATTTTAAGGACAAAAGGCATTTGTACGGCGATGACATTATGGCTGGCATGGCAGTGGGGCAATGTATGCTTTCTGAGCACTATGTGCGTGCCAAGCGTATAGCGCAAATGTATAGAGAGCAGCTTACTGAAACCTTTGCTGATTTTGATGTGCTTCTCACCCCTGCAACGCCCATTACGGCACCTTTGCTAGAAGAAAGCCACATAACCACCGAAGGTTTCACCGAAGCTAAGGGTAATGCTATCACACGCTATGTGAGCTTTTTCAATATTACCGGTAACCCTGCCATGTCTGTACCTGTGGGTAAGGATAGCCAAGGGCTTCCCATGGGTGTGCAGCTTATTGCTAAGCACCATCAAGAAGAAAAATTGTTTCTTTTTGGAAAACATATTGAAAAACTAAGTTGGTAATGTAATACTGAAAGGAAAAGGACTATAACTGTGCAAAAACAAGTGCAATCAGAAAATAGAGACGTGGTTTTTGATAAAGGCAGTCATTGGCGCGCTAAGATTGGCTATGTGCTCCTTGCCATGGAGCAAGTCATACCAGATGATGTGTATAGATTGACTCCCGAAGGTGTGGGTATACATTTTTCGCGTGTGCGTATGGCCAATGCCGTTACCAATGAAAACCTCATGGCTGCTGCCAAGGTGCTCCCAGAAGCTGCCAGCTTAATTTTACCCGAAACAGATATTGACGTTCTCACCTATGCATGCACGTCTGGAAGTTTTGTTCCCGGTGAAAAATACGTTGTTGAGCAATTAAATAAAGGTCGCCCCGGTGTAAAGGCTACCACCTTGGTAACAGGTGTCATACGTGCACTGCGCGCCTTAAATGCCAAAAAAATCGTCATGGGTACACCGTACTTAGACGAAGTAAACACCGTAGAAGCGGAATATTTTACCAAACAAGGTTTTGATATCTTAAATATTCAAGGTCTTAATATTACCAATGATACGGACATTGCTCGTGTGAGTCCCCAATTTATTAAAGAATTTGCCAAGAGCTTAGATACCGAAGAAGCTGACGCCATTTTCATTAGCTGCGGTGCCATGCGCACCCTTGATATCATCGAAGCCCTTGAGCAAGAAACGGGTAAGCCCGTGGTAACAAGTAACCAAGCCTTAGTGTGGGATGCTTTACGCCTTGCTGGTGTGATGGATAAGATTCCTCATTATGGAAAGCTCTTTTTAGAGCATTAACAGAGTAAACTGTATCAGTTTTGATAGGTTTTATAGTGGTGAGGGTTTAGTGTTTTGTAATCCTTAAAAGAGAAAAGGAATGAATGTTATGAAAAATTTGATGAAAAAGTATGCTCTGTGCGTATTGTGCAGTGTACTGTTCCTCGGCGGTGTGTCCTTTAGCGATGCACATGCAAAAACAACCATTATCATTGGGCATGGCATGCCTACAAATCATATTTATCACGATGTATATGAACTGTTTCAAAGCCGCCTTACAGAATTAAGCGGTAAAGATACCTTTGATATTAAATACTATCCTTCCGGTGCTCTTGGCGACTGGATTAACCAGCTTGACCAAACCATCAACGGTTCTATTAATATCACCTTTGCTTGGGCTGTACCTGAGCTTGACCCACGCCTTGCCATTGGCAACTTGGGCTTGCGCGTAGATACATGGGAACAAGCCAAAAAGCTGTATAGCACCGGCGCCCTTGATGACCTTTACACAGATATTTATAAAAATCTTGGTCTTGTGAATATGGGTACCATTGCCACTGGCTTCACAGGTTTTATGGTACGTAAAGGCTTAGAAATTCCTTTGAATGTGCCACAAGATGCCAAAGGCTTCAAAATGCGCATTCCCCCTTATCCCATGGGTGTTGCTCGCTACAATGTCTTAGGTTTTACCCCTATCACCATGCCTTTCTCTGAGCTGCATACTGCACTGCAAACCGGTACTGTAGATGGCGGTTCTTATAACCCCATTTCTGAAGTGCTTATGTTCACAGATACTTTGGAAGCCTTTGTATACACCAAAGAACACTTTGAGCAATCTTTCTTCCTTGTGAACAATGCATGGTTATCCTCCTTGCCACAAAAAGAACAAGATTGGATTAGACAAGCTGCTGAAGAAGCCATTTCTTTATCATGGGCAAAATCTGAACAAAGAATGGCTGCACGCTTTGAAGAGGCTGAAAAAGTGGGCTTAAAGGTTGTTATTCCAAGCAAAGAGCAAAACGATCGTTACAGAAACTTAATGCTTCAAGCTGAAGTTCCTATGATGGAAAAAGTTATTGGCAAAGAACGTATTGATGCCATTCTTAAAGATGCAGGCATTGAAAGATCTAGCTTTGAAAACATAAAATAGCATTGAATTTATAACGGTGTGGTGTGTGTTATGGTATAAGGCCTGCCACACCGTGGTTTACGAATGTATATTATGGAGTGCGAAGTATGAAAAAAATAAACATCGAAATGCCAGAAGAAGAAAGTGGTTTATTAGTTTCTTCTGGAGAAGCCTCAGCACCAAGTACAATTCCCCATGAATACCCCATTCCTCACGACTCACCCATACCCGCCTTATGCCCTTTATACAAAACTGAAGTGTATCTTGCAAAAGGCATGCGTTGGTCCATTGTTATTTTTGCCACTGCTTTGGCATGTTTTATGGCCCTACAGGTATTTATGCGTTATGTGTTCAAAAATCCTTTGCTTAGCATTGAAGAGCTGGCCCCCTTATTTGCTCTGTGGCTGTACTTTCTTGGTCTTGCTCACGCCACTCGCCAGCGCAACCATATTAGCGGTGGCATTATTATGCTTATCGTGCAAAATCCTAAAGTTATCCGCTGGATACGTTTTTGTATGACAACAATTTGCTTTTTAACAATACTTGTATTTGTTTATTATGCACAGAAATATGCTTTATTTAATCTTGGAATCAATAGAAAGAGTCCTTATTTGCAGCTCTCTACAGCTTTTTGGCAATTTAGCATGGTTGCGGGATTTTGGATTAGTGCCTTCTATTTGCTTTTACAAATGATTTCTGAGTTCCGTGCGTGTCTCTTTCCCAAAAATACCTTGGAGGCTTTGAAATGACAGCGTTTTTGATCACCATAGCCATAATTCTTGTTCTTATTCTTTTGGAAATGCCTGTGGGCTTTGCCTTTGGTGCTGGGGTTATTTTACATAGCCTGATTACAGGAGCTGACATGTCTTTTCATGCTGCCTATGGCTATTCGCAAGTTTCTGCTTTCTCACTGCTAGCGGTTCCATTATACGTTATTTCAGGAACGCTCATGGGAACAGGCGGTCTTTCAGAGCGCATCCTTAACTTTGTAGGCGCTTTTGTAGGCCGCAGAAAGGGTGGACTTGGGGCGGTAACCGTGGTGAGCTGCGCTCTATTTGGAGCCATTTCCGGTTCTGCGGCGGCGGCCATTGCTGCCATTGGTAAAATCATGATTCCGCAGATGCGTAAAAATGGATACTCAGAGGGGCATGCCACAGGTCTTGTGGCGGCGTCTTCGGTGTTGGCATTTCTTATTCCGCCAAGTATCCCCATGATTGTTTTTGCCATTGCTGCACGTCAGTCTGTGGCTAAGGTATTTTTGGCCACCATTATTCCCGGAATTATGCTGACCCTTGTTTATTGTCTCCTTAACTATCTTTTTGTTCGTAACGATAAAAATGTTGTTGTGGCCCCTCAAGTGAGCTTTAAAGAAGCCACCAAGGAAGTTGTTCGCACCGGTAAAGAAGGCTTTTTTGCACTTCTTATGCCTGTCATTGTTTTGGGTGGTATTTATAGTGGCGTGTGCACACCTACCGAAGCCGGCGCCGTAGCTTTTGTTTATGTTATGGTTATTGGTTTTGTGGTGTATAGACAGCTTACCTTCAAAAAGTTTTTTGATGCCACGCTGGATGCAGCTACCCTTACCGGTGCCATCATCATGCTTTTGTTCTTTCTTTTCATTATGAGTCGAAGTATTGTACTTGCGCAAATTCCCAATGCTTTTGCCGAGTTATTGCTATCTCTCTCGGATAATAAGTACGTCATTTTGCTTATCATCAATGTGCTTTTACTCATTATGGGTATGATAATTGATGACGTATCCGGAGGCGTGCTAGCGGCCATTATCTTGCTACCGGTGACGCAAAAAATCGGGGTGGATCCTGTACACTTTGCCTCCATTGTGGCCACCAACTTAGGGTTGGGGAATATTTCACCACCCTGTGCTCCCTTGCTGTATATGGCGGGAGGTGTGGCTAAATTGCCCCTAGAGGCATACTTCTTGCCCACCATGAAGTTCCTTCTTTTTGGGCACGTACCCATGGTGCTTATAGTGACGTATTTCCCAGAATTGTCGCTATTTTTACCAAACCTATATTAGAAGTTATATCTAGAAATTTTGATAGATCACTTTATGTTTTTATAAAAAGCAAAAGCATAAAGTGATCTTATAAAAAATAAGCCTAAATAGTAGATAAACTATGAGTAACAGCATGTATTGAATCTTTAATTACATTTCATTTAAAATGGATTTGAGGGAAAGTATGATAAACTATTGGCGAAAACTATGACACCCATATCCATCAGTACCGCTTGGTGTAACGGCTGTGGCACCTGTGTGACATTTTGTCCTCACGATGCTTTACGTTTGCAAAATGAAAAAGCACAACACAATGTAGAAAAATGTATTGTGTGCGGCGTG
Organism: uncultured Desulfovibrionaceae bacterium; assembly: GCA_964371565.1. Classification (GTDB taxonomy): domain Bacteria; phylum Desulfobacterota; class Desulfovibrionia; order Desulfovibrionales; family Desulfovibrionaceae; genus CAYJAD01. The sequence continues at coordinate 10,863 of CAYJND010000055.1, forward strand.
TGCGAGTTCTACTGTCCAAACCTTGCCATCACTGTGGATAAAAGCCAAAAGCCTCAAAAAGTCCAAAAAGACGAGGTGAGAGGGTGAGTAAGAACGACACCGTTTTTGTTCAAGGTAGCGCCGCTTGTGAGGTTAGTTTTTTGCCGGCCTCAGCTTTTTCACTAAAATAGCAGAAGAATTAGCTGTGTACCTCCCTAAAAAGGGAGGTACTTTCAGTAAGTGGAAAATGAAATCGCCTTCGCGTGTGACTGTGGTGGGGCAACGCTTCGACACCTTTACAGGCATTGTCACTAAGGCAGTCGAATGTGATGTAAACTAAGCGTGGTGGAACATCCACAGTAACCATAGTAAAATGGTCTCGCGGCCTTTGAGGTCGAAGCAATATAAAAACAGTGTGTTATATGTGTAGTGTTCCCTTAATCGTGTTTTAATTCTGCCTTGTAATATGCTGTAACTTCAGATAAAGCTTTGAAAATCCAAATGTTTTTCTTCGCCTCCCCCTCTCAAAGTCTTTCTTAAAAAAAATCACCAAAAAATAAGAAGCTTTCTCCCCGTGCGATAAATGGTGCGATAATGCTTCTTTATTTCACTATAACACCTTAAAATAACACATCACAAAATCAACCTCCGGGGTCAAAGGCCGTGTGTTTGATTCACGCCGGGCGCGCCATTAAATTCCTCCAATACTCCGTAATTTCCCTTAAAGCTAAAAACTTCATGAAAAAATGCAGTAGGCGTAGGCTTATAGCTGTTTTTGTTATTTCTCCTGCGTATACACATTGCTTAGGCTCTTCATCTTAGAAGTTATTCCGCTTTTGTCTTTTACAAATGCTTCTGCGGTGCCAGATGGGGAGTAGCAGAGCTTTATAGTGTATGGATATAAAAAAAGCGAGAGGAGCTATGCAACTTCTCTCGCTTACAATTTATGATATGTGCAGCTTAGGCGCCGATATCCCAATCAAGGCCAAATTTATCGTGTAAAATGCGTACAGCAAGCTCTACGTATTTTTCTTCGATAAGAATGGTGATTTTGATTTCAGAGGTGCTGATCATCAAAATATTGATATTTTCTTTTTGCAAGGCTTCAAAAGCAGAGGCGGCAACGCCAGAATGATTGCGCATACCCACGCCAATGGCGGATACTTTCGCCACTTGAGTGTCGTGCAAGATGCCTTGAGCATTGATTTTATTTTTAATTTTTTCACAAAGTTCCAGCGTTTTGGCAAGATCTTTACGTGAAATGGTAAAGGTCATATCAGTAATACCGTCAAGGCTGGTATTTTGAATGATCATATCTACCAAGACGCCGCCTTCTGAGAGCGGGCCAAAAATGGCGGCGGCAATGCCTGGCTGATCGGGTACACCGTGTAAGGTTACGCGAGCTTGGTCTTTGTCATAGGCAATGCCGGAAACGAGAACGGCTTCCATTGTAGAATCCTCCT
>CAYJND010000056.1:0-12210 GCA_964371565.1 uncultured Desulfovibrionaceae bacterium
GCAAGCCCCCCTCCCTCAAAAACTTTTTATGGCGGCAAAATATTACTTTTTAACGGAATACTTTGCCGCACAGAAGTTTTTAATCAGTAGGGTTATGAAGCTTTTTTCTTTTTATATTGCCTTACCATATTTAAAAAATATTCATGCACATGGCTATTTGTGGTCACTTCTGGGTGAAAGGCTGTAACTAGTTGATTCCCTTGCCTTGCTGCTACAATTTTTCCCTGCACCTCACTTAATACTTCCACCTTATTCTCATCCAGTATTTGCGTAATATAAGGGGCGCGAATAAAGGGCATTTCTATTTCTTTACCGGCAAAATGCGCCTTGGTGTTAAAGCTTGCAAGCTGCCGTCCGTAGGCATTGCGAGTTACTTCCACATCCATAGTGGCAAAGTGGCAGCGCGCGTCATTATGTATATGCTTGGCTAGCAGTATCATGCCTGCGCAGGTGCCAAAAGTGGGTAAACCTTGTGCAATTTTTTGCTGTAATGGGCTAAAAAGCTTTAGTTCATGTAAGAGCTTTCCCATGGTGGTGCTTTCACCCCCAGGCAAGATAAGTCCGTCAATGCCATGTTCTAAATGAGAGCTTTGGCGCAGTTCTACACTTTCAACCCCCAATGCATAGAGCATTTTTCTATGTTCTATAAAGGCGCCTTGTACAGCCAATACACCAATGAGCATTAGATACCTCTTTCAGACATAATAAGCTCAATTTCTTGTGCATTGATACCTACCATGGCCTTTCCGATATTTTCAGAAACCTGCGCTAACACTTTTGCATCCATAAAGTTGGTCACAGCTTTTACGATGGCATCGGCTCTTTTTTCGGGATTATCTGACTTAAAAATACCAGAGCCCACAAAAACACCTTCGGCGCCCAGTTGCATCATGAGGGCTGCATCGGCCGGAGTAGCAATGCCGCCGGCGGCAAAATTTACCACGGGTAGTTTTTTGTTTTCGTAGACAAATTTTAAGAGGTCATAAGGCACTTGCAATTCTTTGGCTTTATGGAAAAGCTCATCGGGCATAAGGGCAGTAAGGGTGCTGATTTCTCTTTGTATGGAACGCATATGAGTAACAGCTTGCACAATGTCGCCAGTGCCTGGCTCGCCCTTGGTGCGAATCATGGTGGCACCTTCCGCAATACGGCGTAAAGCCTCACCTAAATTTTTGGCACCGCATACAAAGGGTGTATTAAAAGTATTTTTGTTAATGTGAAAAACATCATCGGCCGGAGTAAGTACTTCGCTTTCATCAATATAATCAATTTCAATGGCTTCGAGAATTTGCGCTTCCACAAAATGCCCAATTCTGCATTTTGCCATAACAGGTATGGAAACAGCCTCTTGAATACCCTTAATCATAAAAGGATCGCTCATGCGCGATACACCGCCGGCAGCGCGAATATCGGCAGGGATGCGTTCTAAAGCCATAACAGCACAAGCGCCTGCTTGTTCAGCAATTTTTGCTTGTTCTGCGGTCATAACATCCATAATTACACCGCCTTTGAGCATTTGTGCCAATTGACGGTTAAGCTGTATTCTTTCTGTATTCATTTTTTTATTCCTTCATAAGATAAATTTTGCACTGTGGCTAAAAATGTATAAAGAGGAATTGATATGCTTAAAATGCTCAGATAAGAAATATAGTATATAACCAGATTGTAAAAATGTTATAATATATTTTCTTTACATAACAGATAGTTTTATATACAAATTTTCTGGTATTATAAATAATACCAGAAATATATAAAAATAACATATCAGATTTTTTTGAGAGAAAACCATGCTTACCTATAATCTTGTAAAAGATAAAAAATCTTCGCTTTATGTGCAGCTGTATGAATGTATAAAAAAAGATATAGAAAGGGGGGATATCGTTGCCCATCAAAAACTTCCCTCCAAGCGTTCTTTGGCTGAGCATCATGGCTTAAGTATTATGACAGTGCAAAATGCTTATTTGCAGCTTTTTTCTGAAGGATATATTTATACGCAGGAACGTAAGGGCTACTTTGCTTCGGAAATGCCGCAAATGGAGCAACAGCACGAGTATAAAAATGTAGCATTAGGCATACATTCAATAGAAAATGATACGGAAAAAAAGTATTATCGTTTTGATATTTCGCAAAGTTCCATGGATAAAAATAGTTTTCCTTTTGCACTTTGGGCGCAGCAAATGCGTGAGGTTATGCGGCAAAATCAAGATACTTTGCTGGAAAAACTCCCCCCCGCCGGTTTATGGGCACTTAGAAAAGCCATTAGTGAATACTTATTACAAAATAGGCGCTTATATGCTGACCCAAGCACTATTCTTATTGGTGCAGGCACAGAATATTTATACGCTTTATTAGCTAAACTTTTGGGCAGAGATGCCATAGTGGCTGTAGAAAATCCCTGTTATGGTAAAATTACTGAGGTCTATAAATCAGAAGGACTAGATGTAAAGCATATTCCCTTGGATTCATATGGATTATCTGTGGAAGCCTTAGCAAAAAGCTCTGCGCATATTGTGCATTTATCGCCAGCACATAATTTTCCTACGGGAATAGTGATGCCCATTACACGGCGCATGGATATTTTAGAATGGGCTAAAGAGAAAGAAGGGCGCTATATTATCGAAGACGACTATGATAGCGAGTTTCGCTTTGCCAGCAAGCCTCTGCCAAGTTTATTTTCTAAAGATAATTATGAAAAAACCATCTATATGAATACTTTTTCTAAAACTTTAGCGCCCACATTACGCATAAGTTATATGATTTTACCTTCGAAACTTATGGAGAAATATACACGTCATTTTTCTTTTTATTCTTGTCCTGTGTGTGGATTTGAACAGCATATTTTAGCTAATTTCATTTCTAAAGGGTATTTTGAAAGACATATCAATAGAATGCGAAAAAAATATAAACAGCAAAGAGATGCCATTTTACAAAGTATTCGTGAGAGTACTTTAGGGAAAGATGCTGAAATACGAGAAGAGTTATCGGGGCTACATTTTATCTTATATATTAAAACATCAAAAAAAGAGTCTGAAATAAAAGAACTAGCGCAAGGTTATGGCCTAAAGCTTTCATTTTTAGCAGATTTTTATAGGGATATGCCAGTGTCACCTACGTCTACTGGTATAGAGTTACTTGTCAATTATGCTGGTATAGAGCCGCAAGCCATGGCGCAAATCATGAAAATTCTAGCTAAAATGCTTCATTCTTTCTAGGGGAATACCAGCAGTAAGTTTTTATATAAAATGTTTTCTGTAAAGGGGGTCTTTTCCCCCTACAAAACTAGGGCAATACTTCAATCATAATAGGTTGCACATCCAGTGCATTGTGCATTTCATCGCCTCAGAGGTCTATGAGGCTAAATCCTATGTGAACACTAAAGGCATAGATTCCCGGCTTTTTGAAAGTTAGGGTAGATATGGGCATGCTTTCTATGAGGGTAAAATCCTCTTGTGGGCTGGTGCTGGTCTCTATTTTCACGGTGGGGGTGGAACCTTCGGGCATGAAAGGAGGCAAAATGACCTCTATGGAAGCATTTTCACCTACACGAATTTTCTTAGGGTAGTGAATATCTATATGAAAGGTATTTTCTTCTGCGTATGCAGGGATGTGGCAAAAAAAGCTATATATAAATATAGTGGCTAAGAATAAATAAATTTTTTTCATGAAAATATACTAAGGGGAGGAAAAACCTCCCCTTGATGGTGTTATAATGTTGTGGCTTCTTCAGGTGTAGCAGGGGCTACTGGTGCTGAAGGCTCTGTAAGAGCTGGATCTGGTGTGGGCTGAACCTGAGGTTCTGTTTGCGTATCCATTTGGAGATTCACTTGGGGCTCAACCTTAGGCTCAGTACTAGGTTCAGTTTGAGGCTCAGTTTGAGTTTCTGAAGGTATTTCTACGGACTGTGTTACCTGCTCTTGAGCTTGTTCAGGATTTTGTTCTGTATCAGTTTTTTGCTCAGGTTCTGATACGGGTTCTGATATGGGCTCTGATGCAGGCTCAGGCGCTGTGATTACAGGTGTAGGTTCAGGATTTTGCACAATCTCTTCACCTTCTATGGGGGCTACACGCTGATGCCCCACAGGATGCGTTGGCATATGCGGTGCAATGCTAGGGGGCAATGTGCCAAGGCCTGTACCCATTTCGTGCTGCATTGCACCATGGCCTACTAAGGAAGGTGCTACGAATAAAGTCATGGGTTGTGCTATCAATACAAAGAAAAGCGCCATGACTAATAAAGCTCCTTCAGAAAATGCGCGCTGAGTGAAGCGCACAAGAAGCAAAGCCGTAAGGATAAAGACAGCGGAAAGCAAGGGTAAACCTTGCACGCTACCAAGCATGCGAGCTAAGTCTTCTGCAATGTACGGTGTCCAATAAGGGGCAGTGCTGGGTATGCTAACAATGGTAATGGCTACTCCGCCCACGAGTAGGGCTATAGCTAATAAAAGAAAATAGACATTACTGCCAAAGCGCGAAAGATTGCAAACAGTTTTTGCTAATATCACACCGAAAATGGGCAATAAGAATAGCGCACTAAAAAGGTTATCATCTTTTTGTAAAAGTACCAATGCCATGCCTAATAGTGCTAGTAAATAAAGCCACGCAGGGCCGGAATTATCTTTTCGTGAGGCTTTTAATGCGCTAAAGGATGTAGCAAGCACTTTAAACCATGCCACAAAGAGCGGTAAAACAATCCATGGTAAAAGACCAAAAGCCAAAAAGGCCAAAGCCCAAGGCAAAGGCAGCGGCCAATAGGGGGGCATAAAGGGTGCTATGGCTGTAAGCATAATGGCATCGAGGGCGGAAGCATGTTCACTACCAAGAATGGACAGAACCAGCCAAAGGGCAAAGCTTAGTATCATGACGCCAAAGCCAATCACTGCGTCTAATTGATGGGCTCTATGTAAAGTACCGCGCCATATAATAAGTAAAATGCTAGCTAAAAGTGCTGTCCATAAAGGAATAAAACCGCCAGTAAAGGTAGCAAGCGTTAAAAATAGAAAACCAAAAATAAAGGAAAATGGCGCAGAATCTTTTGTCCATCCGCGGTAAAGCAGGGCGCAAGCTAAGGCAAAAAAACCCGCTGTGAGCATTTGTGGCCCAACCATATGCATAAAGATGAGAAAGAGCGGACAACTTAAAAGTACGAGAGCACCGCCAAAAGAAGCATGGCGCCCCACCTTAGTACATACACCAAGGGCATAAATGCCGCACAAAGCAATAAGTGCTGCCAGGGCTGACAAAGTAGGCAAGTAAATACTGTCTGGCAGTGGCAGTAAGTCTACCAAAGCCATAAACCAATAATAGCCAGGTAGGGTGGCTCCTAGGGCTTCAGAGACAGGCGGGATGAGCCATTGCCCTGCGGCTTGCATTTTTTGGTATATTTCTACATGAGCCATTTCTACAGGAAAATACACCGATGGTAACCAAATGCTAGAGCATATATGTAGAGCAAAAAGCAGCAACAAGTATAAAGGCGCTAGTTTGCTCATATGCCCAAAACATTTAGCTGCAAAGCCCATGGCAGGGGCAGGGGCTTGCGCCTCTTGCTGCTCAGCCATCTGTTCTGAAGTGTGTTCAGAGTTTTGTGTAGAGTTCTGTTCAGAGTTCTGTGTAGACGCTTGGGCTCTTTCTTGCGCGCTGTGTGCTGCAGCTTCTCCCTTTTGTGCTTCATTAGAGCTGGCAAAATTCAGCGGCGCAGTAACGCCTTGAATATGCGCAGAATTACTGCTATTTTCTACGGTAGTATTTTCTGTTAAATTTTCCGGTAATTTTTCCGAACTAAGATCAGAGTCTTGTGTATCAAAACTTTGTTCAAAAGGAGCAGCTTCAGCCTTTGAAGTTTCCGCTTTTGTTGTAGATTCCTGTATGTTGCCTGTTTTTGCTATTGGTGCTTGTGCATCCATTTCATGTGTCGCATGCTCTAGCTTTGTATCATGCACATCTTGTGGATTCTCTTTGGGATCCTTTGTCATATCTTCCTCCAAAAATACACGGTAAAAAAGAAGAGGAAGTTTGATACTTCCTCCATATATACCTATTAAGAATTTTTCTTTTCAGCTTCTTTTACTTCGTTCCATAAAGAATCTTTATCGTCTAGATCTAGAGCAATAAAGTCTAATCCTCTTTCACGGGCCAAAGCTTCCATGGCCTCAAAGCGCTGTAAAAAGCGCATGGTGCTAAAATCTAGAGCTTCACTGGCTTTAATGCCTTTGCGTCTGCCAAGTTCAACCAAGGTAAACAGCATATCGCCAAGTTCATGCTTTTGGGCTTCTTGATCAGTGCCTTGCGCTACATCAATCCATTCTAACCATTCAGCTTCCACTTGTTGCTCTACCTCTTGCTCTTCAGGCCAAGTAAAGCCTACACGAGCAGCTTTAGAGTGAATGCGATAGGCCTTGACCAAGGGAGGCAAAGAGCGGGGGAGAGAATCATACACGCCCTTAGGTTTGCCATCTTCATCAGCTTTTTCACTGCGTTTAATAGCTTCCCATGCTTTAAGCTGTTCATCCATACTTTCAAAGGTAGTATTGTCAAAAACATGAGGATGGCGGCGAATCATTTTTTCTGCGCTCATGGTAAGAGCGGTTTCTAAAGAAAATTCACCTTTATTTTCATAGCATTTGGCAATATGAAGTAATAAAAAAGCCACATCACCTAGCTCTTCGCAAACATCTTTGCTTTTACCTTGACGAATGGCATCTACCAATTCATGGGTTTCTTCAATGACATAATCTGCCAAAGAAAGAGGGGTTTGTTCTTTATCCCAAGAGCACCCATCTGGGCCTATGAGTTTTTCTAAAACAGATTGAGCATGTTCTAAAGCTTTCATGAGTATCCTTTTTTGAGAGCAAAACTAAAAATTTTGAAAGAAATCATGCGGAATATGGGCACGAATGCTTTCTATAAAATTGTTTAAATAGGGTAATAATAAAGAATTTTGTAAAAATTCTGCATGACCAAAAAAACGCTCTGTAATGAGAATAACCACACTGCAGATAAAAGTAGCTTTGGCAATGCCTAAGAGGCAACCAGCTAATTTATCGGCCCAAGGTAGCATGGCTAAGGTGAGTATAGATTGTAAAACCACTGCGCATAAACCTGCTACAATATTGGCACCTATAAAAATAAGACCATAGGCTGCAATAGTGCGCCAAGCTTCGCCATCAATAAGGGTAAGATGTACGCTTAACTCAGCGTGGTAGGTATAGGCTAACCAGAGACCACCAATGAGCCCGGCTAAGCTAAAAAATTCTTTGCAAAAACCACGAAATAGTCCAGAAATGGAGAAATATGCAAAGATAATTGCTATAAAAATATCAAAAAAACTAAATTCCATAGAGGACTCCTTAAATGTATCACCACCTTTTAACAAAACATGGCTGTATAGACAAGTAGGCTGTATGTGAGTTCTTTGAGCAAGAAGTAGCATTTTCCTTAGATTATGGCGCCTTTGTTTCTTGCGCTTCTTGGCAAGAGAAGGTAGAAAAGGGCAGTTATTTTTAAAGAGAGTTATCATGTCTACAGCTTTAACATCTTATATGCCTGTTATTCAGGTCTCTGTATGCGGAAAAACTTTTGAATTGCATCGTGCTAGCGACTTAGAAAGCCTTTGGGATGCCATGACAAAAGAAGTACGCCACTCAGCCTTTGAAGACGATGAACGCTTGCCTTATTGGACTGAGCTGTGGCCTTCTTCGGTGGCTTTATGCGGCTGGCTTTACAGTCAAAGAGAGCGTATTGCCGGTGCGCACTGCCTTGATGTGGGCTGTGGTCTTGGGCTTACGGCCTTGGTGGGGCAATGGTTAGGTGCCAAAGTTTTAGCCATGGATTATGAAGAAGATGCTTTGCATTTTGCTTTTAAAAATGCTGAAGTTAATGGTATTAGCCAGCCTTTATGGACGGTTATGGATTGGCGTAGACCAGCCGTGCAAAAGGGCAGTATAGATTTTTTATGGGGCGGGGATATTATGTACGAGCGCGGCTTTGTGCATCCTGTGCTGAATTTCATTGATTACGCTTTGGCAAAAAATGGTGTGGCGTGGATTGCTGAGCCTTGTCGCTCTGTGTATGAATTTTTTAGGGCAGAAATTGTGCGCCGAAAATGGGTAGCAAAAAGAGTGTACGAGGCACCAGTAGAAGCGCTGTATGCGCAAGATGTGCCTGTAACTGTGCAAGTGTGGGAATTACGCCGCTAACAGTGCGCTGAAACTAGGCAATCTGCTTTGGCAGGATTTTTTTACTCTGGTCATGTATGTCCATATACATTTCCTACGTAAAAAACTTCTTCTTTCTCGCATCTTAACTTTTTTGCTTTCTTGTATCTCGTATTTTTTAACCGGACTACCCAAAATTGACTTTTGCAACAGGCTGCTAGCTATACATGAGGAAATTATGAGTAAGGTAACGCGTTTTGGTGTTTCGTTAGATACTAATTTACTGGCTTCTTTTGACGCTTTGTGTGAAAAAAACTCTTATGCCAACCGTTCTGAGGCCATACGTGATCTCATTCGTAAAGCTTTAGTTGAAGATAGTTGGAACAATGCCCAAGAAGAAGCCGCAGGCACTTTAACCCTTGTGTATGATCATCATAAAAGTGATATTTCCAAAAGACTTATGGCTGTGCAACACGATGCGCATGATTGCATTATAGCCACCTTACATGTGCATTTAGATCATCATAACTGTCTAGAAGTACTGGTGTTAAAAGGTGAAGCAGAGCGTATAAAATCTTTAGCGCATGCTCTTATATCCATTCGTGGTGTAAAGCATGGGGCTTTTTCATCCACAACAACAGGTCAGGATTTGGTATAATGGAAGACGTACAAATGGGCCCGGCCTTGGTGCCCTTAGACATAGATCGTGTAGGCATAAAAAATTTTTCTGTGCCCATAGTGGTATTAGATAGAGCTGCAGGGCATCAGCACACCATTGCTAAAGTTTCCCTTGGGGTAGAGTTGCCCTCTGCTTTTAAGGGCACGCATATGAGCCGCTTTGTAGAAGCTCTTGAGGGCTGGGGCGAAGAGTTAAGCTATCAATCCATGAAGCGCTTATTGCAAGATGTAAAGCGCAGATTACAAGCACAAAAAGCCACAATTTCTTTTTCTTTTTCGTATTTTATACGCAAAAAAGCTCCAGCCACGGGTGCCATGGGGCTTATGAATTATCAATGTACTCTCACAGGTGAAATGGGGCAAGATGAAGAAAAGCCCGAGTTTTTACTTGAGGTAGAAGTGCCTGTTATGTCTGTGTGTCCTTGCTCTAAGGCCATTAGCAAGGAAGGTGCCCATAGTCAGCGTACTCTTGTGCGTATGTCGGTGCGTATGCGTAAATTTTTCTGGATTGAAGAGTTGGTAGAAATGGCTGAAAAGTCAGGATCTTCCCCTGTATATAGTTTACTGAAACGTGAAGATGAAAAATTTGTGACCGAGGCAGCTTTTGCTAATCCTGCCTTTGTGGAAGATGTGGTGCGCGCTGCAGCCATGGCTCTTTCTCGCCATGAGCAAGTGGCATGGTATAGGGTTGAAGTGCAAAGCATGGAATCTATACATAATCATGAAGCTTTTGCTTGTATAGAAGCATACAATACATAGAAGGATTTATTATGCTGCAAGACCATATTGTTTCTTTTGAAGATGGAAAAATTAGTGTGCAACATGAGGCTTTTACCGATGCTTCCATTGCTAAAAAAGCCACCATGCTTTTAAAGTTTTATCCTGGTGTAAAAGGGGTTACCTTAGATTCAACCGCAGGTCTTTTGGAAGTAACTTATAATGCTAATAGGTTAAGTAAAGATAAAGTTATGGATTTACTAGCTCAAGGTGAATCTTGGCTTGCTGATACAAAAAAATAATACTTTTTTGTAGTTTTATTTTCTTATTTTACGGAATGTTATTTTAACATTCCTTTTTTTTTCAAAAAAATTTCTTCTTCTATTTGTTTTGTGAAAAAAAGTTTTAAGTATACTTTCAGAATATTATAAAAAAAAGTGTTTACTCAATGACTTATAAAAGCAAAAAAAAGGACATTGATTGTTTTTACAATCAATTTTAAGCCCTTGACGGCTGTATTCGCTCTGTGTAGGTTGCCAGAATGGGAAACTCACTTCCCATATTTAGCACTTTAAAGGAGAAGAAAAATATTATGGCACAAGACAGTTTTATCACCTTACTTAATGAGGAGCGCTCTTATATTCCCCCCATGCATAAAAAAGATACAGCATGGGTGCGTAGTGAAGAAGAGTATGAAGCCATTTGTCGTAAGGCGTTAGAAGATCCAGAAGGCTTTTGGGGCGAGCGTGCAAAGCAATTACTCCATTGGTTTAAGCCTTGGGACTCTGTCCTAGATGCTGACTATGCTGAGCATTCTTATAAGTGGTTTAAAGGCGGTAAGCTTAATGCTTCTTACAATTGCATCGATAGACACTTAATTAATGGAAAGCGCAACAAAGCAGCTCTTATTTGGCAAGGTGAAGGAGAACATGAAGTTCGTTGTTACACTTACCAAATGATGTATACAGAAGTGTGCCGTATTGCTCACGCTCTAAGTTCTTTACGAGTGCGCAAAGGCGATAGAGTCGCCTTATATATGCCTATGATTCCAGAGCTCGTTATTGCCATGCTTGCTTGTGCGCGCATAGGTGCTATCCATACGGTTATCTTTTCCGGCTATGCAGAAGGCGGTGTGCTTGGTCGTATTCAAGACTGTAAGGCCAAAGTTGTTATCACTGCCGATGGTACCGTGCGTGCCGGTAAAGTAAAGCCCCTAAAAGCAAATCTTGATCCCATCATCGAAAAATGCCCCTCTGTGGCTCACGTGGTGGTGGTAAACCGTGCCAACCAAGATGTAAACATGAAGCGCAACCGCGATATTTGGTGGCATGACCTTTTGGATGATTTCACCCTAGATGCAGACTTTCCTTGCGAATCTATGGATGCCAACGATACTCTTTTCCTTTTACATACCAGTGGAAGCACCGGTAAGCCCACAGGTGTTATGCACTCCACCGGCGGTTATTTAACCTACGCTGCTCATACAACACAGTGGGTTTTTGATCTACGCGATGACGACGTATACTGGTGCACAGCCGACTGCGGCTGGATTACCGGACATACCTATATGGTATACGGCCCCTTATCTCTTGGTGCCACAACGGTTATGTATGAAAGTGTACCCAACTATCCAAAACCAGATAGATATTGGAGTATTGTCGAAAAATTCCGCGTTAATATTTTTTATACAGCGCCTACGGTTATTCGTTCGCTTATGCGTGTAGGTGAAGCCTGGCCTGAGCGTTATGATTTAGCCTCCTTACGTATTTTAGGTTCAGTGGGTGAGCCCATTAACCCCGAAGCTTGGATGTGGTACAGAAAAGTTATCGGTCGTGATGAATTACCCATCATTGATACGTGGTGGCAAACAGAAACCGGCGGTGCCATGATTTCTGCCATGCCTTATGCTACCAAGCTAAAGCCCGGATCTGCCACCCGTCCTTTGCCCGGCATTGATGCCACCATCATGAGCGGCGAAATTGGTAGCGGACAAGAAGAAGTGGACGGTAGGGGAGGTCATCTGGTCATCCGTAAGCCTTGGCCTGGCATGATGCAAGGGGTTTATGGCAATCCAGAAAAATATAAATCCTATTTTGAGCGTTTTAACGGCTATCAATCTGGTGACGGCGCTCGCGTAGATAATGATGGATATTTCTGGATTTTAGGCCGTATCGATGACTCCATTAACGTGTCTGGTCACCGCCTTTCTACCTCAGAAATTGAATCGGCTTTGGTGGCGCATCCCCTTGTGGCAGAAGCTGCCGTAGTGCCCATGCCCCATGAACTTAAAGGGGAGAGCATCTACGCCTATGTTACTTTAAATGATGATGTGCCCTGGTCAGAAGATACACGCAAAGGTCTGCGCGATGCCGTACGCCGTGACATTGGGCCCTTGGCTACGCCAGAAGTTATTCAATTTGTAGATGCTATGCCCAAAACCTGCTCCGGTAAAATTATTCGTCGTATGCTTAGAAAAATCGCCGCCGGTGATGTGGCAGAGCTTGGTGATACATCTACCTTGGCAAGGCCTGAAGTTTTGCCTGAAATCATTGAGCATAGTCTGAATGTAAAGCAAGGTAAGCCTGAACGAGCTGAGTAGATACTTATATTATTAATTTTTTATGGGGGAGGGAAAAACCTTTTTGAAAAAAGGTTCTTTCCC
>CAYJND010000057.1:0-12149 GCA_964371565.1 uncultured Desulfovibrionaceae bacterium
TTATACAAAATGTAGATTTTGATAGTGTTATTTTAGGTAATTCCGTCACAGAAAACAGCTCGGCCAGTGAAGCTTCAAAACTCTTAGATGCACGTTTTATTAATATATCCATGGATGGGTCAAACTTTTACGAACGCAACATCATACTTAATTATCTTTTTACTCATAAAAAAGTAAAAAAAATCATATATCCTGTAGCTTTTAGAGATGTTTTGTTATTTGAAGGTACTAAAGCACTGAACAAATGGGAATTGCTCTACGATACGAACACTTGGAATGACTTTGATGTGATGTATGAAAAAAAAATCATAAGCTTATTTGTACAAAACGGCTTCAAAAAAGAACAAAAAGTTTACGCAGACCTAACATTCTTTGACAGACCGCAGGCTTGGTATACACTTCCAGAAAGTTATAAAAAAATGGGTGGGTTACAAAATTGGGTAAGCAGCATAGATGAAGAACTTTTTCATACGTTTTTTTTGCAAAGAATACCTGAAGCTGCCGCAAAAGTATCTTCCCCTTTACCAGCTTTGCAATCTTCAGATAGTGTGCAAAAAAATATTAATATTCTTAATACCTATCTGCTCACATATGTAAAAAACCATCCAGAAACGCAATTTTACTTTGTCTTGCCCCCTTATTACAGATATAGATACGCAGAGTTGCGCCAAATATACCCAAATAAATTTTTTGCCCATCAAGAAGCCATACGATACTTAGTGAATCTTTCTAAGCAATATAAAAATCTACAAATTTATGGTTTTGAAGATGAAGCCTTTGTGGATGATATTACGCGCTATAAAGACATTGGACATTTTGATGAAAAAATAAGCTCTTACATAACGCACTCTATGGCCCAAAAAAAACATTTGCTCACGCCAGAAAATGTAGAGCATTACCTTACGCGTTGCCATGAACTTGCTGTGGCTTTTGACATAGTTGCTTTTAACAAGGCAGCGCAAAAACTTCTTAAGCTACAACAGGAAAAAAAGCCTTAAGTCAAACACTAAGCCCATGACATGTATTACCTTATCTTCTAGTTAAAAACGTTTTTCAATAAAGCATCGCCTGCTCATGCCCCAAATCGTCCAGAACCATGCCCCATACGATTAACATCTGCATTTTCAAAAGAATCCAGCATATACAGACGAATTTTATTACTACGTGGGAACTCTCGCTTTAATAAGGTTTTTAATAAGCGCTTAATTTTTTCTGCGCTAAGCCCTTCCCATGATTCTTCATGAAAACCGCGCTCTATAACGGTAAAACTATCATCACCCGTGCAAATAATAGCCACCGAACGATTGCGTTTAAAAGTGCGCATGTCAAGGCATTGCCCCTTTTGTAGCTTAGCCAAACGCTCCATAACAGAGGGAATAATGGTGTTTTTATCATTCATACAAATCTTATAACTTTTTCTTCCTGTATATACTATCCCCTTAAAGCCTCGTTAAAAAAAAATTACAAAAAAAGCTTTGGTAAATACTTCTACCAAAGCTTTAATCTTTTTGTACATTCAAACATAACTGATTGCACAAAAATATATAAATAAACTACTTATATTTTGCTACAAGATCTTGAACAAGGCTATCTTCTACAGGAAAAACACCAGTAACAGCCTTTGAATACTCAAGGCTATCCTCAACTTTCACATCAAAAACACCACCACTACCGGGAATAAGCTCTACCGCTACTCCTAAAGAGGCTTGTAACTTTTCAGCCAAACTGGCTGCTTTTGTTTTATATCCTCAAGCCGTGCAATACGTAATACTTACATTCATAAAAAATCTCCTTCTGTAATGCCCGCTCACAGTAGGAAATCTCCACATCTCTGTCAAGGTGCCTAAAAGACAAATTTTAAAACGAAAAAAAGTGAAAAGAGAGAGACCCTTTTCACTTTTTTCCTATACCAAATTTGCCTTACTTTTCAGTTGTTAAAGTTAAAGGCTTTCCTTCAAATTCACCGGTAAGTGTATGTAAAAAAGCAACAATACTATCTCTATCACCAGAAGACACTTCAATGCCGGCAAGATATGTACCCATAATGCGCACAGCAGCATCTAAAGTTTTAACCGTGCCGTCGTGCAAATAGGGAGCAGTTAAGGCTATATTACGTAAATTTGGTGTTTTAAATTTATGCAGATCTTCAGCTTTGTCAGTTACAGCCATAAGCCCTACATCAGACCCTAAAGGGTTACCACGATGCGCAAAATAATCTTTTTTCAAATCCATAAATTCAAAAGATTGCCCGCCTAAAGACTTACCCACATGACAAGAGGCACAGCGATATGCCTTAAAACGCGCATAGCCATGTTTAGCCACATCACTTATGGCTTCTTCATCCCCTGCGAGCCATCTATCAAAGGGGCTGTTAGGGGTAATAAGAGTTTTTTCATACTCTGCAATGGCATGAGTAATGGTTTCTTCAGACCAACCCGAAGGATACAAAGCCATAAACTCTTGGCTTAAAGCCTTATCTTTAGATAGTTTTACAATAATATCATTCCAATCTTTATTAGCCATTTCTATGGGATTTAAAGGCGGCCCTGCAGCTTGCTCTTGCAAGTTTGCTGCGCGGCCATTCCAAAATTGCACATGATTATACACGGCATTAAACACTGTGGGAGAGTTTATATCCCCTTCTTGATCTCGCACGCCTTTTGAAAAACGTAAAGCGTCACCGCCGCCTTTACCAAAGTCATGACAGCTAGCACAAGAAATACTATTATCAGAAGAAAGCCTTGTATCATGAAAAAGTTTTTTCCCCACAGCTGCCTTAGCTGCATCATAAGGCACAGCTTCAATCATTTGCACGGGCTCATTGGCATATTTCGAAGCCATCCCTTTAGACGTAAAATATTTTGAGCGCGTTACCGCAACCCATTCTAAAATATCTTTTTTCTCTTGTTCTGCTAGAGAGGTGCCCCAATGCACAGCAGCAAATTTTGCTGGCGGCATTGTATTATTTAACACTACCCATTCCATCTTTGCCAAAGTGCTTTCGCCTACTATGCTATTTTCTTTAATATCCGTAAGCTCTATGCGTAAATCCATGGCTCGCAAACCATCTTCATAATCCTTTTCAATAATATCCTTAATACCAGGTATTTGAGCATAAAAAGGTAAATCTATATCCTTGGTATGACAAGCCATACATTTGTCTTTAATAATTTTACCAACATTTTGAAAACGTTGACGAATACTTGTTTCGCTAATGGAGGCGCTCCATGCTTGCATTGGCAAAATATGTATGGCCAACGCGCAAAGCCCCCCAAAAACTAGAATTGCCTTTTTATTCATGACATCTCCTTAAAAACATAAAACCTACTAAAAAAGTATTAATAGAAATAATTCCTAAAAAGAACGTGTCATATTTTCATAAGTAAAGCAAGAAAAAGCAAAGCCTAGTGCACAAAAAAACACAGAGTAAGACTCTGTGTTCAAAAAGTAATAAAATAAATGCTTCTTAGAACATACAATTAAAGCTTATCAAGAGATCCTAATTGAAAGGTACCCAAATCTTCTTTTTGTAAGCGTAATAAAGAAATATATTGTAAGGTCTTTTTATAAATACGACTATCTGGATTAATATACTGCGCAGTTAAAATATGCTGTTCGGCCTCATCGTATTCTCCCATTTCTATGAGAATACGTGCCACATTAAAATGCGCATGATCATCATTGCGTGAAAGAAACAATGTGCGCTGTGCAAAGCCCACGGCCTCGGTATAAAATTTTCTCTTACGCATTTCTATACCAAAATCATTGAACATATGCTTATGTTTTTCTGTGATGCCTTCTTGCACTTCCAAAAGATTTTTCAAAATAGGCAAGGCACTTTCAATGGAATCCGTACGTTTAATACGCACCAAAGCTTTACGAAAAAGCTCGCGCAAAGTGCCTTCTACTTCTTCTGCAGAAGGGCTCTTTCCCTTACTTAAAAGACGCTGTGCTTCATTCTTAGGATATTTTTTAATGTGGGGTTCACGAACATAATTGGCAGTTAAGGTAGCCATATCAATGGTTTTAAGCATATCTACAGCTTGAAATTGCTTATTAAGCATTTGAATGGAATACAATTCGCCCGCGGCCCACACAAAATAATAAGTTTTTGCACCTGTGGTATCTTTGCGCGAAAAAACGCCAACAAATTCCTTATCCATTCTTCTCCCCTTGCAAAATATACTGCTGTATTCCGTATAATACAGTACAATTTCTAAAAAAGCAAATGGCGTGACAAAGGCATTTAACGTATCACATCTACATGTAAACTATCAGAAAAGTTAACACTAATGGCACCATCTCTATCTGTTCTATACACCTGTATACTTTGCTCTTCTAAAGCTCTAAAAACAGTATAGTGAGGCAATCCGTAAGAGTTTTGCCGCCCCACACTAATCAAAGCAACCTGAGCACCTACAGCCTTATAAAATTGTGGTAAAAAGCTGTGCAAAGAACCATGATGCGGCACCACCAAAACCTTTGCCGAAATATCTTGCCCTGAATCTAATAATGCTTGCAATACAGGCAAACCCGCATCACCACAAAGCAGAGCTAAACCTTTATAATTTTGTCCTATTTTTTGTACTAAACGCAGTACAAGTGAGGCATTATTCTTGCTATAAGATGTATCTTGTTCGGGCCATAAGACCTCTAAAAAAAGCTCAGGCACATGTATATGCGCAAAACTTGGTAAAACAAGTTTTTGACCGGCATAAAGAGCAATAGGCTCTCCCCCATTGCCATGTGATTTTAGCCATAATATTTCATCATTTTTAGAGAATTTTTCACCATTAGAGTAAAAAAAATCTGGTTTCATATAAGGAAGCATCTTCAATAATCCCCGTAAGTGATCCATATCCGCATGGGTGTTAAGCATGGCCCAAAGGCGCGGCGCTTCATTATAATTTAAACTTGGCATCACAAGATCAGTGCCTGGATCAAAACGCGATGAAGACGTCCCGCCCCCATCCACAAGTAAACGTTGTCCACCAGGAAGAACAATACCCACCGCTTGCCCCTGCCCCACATCAAACATGGTTAAGCGCAAATTTCCTTGCCAATAACCTGCATAACGCAGTATAGGTGCCATGCAAAGCAGACACGCTGCCAATAGAAAAAGACGCCGCAATGTATGAGGTAATATTACCTTGCCTTGACGCATATGATGCCAAGAAATACGCCCAGCTATTAATGCTAAGGCAAGCATCAAAATAAACCACGCCATCAATGTGGTCACATGAGGACGCACCACCGCCGCATGCTGCAAAACATCTAGACTCTCTAAAAACTGTACTACATGCAATAAGCCTTCACAAGGCCATGCCGCTAAAGATACAACATGCACCGCTAAACCTTGCGCGGCTGTAAGAGATAGTAAAAGCCCCAAGGCTGCAAAAGGTAACACCCAAAAGGCCAATAAGGGCAACCAAAAACAGTTAGCTATAAAAAATAAACCACTGGGCGTGAAATATAACAATATAACAGGTAAAAGCACCACTTGAATGGCTAAGGAAATAAAAAAGCTATGTATAAAAAAGCGCCGCAATCCTCGCGCCCATCTTAAAAAAGTATTTTCTTGAATTTTTTGTTGTGACTTACGTTTTTTTATAAAGGTACTTTCTACATAAAATAATGTAGGCAAGACCAAACAAAGACTTGTCATACATAAAATAGATAATTGCAAACCTACATCGTATACAGCCAAGGGCATTATCAAACATATACAACATAAAGCGCTTATGAGCACATGGCGCAGCGTCATCACCTGATAGCGCCAAAGCAACACAAAAACTATAGCGAGCATGCAAACAGCACGCAGTAATGAAGAAGGCGCATTCCCCAGCCACAAATATAAAGCTGCTAAAGGTAAAGTGCACAACATGGATAATTTATAGCGCGGTACGATAAGAAAAATCTGAGGCTTTACTACAGAAATACCTTGCATCAAAAGCCATACCATAAAACACACCAGCGCTAAATGCTGGCCAGAAAGCGCCAAGGAATGCACCAAGGACAAAGCTTGCATGCCCTCCATGGTTTCATGGCGTAAGGCGAACTTCTCCCCTAAAAGTAAAGCCGGTAAAAAAGCTAATGCTTGCCCAAAGAGAGCGCTTTTCCCTTGCTCAGCCAAGGTTAAAACTTCAGAAAACCTATGTATAATTTTTGCCCTAAGAGCAGCCCCATAAGAAGCTTTACCAAAAATTTCCGGCTGTCCCATAGTATCGCGCGTCCACAAACGCCACAGCACTCCCTTGCTTTGCCAATACAGGCCAAAATCACTTCCTGCAGGGTTACGAAAACCTTCTGTAGTGCGTATTTTAGCTGTAAGACGCACTCTTTGCCCCGGCAAAGGACGCAAAGGCGGGCTAAACTGACTAAAATCTCCCTGTTTTGTCTTTTTTGACCATTCCCAGGTCCAAACGGCAAACCCTGGTAACGGTGCGCACTCTTCACTAAGTTTTGCAGAAGACACAGGGGCAAGATTTTGTAAAAAAATACGTAAACGCCCATCTGTTAAAGATTGCACGCGCACAACATCTCCCTCAACCCGCACGTTCACAGGCACGCTCCCTTGTTCAGTCCAAGGAGGAATAGCCGGACGCTGTGGCATAAGAACAAATACAGTAAAACATCCCAAAGCAAATAACACCCAAGCCCATAAAGCAAAAACTTTATGATGCAAACGGCAATCTATATAAAATAACAACAGCGCAAAGCAAAATGCCTCGAGAGGAAAGCGCAAGCCCCATAGCCCGCAAAGCCAAAATAAACTTAGACTTTGCCACAAAAGTATGGGTTGCAAATAAGGAGAAAAGTGTGCAGGGGGAGCATTATTTATAACTTTTTTTAAGGTCGTATCCCCTCCCATAGGCACAGCCCAAGAGCAGGTCTTGGATTGATACTGTGTATGAGGATAAGCGTGGGACATAGCATTCCTTAAAAAAGTATAATACTAGATAAATATATATCCTTATACGCTTAAAGCAAGAAAAAATTGCCTGCCACACATAGTGACAGGCAATATAAAAAAATTTTAAACAAGAAAGGTAGGGTCAATACAATTAATCTCGCCCGCTCAGTGTACGCTCTGTATCACGCTCTTCTGCACGGCGTTTGAGGCTTTCCCTGTGATCATGTAATTTTTTACCGCGTCCTACGGCAATTTCTAATTTAATTTTACCTTGTTTAAAATATAGCTTTACAGGCACAATGGTGAGACCTTTTTGTTCAACCTTTGCCATAAGCCCGACAATTTCACGCGAATGCAAAAGCAGCTTTCGTTCTCTAGTGGGATTTTGCACTACATAGCCTGCATTGTCATAAGGGGCTATGTGCATGCCTACCACAAAGGCTTCACCATTTTTAAAGTCCACATAAGAATCCATAAAGTTTACCTTACCTTGACGTAAACTTTTTACCTCGGGGCCTGTAAGACTAATGCCAGCTTCTAAAAAATCACTCAATTCATATAAATGACGAGCTTTTTTATTGGGCGCAATGGTTGCGGGAGAATTTTTTTTTGCCATAATAACGTTAAATCCTAATGCGAGGGAAATATAGTGGAATAAAAAGAGTAATCATCGGTCAGATTTTGCGCAAGGCTTTCTTTTACAATACGCATACAAGAGGCTGTATCTGAGGTTCTGAGCACCATTTGCGACATATGCTGGCATTGCTCTGCATCTAAAGAGCGTACCAAATGCTTAATGGCAGGAATATATTGCGGCGTTGCGGAAACTGTATCTACGCCCATACCTAAAAGTACGGCTAAGCAATATGGATCTGTGACCATTTCACCGCATACAGCTACGCTAATACCCTCTCTATGAGCGCAATCTATAACGCGCTTTATTGAGCGCGTCACCGCAGGATGCAAGGGCTGGTGCAGATAAGCCACATGTTTATTACCCCGGTCAATGCCTAACAAATAATGTACTAAATCATTGGTGCCAATACTAAAAAAATCACACTCGCGGGCAAGAGCATCGGCAATAAGCACAGCAGATGGTACCTCAATCATAATGCCCAAAGGTAATTGCTTAGCATGAGCTATGCCTTGAGCTTTTAGGTCTTGACGCACTTCTTGCAAAAGGTATTTAACGCTATGCACTTCTTCCATACAAGAAATCATGGGGAGCATTATGGCCATATTGCCATGCAAAGCTGCCCTATACAAAGCGCGAATTTGCGTGCGCAACAAACCTTGATGACGCAAACAAAAACGAATACCACGCAGACCCAAAGCAGGATTAGCTTCTTTAAGGCTGGTTTGCGTATCAAGCATTTTATCGGCGCCCACATCTAGCACACGAAAAATAACGCGCTGCGGCGCAGTTTTTTGCACTACTTCTTTATATTCATTATATAGCTGTTCTTCTGTGGGTAATTTACGCCCGCGTAGGTAAGCAAATTCTGTGCGATATAAACCAATACCTTCAGCGCCATGGTGCCCTATATTATCCACTTCACTGGCACGTTCAAGATTGGCTTGCACTTCCACACGCACAGCATCGCACGTTTCTGCCACTAAATGACCACTTAAACGTACATTTTCTATCCAAGCCGCATATTCAGCACTTTTTTTATGATACAACTCCACCTCTACATCATCGGGCGCAATCAGCACACAACCTTGCAAGGCATCCACAATAACTAAATCGCCCTCTTTGGCAATTTCCAAAATGCCCGTCACCCCTACCACAGCAGGAATGCTCAAAGAACGTGCTAAAATAGCTGTATGCGATGTAACACCGCCCTCAGCCATTACTAAAGCTAAAATACGATCTGCCGGCAAGTCCAAGGTATCTACAGGAGATAAGTCTTCCGCCATATGCACACGCGGAGAGTCCCCCACCATGGGGACATATTCCTTACCAGCCAAACGGCATTGCAAGCGCAAGCCCACAGCGCGCAAGTCCAAAGCGCGTTCTTGCAAATAAGGGTCATCAATATCTAAAAAGGCTGCACACAAAGCATCAATAGCCTTTTGCAATGCCCAAGGCGCACATAAACGTTGCGTTCGCACAAATTCTTCTGCATCGTCCAAAAGGCGCGGATCTTTGCTAATCATAATATGCGTTTGAACAATTTGCCCTAGCTCTGCCATATCTTCGCGCATATTTTGTTGACTTATACGCAAATCTTCATACACATGCCTTGTGGCAGCGCGTAGTTTTTCTATCTCATTTTCAATTTCTTCGGGACTGATAAAGCGCTCTTCCACATGAGCTTCTTGATGCGTACGCACAATTTTGCCTATGGCAATGCCAGGTGAAACCGCGGTACCAAATAGTTGTGAACGTGCCATAATTATTCCTTAAATCCCGTAAAAAATAGTTCAGAAATTTGCATAAGGCAGGCCTGGGCATCCTCACCTTCAGCATAGAAAAAAAGCTCACTACCAGCCACAGCGCCAAGGGTGAGCATATCTAACATACTCTTAGCATCAGCTTTATTTTTCCCGCACTCTACCATGAGTGTGACCCTAAAGTCTTGCGCAACTTCGGCAATGCGTGCAGCAGGTCTTGCATGCAGCCCTAAGGGAGAGAGTACCGTAACTCCATAGCAAAGCCCTTGCTCAGTTTTTTCAAATGCCACTTGACTCATGCCTGTCCTCTTTATGCTAAGAAATCACAGGTTTTATACTTTCTAAAAATAAAGCCATAAAAAGAACAGAAACCAAAATAAGCCTTGGCACATGCGCTCTTTGAATAAGCAAAACAGCTATCAATAAACAAAAGACAGCCCACACTTCATTACCCCAATAAAAAAGTGTTTCGCCATCAATCATATGCCAAAAAATATAAATTAATAGCAAAACATTGCAAAACTTAATACGCTCTGCACCATTTATAAGATCAAAAGTGCGCATTTTTTGTAAGGCACCTAAGGAATACTTAATCCCCACAAAAAACATATAGCTTTGAAAAAGAATTACCAAAGTAAGCAACAGGCTTGTCCAAACAAGCATCATTTCCATGGTACCTTGTTTTAATGTAACAAGACCGCGAATAAGCGACATATCCTCTACAATGGGGTTAGGTAACCCATGTAAAAAACAAAGAAAACAACCAAGAGCCCAAAGCACCAAAACCGAGCCACTAAAAAAAGAATCCCCAATGGCAGATAGTGTGGTGGCTGTGGTATGCAAAAGCCCCCCCACATTCTTAGCAGGAACTTCCTTACGCGCCACATGCATTTCTAAAGCTATGCAAATGCTTACTAACAAAGGTGCCATAAGGTTATGCGTGCGTATATGCTGCATATAGCGCCGCCGCGCTTCACGTAAGGGCTCTGCCTGCGTATACAGCGCCTGCAAAGCAGGATCTAAGGCATAAAGCAAGCCAGCACGCTGCATATAGCGCGAAGACATGGCCGCCCCCACACACCAAGAGCGGCAAAAACATTGCAAAAATACCTTTTTAGGAAGCATAATCCCTTAATAGCTTGTTAATTATTATCCAGCCATTGCTGTATGTCAGCCAATTGCTTTTGTACCGATTGCGGCCCTGTGCCCCCAGGGGTATTACGACGTAGCACAGCCGCTTTATAATCTAAAATGGCAAAAACATCTTGCTCAATATGCGGACAAATGCTCTGCAAAGAAAGTAAGTCTAAATCTTCAAGCCCCTTTCCCTCTTGTTCAGCCAGCGCCACGGCAGCACCTGTCATATGGTGCGCCTCCCGAAAAGGAATGCCTTTACCCACAAGATAATCTGCTAACTCTGTGGCATTTAAAAAACCTGCTTTACACGCTGCATACATACGCTCTTCACGAAAACCTAAAGCGTCTAACATGCCTGCCATGAGCGTTAAAGAAGCGCGTAATGTGGTATCTGCATCTAAAAAGGGTTCTTTGTCTTCTTGTAAATCTCTATTATAGGTTAAAGGTAAGCCCTTTAACGTAGTGAGCATAGCTGTAAGACTACCATACACCCGCCCTACTTTACCACGCATAAGCTCTGCTACATCAGGGTTTTTCTTTTGCGGCATAATGGATGAGCCCGTAGCGTAGCCATCAGGAAGCTTAATAAAGCCAAAGGCAGGATTAGCCCAAATAAGTATCTCTTCACAAAAACGTGATAAATGCATCATGGTGCATGAGGCAGTAAAGAGCGCTTCGGCTAAAAAGTCTCTATCGGCTACAGCGTCCATGGAGTTATGAAAAACGCCATACATTTGTAGCTCTTCAGCTACAGAATGCGGGTCTAAATTATAGGTAGTCCCGGCTAGTGCCGCAGCGCCCAAAGGCGAAATACGCACCCTGCGTTCGCATTCTTGCATACGAGCCGCATCGCGAGTAAACATCCATGCATAGGCTAGCATATGCTGCGCAAGGCTTACGGGCTGAGCCGGCTGTAAATGAGTATAGCCTGGCAAAATGGTATCTTGATGTTCCTCTGCGCGCCTCACAAAAACAGCCACCAAATCGCGCGTTAAACGCTGCCACTGGCGCAAACTATCAGAAACAAAGAGACGAAAGGCAAGACCTACCTGATCATTACGGCTACGACCAGTATGTAACTTCTTGCCCACATCTCCCACTATTTCTGTTAAGCGAGATTCAATATTCATGTGCACATCTTCAAGGGCCGTTTTCCACTCAAAGTCCCCGGCTTCAATTTCTGCCTGCACAGCATCTAACCCTTGCGTCAGTTGTTCAGCTTCTTGCATGCTAATAATACCTTGACGACCAAGCATACGTGCATGGGCTTTAGAGCCTGCTATATCATGGGCATACAAAGCCTGATCATATGAGCACGATTCTGTATAGGCAGCCACAGCTTCTTCTGGGCCTTTAGAAAAACGACCACCCCAAGATGTATTTTTTGACATGAATATCTTCTCTTTCGCTATATCGTATTACTTTAAGTTCATCTTTTGTTTCATACCGGCAATGGTGCGTAAACGCAGACCATCAAGGCGAATAAAGCCAGCGGCGTCTTTGTGGTCATAGCTTGCTTCGTCAGCTTCTTCAAAAGTAGCTAAGTCATGAGAGAATAAGCTATAAGGCGAAGTACGCTGCATGGGCCAAGCATTACCTTTGTAAAGCTTTAAGGTTACGCTACCAGTAACGTATTCTTGGGCTTTATCCATAAGTGCTTGCATAACTTCGCGCTCAGGGGCAAACCAGAAACCATCATAAA
>CAYJND010000058.1:0-11989 GCA_964371565.1 uncultured Desulfovibrionaceae bacterium
CGCTAGTTTTTGATTTTTTTGCCCCGGAAAACATTCATGCCGTCCAATGGAATAGTGGAAAGGGCACGGTGGAATACGTAGGCGGTGCCGTTGGTGAGGCTGAGTATGCAGCGCATGTGCAGCGCTATGTGGAACTGTGGGAAGCGAAAAAGCAAGAAAACAAAGAAGGAGAAGTAGTATAATGTATTTTCAGCACTTAAGCACCGCCCTTGACCAATGTTGCAATGCCCTTTGCGGCGGCTGGCCCGACGAGACCCTAAGCTCGCGCGCCTATAGATGGTATGTGGCAGGTATTCGCGCCTGGCCCAAAAAGTGCCTAGACACCCTCTTTTTTTGGCATATCGAACATTGCCGCCTTGCCTATACGCAAGAGCGTTGCCAGCGCCATGTACCACCAGAACTGCGCTTATAAATTTTTTACACAGGGGGCGATATGTCTCAAGCTCAAGTATCACCAAGCAATGCGCGCGAGCATGTTTGTCTTTTTAGTCAGGTTACCAACCCCTATGAATGCCATACCATCCACCGGGATGTAAAAGAGTTACGCGAAGATTATAAAGAGCTCATAAAAACCTTAACCGCTTTAGAAAAAAGCCTCGCCATTAATACTACAAAATCTGCCGTTATATCGTCTTTGGTTACCACCATCATGTGCGGCATTTTAGTAGGTGTTGGCACAAAAGTATTTAGCTTTTTAGGAGTCTAAACATGAATCTACAATACTTCACAGCCAAGGAATTTACCTGTAAGTGCGGCTGCGGCCTTGGCCTTGCAAACATGGATGAAAGATTACTGGCCTTACTTGATGCAGTGCGCCAAAGCCTTGGTCGCCCCATGCGTATTAATTCTGCCGTGCGTTGCAAAGCACACAATGCAGCCGTTGGCGGCTCCAGTAAAAGCGAACATGTGCCAGAAAACTCTGACACAGGCAAAACCACCGGCGTTGATATACATGTACCCGACAGCGCTTTTTTATATGAGTTGATAAAACTTTTATACGCTCATAGTGTGCCGCGTATGGGGCTTAATCAAAGTAAAAACTTTCTTCATATTGGGCTTAGCAAAAAACATCCACAACATGTTTTATTTAAATATTAGGAGAAATTATGCTTGTGGCAGAAATTCTCTCTTCGGCGGCTAGCCTTATTTCTAGTGGCTTAGATTTTTTAGATGGAGACAAAAAACATAAGGCCGAACTTTTACTTGAACAGGTAAAAGGGCTGCAAAAACAAAATCAATCACAGGCGAAAATCAATGAAATTCAAGTAGCGCACCGCTCTATTTTCGTTGCAGGGCCAAGGCCTTTTATCATGTGGATATGCGGCTTTGGCCTTGCTTCAGAGTTTTTATTGCGCCCTTGGGTGCAGGCTTTTTACCCGCACATACACATTCCGTCCATTTCAGATGTGGTGCTTGAGCTTATTTTAGCTCTCAGCGGCCTAGCTGGCCTGCGCACCTTTGAAAAGAAATGTGGTCTTACAAAGTAATAATTTAGGGGACAATATGCGAATAGCCATAACCAATTTTACCGGCGGCGAAGTAGCGCCCTCCCTCTCAGCTCGCTACGATTTAGCACGCTATAAAAATTCTGTGCGCTGCATGGAAAACTTCTTGCCCACGGTGCATGGTAATGTAGAGCGCCGCCCGGGTACGATTTTTGTGGCAGATCTTGGTACCGGAGAAGAAAATGATGCCGTGCTTTTTCCTTTTTCTTTTAATGCCGAAAACGAGCACAATTTTGTGCTTATTTTCTCCCATGAAAAAATGCGTGTGGCAAGCCAAAACGGCATGTTAACTGAGGTAGAAATCACAACGCCCTACGCCGTCAAAGATGTCATAGACATCTCTTTTGCCCAAGTAGGCGACATCGTCTATATTGCTCATAAATCTTACCCCTTGCACAAGGTATTGCGCCAGGGCACAGCGCCCAATTACATCTGGAGCTTACAAGAAGTGATACTGAATACGTCCATCTCTGCCCCAAACACGCCAAGTATTACCTTTAGTGGCGAATCAAACGGCTACACTTTACGCTATAAGGTAGTGGCTGTTGATAGCAATGGCAAAGAGTCCCTACCTTCACAAGCGGGCTCAGTGGTTGGACGCCACCCCTCAGATTGGGTAGTAGGTAATAACGTTACACTTTCTTGGCAAGCAGTAACGGAGGCGGTAGAATACAATGTTTACCGCGAAGAGGCAGGCTATTTTGGCTTTATAGGCATAGCCGATGCGCTAAGCTTTGTGGACAATAATTATGAGGCAGACATTTCTGATACACCAAAAGAAGATTGGTTTCCTTTTGAAAATAACAATCATCCAGGCCTTGTATCTTTTCATCAACAGCGCATGATTTTAGCCGCCACCAGCAACAGCCCTCAAGCTTTTTATATGTCGCGGGTGGGAGATTTTGAAAATTTTCGTAAATCTCGCCCCTTACAAGAGGATGATCCCGTAGAATACCATATAGCTTCGGGCAATATTGACGCTATTACTTGGACGGCAAGCTTTGGAGATTTATTACTGGGCACCAGTGGCAGTGAATATAAAGCCAGCGGCGATGGCACGTCTATTTCTGCCAGCAATATACAAATAACCGCCCAAAGCTATTGGGGCTCAAGCAATCTATTTCCTATTATTATTGGAAATTCTATCATGCATGTGCAGCGTCACGGGGCAAGGGTGCGTGATTTATTCTACAGCCTTGAAAAAGATGGCTATGCCGGTAACGACTTATCTATCATGGCGCCGCATCTTTTTGACGGACATACCCTGCGCCAATGGGCCTATCAGCAAACGCCTTTTTCTACCATTTGGATAGTGCGCGATGATGGCATACTCTTAGCTTTAACCTATATGAAAGAGCATGACATCTGGGGCTGGAGTCGTCACGACACTCAAGGTAAAATTCGCTCTGTGGTGACCATTTCAGATACCAACGCCGATGCCATTTACCTTGTGGTGCAGCGCACCATGCATGATGAACCACGGTATTATTTAGAAAAATTGCACGGCCGCTGGCAAAGCAGTCAAGGTATAGAGCAAGCCTTTTTTGTGGACTGCGGGCAAGAGCTACATCACCCAGAAGGCACCAAAACACTGCAAGGCTTAGAGCACCTTGAGGGGCAAAAAGTCGTTATTTTAGCCGATGGCAGCCCCATAGAAGGGCTTACCATTACAAACGCCGCTTGCACCATACCCTTTGCAGCAAAAAATATTATGGTAGGCCTGCCTTATACCTCAACCTTAATACCTCAGCCTCTAGAGGGCGATACACAAAGTGGCGCAAGCCTTGGGCAAAATCGCGGCATAGGGCAATGCACCTTGCGGGTGGAAAATTCCTTAGGCGGTAAATACGGTGCCTCAAAAGATGTCTTATATGATTTTCCCTTTGTGCCCGAGACTTGGGGCGAGGCGGTGGCGCCTTTTAGCGGCGATATGCATTTTATCCCCGGGGGCGGGCAAAGCTCCACAGAAACCGTGTGCCTTTTGCAAGACAAACCTTTTCCTTTCACCATAGCGGCCTTGGTGCTGGATATGGATATGAGGTAATTATGTTACATATCACCACAGAAAGCTTTACCCAAGTAAAAGATGAGGTGCGCCCTTTGTTACAAGCCCATTGGGATGAAACAGAAACAGCGCTTTATGGGGCGCAAAATTATACACTCAATGAAGAACAATATAACATTTTAGAAGGCTATAATATGCTTCACATTAGCACTGCGCGCCATGAAGATGGGCAATTATGCGGCTATGCAGCCTTTAATCTTACCCCTTGTTATCATCGCGCTAATGCCTTGGTTGCCACCCTTGATGGTCTCTTTTTGCATCCTGCACAGCGTCAAGGGCTCGCCATTTTGCGTCTTTTACGCCATGCAGAACAGGCTCTAAAAGAACGCGGAGCGCGTTTTATACAATATGTTTCGCCAGCCTCCCGCCCCTGCGAATCTTTATATACCCGACTTGGTGCTACACATACCGAAACCGTTTTTTGTAAGGAGGTTAACTAATGGCAGCTATTTCTACCACCACCGCCGTTATTACCGCTGTTACCGCCATAGCCTCAGCAGCCATGGGCACCTATAGCGCAGTGCAACAAGCCCAAAACCAAAAACAACAAGCAGAGTATCAATCTGACATGGCTGAGTACAATGCCGCTGTGACCGAACAACAAGCGCAAGTAGCCGAATATGAAGGTGACGAAGCCAAGCGCGAAGCTTACGAAGCCGGCGTGCAAAAACGTCAAGAAGCGGCGCAAATTATAGGTAAAGAACGCGCCAATCAAGCAGCGGCCGGAGTTATAGTAGATACTGGTTCTGCCCTTGACCTTAATCTTGACACCACCGAAAGGGGCGAGCTTGACGCCCTGTCATTGGAAGAGCAAGGGGCATGGCAAGATTATAATAAGCGCTTAGAGGCGTGGAATTATCGTAATCAGTCGACAATATCACAAAGCAAAGCTGATCAGTATTCGCATCAGGCGCAGCAATACTCGCCCCTACTCAGCGGTAGCAAAAGCCTGCTTTCTAAAACAGGCAGCATTGGCTCAAGCGTAGGTAAGCTTTTGTAGATACCCGTGCAAAAACTTCACTGACGGCCTCATAACTAAAAGTAACAAAATATCTTGGGGGGACTATGTTCCCCCCAAGCCCTTGTTCCCAAATCCCACCTTCAATTCCTTGCCTTTGTGGCCTTTTTGTTCTACATTGCCATGATAAATCGGTGTTCCTTGCACTCTTAAAGGCCAGACACCACAGCCATACCGTTACGGGAGATGACCATGCAACAAGGCTCAGAGCCCTCCATAGCCGCAAAAGAAAAGACAGCCCCCGCTGAAAGACCAAAAGCCTCTGGCTCTTTAGTCTCTCGTCTCTTGGGTCTGCACCCCATTTTACAATGCTATGAGCTTATGCCTGCTACCCATAACCCGAGCGACTTTGCAGTACAAACCCTTAAAACCTTAAACATCTCTCTTGAACATGAAGGTGAAAGTTTAGATGTTTTAGCAGAGCCTGGCCCAGCAGTGGTGTTTGCCAACCATCCCTTTGGAGGCATAGAGGGCGTTATGCTAGCAGCTCTGTGCGGCGCTTTGCGACCTGATTTTAAATTGCTAGCCAACGAAATGCTTACCCGCATTCCTGAATTGGCGCCCATGATTATTCCTGTAGACGTTTCGGGAAAATCACAAAGACAAAATATGCAATCGATACGTGCGGCTTTACGCCATGTTGAGCAAGGCGGTGCTCTTGGTATTTTCCCCTCTGGTGTGGTGGCGCATTGGCAAATGGAGAGCAAAAGCGTTGTGGAGCCCATATGGCAAACCCTTTGCGGACGCCTAGCTAAAGGCGCCAAGACCAAAGCCATACCCATATATTTTAAAGGACAAAACAGTTTTATCTTTCACGCCCTTGGCTGCATTCACCCCATGCTACGCACCCTACTTTTACCGCGCGAGCTTTGGAAAAGGCAAAACTCAACCCTTTCTTATGTGGTAGGAAAGCCCATAGATAGCGGCCTTTTAGCCATTTTTGCAAACGACGAAGCTCGCACGGCGCATATGCGAGTGCGCTGCGAACAACTTGGAAAAGTCAAAGACAGCCCTGAAGCAAAAATTTGGTCTGTGCCTGTGGCAGCGCCAAGCCCTGCAGAGGCCTTACGCCTCGAAGCCAGAAGCTTTTTAGATAAAGAAACCCTTGCTAGCGAAGGACGCTACGCGGTTTTTGCCATGCAAGGCAAAGATTCTGACCTTATCATGCAAGAGATTGGACGACTGCGCGAAGAAACTTTTCGCCTTGTGGGCGAGGGCTCTGGGCACGAGCGCGACATTGATATTTTTGATAAAGACTATACCCACCTTGTACTGTGGGATGTAGAAAAAGAAAGCCTTGCCGGTGCCTATAGAGTGCGCTGCTTTAACCCTGATGAGGCTGCACAAAGCACCCAAAAACTTTATCTCACCACGCTTTTTGACATTGAATCGCCCTTTTTTGAGCAATGCCAACGCGCCATGGAGCTTGGCCGCGCCTTTGTAAAGCCTGAGTATCAACGTGACTATGTGCCGCTTATGCTCCTTTGGAAAGGCATTGGACGCATGATTGCCCGCCATAAATTACGCACACTTTTTGGCCCTTGTAGTATGGGTCTAGGCTATGCCGACGCCTCAGCTGAGGTATTGCGCCAAGTACTTGAGCAAAATCATTGGGATGAGGCTCTAAGCGTCTACACCCGTGGTAAACGTAAGCCGCATACCTTTTCTAGCCCCAATGTACCAAATGTGCAGGGATTAGACTATAAAGCCTGTAACCGAGTGGTAAAAGACATTGAGGGCGACAAAGGCCTGCCCATTCTCTTTAAGCATTATCTGCAGCTTGGCGGACGCATTGCAGCCTTTCACGAAGATAAAGATTTTGGCACCCTTGATGCGCTCTTGGTGGTTGATCTTGCCCATACGCCCAAAAAAGTGCTCTTGCGCTATTTAAGCCCTGAAGAAGTAGAAGAAATTCGAGAGTCCTACGGGCCTATCACCCCTCGCTCATAATATAGGCTGCCCCGAAAGGGCACCCTACTACGTCAAAACAAAAAAAGCAGACCACGTATGTATATCTGTATACACAACGTGACCTGCTTTTTTATTCTGCCTTGTATTTCAGCCTTTTTAATTCTACCTGCTACAGGGTACAACTGGCTTACCACAGCGTATGCCGTACTGGGCACACGACCAAGTGACATCTCAAGTTAAGCCAACAAATCTGCCAAAAAGTATTTATAGAGCAAGGTAGCAAAAAGCAGCCCTAAGGCCATATATAAAAATCCGCGCACCACTTTAACGCCCACTTTAATGGCTAAGCGTGCACCCAATTGATTGCCTATAATACTGCCCACAGCGCAGGGAATAGCCAAAGCATACAAAACCACCCCTCCTGAAGCAAAGGTAGCCAGCGCGCCCACATTGGAAGCAAGATTAAGCACCTTAGTAGTGCCCGAAGCGTGTACCAATTCCATACCCAGGGTGAGACTCAAGGCTAAAATAAAAAAAGAACCTGTACCAGGACCAAAAAATCCATCATAAACCCCAATACCTAAGCCCACCAAGCCTACATATATCTTTTGCTGTGATACGGGGATATCTTTTTCTGCGCCTTTGCTCTTGCCAGAAAAAAGCGAACACACAAGCCCCAAAGGAAGTAAAAAAGCCATAATCTTACCCAACAAATCAGGGTGCACCTGCAAAGCCAGCCAAGAGCCTAAAGCCCCGCCTATAAAAGCCGAAGCAAAGCCCACAGGTACTAAATGTAGCACAATAAGGTTATTACGAAAAAAAGGCCAAATAGCTGTGAGAGAGCCTAAGCTTGAGGCAAATTTATTGGTACCTAAGGCAAAATGCGGCGGCACATTGAAAAGCATAAGCGATGGAATGGTAATAAGACCGCCGCCACCTGCGATGGCGTCCACAAAGCCGGCCACTACATACATAAATGAACATGCCAGTATAACGTAAAGCTCTAATTCCATAACTCTTTCCTTTTTTGCCTAACAGAATACGTTCTAGAAGTGCTAATTGAAAAATCTTAGTGTCTTGCGAATAATTTGTGAAAAATCCCCATCGCCTAAAGCGGCAAACAGAGCCAAAGTCAGCACCAAGAAAA
Source organism: uncultured Desulfovibrionaceae bacterium (assembly GCA_964371565.1). Lineage (GTDB taxonomy): Bacteria > Desulfobacterota > Desulfovibrionia > Desulfovibrionales > Desulfovibrionaceae > CAYJAD01. Next base: position 7,647 of record CAYJND010000058.1, read on the forward strand.
GATATTCTTGCGGCGAACCGGTAGAAAAAAGCTTTAGGGACACTTTTTTTTGCTTATTAAAGGGAAATGCAGGCACCCCAGACGGTGTCCACATATCTAAAAATACATGAAAAAGCCCACCAAAACCTACTCCTCCCACAAAGTAGAGCATTTTTAAATTCATATAATAGGCGCCCATGGAGCGTGGATATTGCCCACATAAAGCTATAAAAGCAAGTATCAGCACATACCAACCAAACCAATGGGTAAAGCCGCGATGAATGGCTTGAAAAGTGCGCTGAGGGTTGGGCGTCATGCGTGAAATGCCATGGTCAATCATATCTGGAAGCACAGCCCCCAAGGCCACACCACCAAGAGCCACCCCGCCAAGACCAGATGTGGGCAGCCCCAAAGCATGAGCCGTTCCCACGGCCACAGAAATGTGAGTTATCCATTTCATATGTTAGCCTTTCACCGTGTTTTCTATGGAAAACTTAGGCTTTTGCCTTTGTGATGCCACAGCCACCAAAGCCACGGCACCCAAAATACATATTGTGCCAAGCACATTACCCCAAGAAGCTTGCTCGCCCAAAAGATACACCCCTGCCAGCATGCCTGTCACCGGCTCTAGGCCACCTAAAATAGCTGTTAATGTAGAGCCCACATAGCGCACAGCAAAAACAAGGCATAAATTAGACACAGCCCCCGTCACCAGCGCCAATACAAGCAATTGCTGCCACTGAGATGTTTTTTCAGGCAGGCTAAATTCTCCCATAATCACACCGTATAAGGCGCAATATAGGCCTGTAATAAGCATAATATACATGGCTGTAACAAAGTCATTTTGACACTTAAATTTGGCCACCTGAATACCTATAACATAAAGCGCCATTTGCGTTGAGCAAAATAGGGTTAACACCATACCCCAAAGACTAATACGCACGCCTTGTGTGCCAAATATAAGGTCTTGCAAAGAAAAAACAGCCACACCTATGACAATAAGCACAGAAGCAATAAAGGACGAAAGGCGAAATGTTTCTCCAAAAAAAGCCACCATACAAAATACCACAAAAATAGGGTAACAATATTGCACGGTAACCACTATGCCCGTATCCATATGCTTAAAAGCAGCCATAAATGATAAAGCTGTAAGAGCATAAAAAGAACTTACGCCAAAAAATTTAAGCATATCCATTTTACAAACACAAATGATACGCCATGTTTTTTTTCGCATAAGTACAAAAAGCATGACCATAAGACCAGCCATGCCAAAACGAAGTGCATTAATGGTAGAATAAGAAAGCCCCTCAGCTAAAAGAGGCATAGAAAAAAGCGCAATTAAGCCATAGGTACAAGCCGCCGTTACGGCATAAATAAAACCGCGTAACATGCTAAACTTTCATATTTAAAATAACACCCAAGTGGTCATCAACCCCTTGAGCAGAAACAGCATTGGCAGCATGAGCTGTCTCATAAATAATAGAATGCACAATTTCTTGCGCATAGTCGGTATACCCATCAGACAAAGGTATATAACTTACCTCTGTATGTGTATCGACCCCGCCATACGTTCCTTCCACAAATTCTGTACTCATATGCGACGTAGGCTCGGTTTGCGCCAAATTATAGGCCACAGATTGCATGCCTTGTGGAAAGGCCTGCAAGGCAGAAGATGCTGAAGAAAGAGCGGAAATAGACATAGTGTGCCTCAAAAAAATAATGGTGAATACGTATACAGGCTAGTATAATTTTTATGCATTCTTGTCTAGGCGCACAAAGGGGAATTTTTAGGATTTTTACGTGTTGTCCCTATGGATTGGGCTCCTTTCATCTTAACGTAGACAGTGGTAAAAAATGCCGCAAAGAGACAACCTATGCCATAAAAAAAAGCCCCTGAGAGCACCCAGAGGCTTTAAGCATGAAAGAAATCCAATTAATTTTAATGCCCTTTATTTTTTTGCATGCGGTCACGCAAATAAATGGCAAAAATATTCATCCCCAGCACCAAAAGAATAAGCACTAAGGCTGTGCCGTATTGCAAGGGGCGAGTTTTTTCAATTTCAGTACCGGCAGTGGCTAGCACATACATGTGATACGGCAAAGCCATAACTGAGCTAAATACAGAATCAGGATCTTTGGGGGTATAAAACACCGCCGCCGTAAACATAATGGCGGCAGTTTCACCAGCTGCACGAGAAAGCCCCAAAATGGCGCCAGTAAGCATACCGGGGGTAGCAGCAGGCAAAACCACGCGAGCGATAGTTTGCCACTTGGTAGCACCAAGGCCAAAGGAAGCTTCACGGTAAGTATCTGGCACTGTGCGCAAGGCTTCTTCAGCGGTACCAATGATCACAGGTAAAGTGAGCACAGCAAGAGTTAATACCCCTGCCAATAAGCTTACACCCATACCCAAAAAGGTCACAAAAAAAGCCAGACCAAAAAGACCAAATACTACCGAGGGCACACCGGCAAGGTTATTTACGCCTAAGCGAATATAACGTGCAAAGGTGGTACGACCGGCGTACTCGTGCAAATAAATGGCAGAAGCCACACCCAAGGGGAAAGAAATAAGCAAAGAACCCAGCGAAAGTAAAAATGTTCCGAGAATACAAGGCCAAATGCCTCCCTCGGTCATCATCTTACGGGGGGCTTCAGTGAGAAATTCCCATGAAAGAGCAGGAATGCCCTGCACAGCCAAAAATACGCACACAATAATCAGCGCCGAAACGTTGATTAAAGCAGCCATGCGTAATACGCCAAACATCATGCGCTCACGCCCCATGCGCGAAGCAGAAGATACGGCAAATTTCATTTTTTCCTCCTAAAGGCTAGAAGAGCCCACTTGCTTATGCTTTTCGGCAATATGCTGGGCTATCATGTTAAAACATAAAGTGAAGAGGAAAAGCACCATACCAATGGCAAAAAGAGCATAGTAGTGGTCGCCTCTGTAGGGGGCTTCGGCCATTTCTGCAGCAATGGATGCGGGCATAGGGCGCACAGGATCAAAAATAGATGTGGGGAGCATACCTGCACCGCCAGCTACCATAAGCACTACCATGGTTTCGCCAATAGCGCGAGACATACCCAGCATAACAGCGGTACCAATACCTGATAAAGCCGCTGGTACAACTACTTTTACTGTGGTTTCCCAGCGTGTAGCCCCAAGAGCCAATGAAGCCTCACGCAATGGACGAGGCACAGCAAAAAGGGCATCTTCTGCCACAGAACAGATGGTAGGCACAGACATAAAGGCCAACATAAGAGCTGCGTTAAACAAGTTTAAGCCCGTATAAGCACCTAAATAATCTTGTAAAAGGGGGGCCACAACCACCATACCAAAAAAACCGATAACCACAGAGGGCAAAGCAGCCAAAAGCTCTACAAAAGGCTTTACTACACGGCGGACGCGACTTGAAGCAATTTCGGTAAGATAGGCAGCCGTCATCACGCCCAAGGGCACAGCAATAAGTGAAGCTAAAATGGTTACAGCCAAAGAGCCCACAAGCAAGGGAAAAATACCAAAATCTGCGGGGTCAGATGTGGGGTACCAGTATTCACCAAAAAGGAATTCAGATACAGACACCACACCAAATATGGGCAAGCCCTCTGAGAAGAGAAAAATCATAATGCCCAGTAAGGACACGAGGGAGAACGTTGCCGCTCCAGCCAGGGAAAAATTAATTATTTTTTCTTTCATGCAATACGCCTTATATGCAAAAGCCCACTCCTAAGCTTTGGGCTTAAGAGTGGGTATTTTTACTATGTAGAATTCTTACTTGCTTAAGGGGATAAAGCCCACTTCTTTCACAAGTTTTTGACCTTCAGCGCCAAGTGCATAGTCAATGAAGCTCTTGGTAGCGCCGGTAGCTTCGCCGTTGGTGAACAGATACAATTCACGAGCGATGGGCCATTTGCCAGAAAGAGCGTTTTCAGGGGTAGCGTTAAGACCGTCTACGCTAAGAACTTTAATGGAATCGTTTACATAACCGTAACCGATATAACCGATAGCATTAGGGTTTTTAGCAACAGCTTGAACCACAGCGCCGTTGGAAGCTTGCAATAAAGCAGAAGGAGCTACGCGAGCCTTACCAAGAATTTTTTCTTGCCAAGTTTCATAAGTGCCAGAAGAAGTGTCACGAGAAACCACAACTACACGCGCATCAGCGCCGCCAAGCTCTTTCCAGTTTTTTACTTTACCCATGTAAATGTCAGCCAATTGAGCTACGGTAAGGTTTTTTACGCCATTGCTGGGGTGTACTACAGGAATAAGAGCGTCGATGGCAATAACATAACGCTTAGGAGTAATGTTTTTGGATTCAGCAAGCTTTACTTCTTTAGCAGAAATATCGCGGGAAGCCATGGCA
>CAYJND010000059.1:0-11800 GCA_964371565.1 uncultured Desulfovibrionaceae bacterium
CTCGCAAAGCGGTGGGTTCCTCCAAACGGCGGAAGCGGAATATGAGCTAAAAGCCACTCTTGGTCAAGCACTATTTTCACTTTTTTGTAAGGTTTTGCTTAACAGTACGAATTAACAAAATATAAATATTTAAAAGGGGGACAACCTTTCGGCCATCCCCCCACATATTTTATCTTATGCTGCAGTTAGCCTTGCAATCTTCGCAGATTTTCCTTGAGCTCCGAAGCCAATAGCGCCAAATCACGCACTGCCGCAGAAGCCTCATTCATGCCAGAGCTTATTTCATTGGCAATTTCGCTCACTGCCGAAGACATTTGGCTTAGTTCCTCTGAAGTGGCCGATTGTTCCTCTGCCGCAGTGGCAATGCCTGTAATAAGAGCAGCATTATGCTCTGCAAGATGTTGAATCTCTGCCAAGGCCTCACCTGAGGTATTGGTCAGAGCTGTAGCGTCGCCAATAATTTTCACAGCCTTTTCAAATTGCGCAATATTCGCCGCCGTGGAGCGCTGAATGCCCGTGATACTGGTGCCCACCTCCGTGGTGGCGCTCATAGTCTTTTCTGCCAGCTTACGCACTTCATCAGCAACAACGGCAAAACCACGCCCCGCGTCACCTGCACGAGCGGCCTCAATGGCTGCATTTAAGGCAAGGAGATTGGTTTGGTCGGCAATATCGGAAATGACGCCCATGACCGAACCAATAGATTCCACTTGCCCGCCAAGAGCTTTGATATCTTCAGAGAGCTGCATGGACACAGCGTTCACTTCGCCCATGGCTGTGACCACTTGTGATACTAAGTCCGCGCCATGACCAGCTCTTTCTTGTGTCTCCCCTGCTTGCACGCGAGCTTGTTCTGCATTGTTAGCCACCTCTAGTACTGTGGCATTCATTTCTTCAATGGCCGCCGCAGAAGATGTGGTGCGATCGCGCTGAGCTTCGCAGCCCTCGGTAACTTGCTCCACCTGAGCAGAAAGCTGTTCGGAAGCCGTAGCCACTCTATCAGCCACATCTGTAACCGTTGCCGCCACGTCCATAATGGTACGCTGCGCTTCTTTAATGGAAGTTAGGTTGGTTACCAGAAGAATAATGGATGCTAAATCGCCACCTTTTTTCAACATAGGCATGGCTGTATAAGCAATGTCTATGTGCGCGCCGCCAGGTCTTGCCACGGTTTCATTGCTCGCAGGTTTTTTGCTGCGCATAGCCTTTTGCAAAGCATCAGATTCGGTTCCAGAATCATCAAGGGCAAAAAGATCATTGGGGCTTTTGCCTTTAAAATCTGTTCCCAAATCTTTTAAAGCTACGCCATTGATATATTGAGCGCGCAAATTACTATCTAGCACAACAACAGGAGAAGGTAAGCCATGAATAATAGCAAGCAAGCGGCTGAGCACGCCATTGGTGCCATTAATCAGATTGGCAAAATCGCCCGCAAATTTACTGGCGTCACCTCGCGCAGCAATATCGCCCTGCTCTACTTGATTTTCTAAATGCCTGTACTCTAGCATAACTTCTTTCAGTGAAGTTGGAATGGTACGTAAAGCATTGGCCAAGTCGCCAATTTCATCCTTTCGATGAACATTAAGCTCGCCGCTCAGATTGCCTTTAGAAATTTCCGTGGCAAAATCCACCCCTTGCTTTAAGGAGCGTACCACAGGCATAAGTAAAATATATACTGTTATGGAGCCTAAAATAATACCCACAATGATGGTGAGAATGCTTTGATTACGCATTTCGTCCAGTGAAGCAAAAGCGTCAGCTTTTAAAGCTCGTACCACTGGGATAAATGTACCGTTAAAAGCCGGAATACGATAAAACAAGGCTGGGTCTCCAGCATCAGTAAGCATTTCTGTGAAACCTTCAGATTTATCCGCTGCCCATTTCTTAAAGGTAGCTATGGGGCCAAGATTTTCATTAAAAAGCCAAGCAGGATTATCCGTAGCAGCAATGAGTCCATCATTATTCAAAATAAAAGCTGCACCACCGTCAGGAAGGTAACTAGAAAGACCATTCAATAAGTCATTAATGGGTTTAAGAGTAAAGGAGGCGCGCAGCACACCTAAAGTAACATTACCTTCCTTAATGGGAACTGTAACCAAGAATACAGGCTTTCCTGTAGCGCCGCTTAAAAATATAGAAGTGGCATGTCTTCTTCCGGCAATGGAATCTTTAAAATAGGCGCGACTGGATAAATCCTTACCCACTTTATCCACATTGGGATTGGAGGCGGCTATGGTATGCCCCTTATCGCTTAATATGGTTAAGCGCTCAATATTGGGATTATGCGCAATTTCTGCCAAAAAAGCCTTCGTTATGGCTTCTTGCACCGCAGGATCCGAGGTGTCTTTTTGAAAATAGTCCACAATATATGCGGATCTGGCAATATCTGCCAAACTCTGCATGGAAGAGTTGGCTACCCTTTCAAGCCCTTGCACCATGGCTTCAGCTTCTCTCTCAAAGCTCTTGGTAATGCTTTGCGACAAAGTACGCTCTGCATCGGAATAACTCATGTACCCGCTCACTCCCAAGAGCAATACCAGCAAAGTCATGATGGGCAATAAAAGCTTTAACTGTAACTTCATACAAACTCCCAATATGCGGTAAAATATTCCTAAAAGAACACAATGCTCTGTGGGCACAAAGAGTGCTCAACATGGTCTAGGATAAAATGCACGGATGTGCACAAAATTCTGTACTCTATTTATATATTTCTTCTTGCGCAAATGTCTACACATGTCACATAAAAATAAAATGGTATCTACCGAAGCAAATACCATTTTAAAAAGCTATCTATAAAAATTAAATGCCCATTATATTATAGCCGGCATCCACATAAATAATTTGCCCTGTTACCGCCGTGGATAAATCCGAAGCTAAATACACCGCAGAGCCACCCACATCAGCAGGGGTCACATTGCGACGCAAGGGGGCATGATCTTCAATATGGGTGAAGATATTTTTAAGGCTAGCCACAGCAGAAGCAGCTAAAGTTTTAATAGGGCCTGCGCTAATGGCATTAATACGCACATTCTTGGCGCCAAGATCCACTGCAAGGTAGCGCATGGAACATTCTAAAGAAGCTTTAGCCACGCCCATAACGTTATAGCCAGGTAATACACGTTGGGAACCATTATACGTCATGGTAACAACCGAGGCACCGTCAGTGAGCAGAGGCTCAAAGGCCTGGCATACGGCGGTGAGCGAATAAGAAGACACATCTTGTGCCAATCTATAACCATCACGGCCAGTATCAAGATAGCGGCCTTGCAAATCTTCACGATTAGCAAAGGCTACGGAGTGAATTAGAATATCCACGCCGCCCCACTTTTCTTTTACTGTTTCCACAGCGGCGGCGATTTGGGCATCATCGCATACATCTAAAGCAAAGGTGTATTCACCGCCCATTTCTTCGCTGATGGGTTCCACACGTTTTTTAATGGCATCGCCCACATAGGAAAATGCCAAGCGAGCGCCTTGAGCCTTAAAAGCTTCGGACACACCATAAGCAATACTTTTATTGTTGGCTAGGCCAAGAATGAGAGCTCTTTTACCTTCAAGTAACATAACTACCTCTTATTCCGCGTCAAAAGATTTGCCGGTAATAATTTTGTAAGCTTCAGCATAACGCCCTGCAGTGGCGTCCACCACATCTTGTGGTAAAGCAGGTGGAGGGGGAGTTTTATCCCAAGGCTGAGCAGAAAGCCAGTCGCGCAAATATTGTTTATCAAAGCTAGGTTGACCGCGACCTTCTTCGTATTGATCCGCAGGCCAAAAACGTGAAGAATCTGGGGTCATCACTTCATCAATAAGCACAAGCTCACCATCTACCATGCCAAATTCAAATTTAGTATCAGCCATTAAAATACCGCGTGTGGCAGCATATTCACGGCCTGTTTCAAAAATACGTAAAGAAGTTTCTTGTACCTTCTTGGCAACTTCTTCGCCTAAAAGAGCTGTAGCTTGTGCCACGGTGATATTTTCATCATGCTCGCCAAGTTCTGCCTTGGTAGAAGGAGTAAAAATAGCAGGTTCAATCTTGGCAGATTCTTTCATATTAGCAGGCAAGTCATAACCGCACAAGGTGCCGGTGGCCTTATAATCTTTCCAACCAGAACCAGTTAAGCAGCCGCGCACAATACATTCTACAGGTAAGGGCTTAGCTTTTTTCACAAGCACAGAGCGACCTTCCAATTCATCTTTCCAAGGCTGCAAAGCTTCGGGGAATTTATTCACATCGCTTTCAATAAGGTGATTGGGGATAATATCTTTAAATTTATCCATCCAGAACAAAGTGATTTTGTTCAAGATAACACCCTTATAAGGTACAGGTTCGCTCATAATTACGTCAAAGGCAGACATACGGTCTGTGGTGACGATGAGCAACGTATTTTCGTCAATTTCATACATATCACGCACTTTACCGCGCGCAATAAGGGGAAATGTGTCAATATTTGTTTGCATTACTACTTTCATATTCTTCTCCTTAAAAGAGCAAATTCTAACTATTTAATGTATCCAAAGCGCAACGCGCAGGAAATTCTCCGGGTAAATCTAACAAAGGCAAGTGTAAGCATTGCTCAGCTACACCTTGCATAATGGCATTATCCCAAGGGATAATATCATAAATTTCGCCAATATTAGCCACAGTATGCTGGGCAACACTACCATCATCGCCAAGATAAAAGACCACCATACCGCCTGCGCCTTCTTGGCCTTTTATGTCGCGACGAGACGAGCCACCTAATATCCAGCCATTCTCTACACGTAAAGCCCCGCGTAAAAAGTGCGTCGAGGTCACTTTCCACACTTTATCAAAGTTTAAACCACCATGCGCACCCACCGCCAAGCGGTAAAACTCTCCCGTGGCTGAAGAGCAACAATATATATTGCCCTCATGCTCCACCAAAGAATGCGGGCAATTAAGACCTGAAGCCACCACAGAGGTCAATGTTTTGCCCTGTTTACGGCGCAAGTAAAAAATAATGCCTAAGCCTTCTTCTTTCCAACTAGGGCAAGCCTTTTGCACCGTGCGAAAGGGCTGATGCGAAAAAGCAGAAAGTAAAAATCCATCTCGCCAAGGGATAACGTCATTACAATGAATGGCGTCATGGGGTAAATCCCCATCCCATGCTTCAAGGGGAGATGTTGAAATAATCATGTTACTTGCTTTATTATACAGCAAAACGCGCGAATTACCCGTATCTACAATGGCAAGCATGTCTTCACTTAAAGCCTTAACGCTATGCGCCAAATTTTCCATGGGGCCAGGCAAGCCTTGCATACGCACCCCTTTGGCAGAAAGAGAAGTTAAGGTATTATCAGAGGCCACCCACAAGGCATCACCACTGGTGCAAATGCCGCAAACACGCAGCACATTACCAGGGCAATACCAAAAGGGCGCATGTGTCTTGGTATCATAGCCCACAAGGGACACAGAACTATTCACACATCCAAGCAATACTTTCACAACATACCCTCTCTAACGTCAAAGGCTATTACAAAAAGCTTAGCTTCTTTTTATGCGGCATTCCATAGAACGGGCGTGAGCTTCTAAGCCTTCAAGGCGCGCCAAACGCGCAATGGACGCGGCATTTTTTTGCACAAAAGAAGGCGAAGCTGCCACCACTGATGAACGCTTACAAAAAGTTTGCACAGACAAAGCAGAAGAAAAGCGCGCTGTGCCCATGGTGGGTAACACATGGTTAGGCCCTGCAAAATAGTCTCCCACAGCTTCAGGCGAATGCGAGCCCATAAAGATAGCACCGGCATGCTTAATATGCGGCAACACAGTCCAAGGGTCTTTCACACAAAGCTCTAAATGCTCTGGTGCCACTTTATTAGATAGAGCAATACCCACACGCATATTGGGAACCACCACCAGGGCGCTCCAATCTTTCAGCGCTTTAGCGGCTAAATCTGCGCGGGGCAATGCGGCGCATTGCGCTTTAAGTTCACGCTGAATGGCTTCTGCCATAAAGGGGGTATCGGTAATGCACACCGCAGAGGCCAGTGCGTCATGCTCTGCCTGCGAAAGCATATCTGCCGCCACCCATGCAGGGTTGGCGCTGCCATCGGCAATAACCAGCACTTCGCTAGGGCCGGCAATCATATCAATGCCCACACGTCCCTGCACCATGCGCTTAGCCGTGGTTACATAAATATTACCAGGCCCCACAATAACATCTACCGGCGCAAGACTTTGCGTACCAAAAGCTAGGGCTGCAATGGACCACGCAGAACCCATGCGATACACTTCGTCAATATCTAACAAATGCGCCACAGCTAAAATGTGCGGGTTAATGCTTCCATCAGGACGGGGTGGAGTTACCACGGCTAATTGCTTAACGCCGGCTACCTGTGCAGGTATGGCATTCATAAGCAAACTAGAAAGCAAAGGAGTATCGCCCCCTTTACCGCCAGGCACATACAGACCAGCGCGGTCTACAGGTTGCACTTGTTGCCCTAAGATGGTGCCATCTTCGCGGGTAAGAAACCAAGATTTTTCTACTTGTGCTTCGTGAAAGGTGCGAATATTTGATGCAGCTTCAGCAATAATAGACAAATCATCGCCAGAAACTTGTGCAGCGCCTTTGGCAATTTCCGAAGCGTCTAAACGTAGATTAAAATTCTCGTCAGCTTCGGGGCAGTCAAAACGCTTTGTATATTCAAGCAAGGCTGCGTCGCCGCGTTCTTGCACATTTTGCAAAATATCTTGTACTATACCATCAACACTTTCACCCGTATCTTCACGGCCTTTGAGGATGGCTTCTAACTGTGGCCAATCTTTTTCTGTGGCACAGGTAATAATACGACAGGACATAGTTTCTCCTTAAGAATGCGGTACATTGTCCAAAACCAGAACTCACATTCCATATATAGCTTTGGCATGTTACAGGAAGAGCTTTGAAAAGTCGAGCTTTTCTGCCCCTATTTCCCATTACACGGCGCAATGCATAAAAGTGACACTTTACCCCCCATAAAAGCCCATTTTGACTATTTTAGCCCAACATATCACCTTAAATGAATGGAAAATTTCACAATAGATTTTACAATCTTAAAATAAAATCTATCCTACAGGGTCTTGACAGGTGGGCAAGGCTTGCTTAAAAATAAGGCCTACGAAGGAGTCTTTCATGTCATCCAAAAAACAACACGATGCGTATAAAGCGGCGCAAGTTGACGCCGAAACACAAGAACTTTTTGATCAAGCCCCCGAAGAATTACTTTTTCCTCAGGTGCCTGAAAATTTAAATGAACTTTGCCTTGAGCATATCTGCCCTAGCTGTAGCGTTAAGGAAGAAGCCGACCAAACACGACTACGCGCCTTGGCAGAAATGGAAAATTATAAAAAACGTCTGGCCAGAGAGCATGAAGAACAGCTAACCTATGCGGCTGAAAAAGTGCTTTCTAGCTTATTGCCAAGCCTTGATAATCTTGATTTAGCCTTGCAATACGGCGGACAAAACGAAGCCTGCAAAGATATGCTCATGGGCATTGATATGACACGCAAGCTACTTTTAGAAGCTGTAAAAAATCATGGCCTTGAGCCAGTGGGCGAAGTGGGCGAAGCTTTTACCCCCGAAATTCACGAAGGCTTAATTTTTGAAACTCGCGATGACATGGAGCCTAATATGGTGAGCAATGTCATGCAGCGCGGTTACAAGCTTAAAGGGCGCCTTATCCGCCCTGCTAAGGTAGCCATTAGCAAGCAAGGGTAATTTTACTTTTTGTTTTTATAAAATCCAAGTTGTGAAAGCAGCTTGGATTTTTTTGTGAAGAAGAAACAAAAGGGGTATATTGTTTGCTTTTCTAACGTAATGCATGCATTCAAAGCATGAAAATTACCGCCATGCGCACATAAAAAACTCTTTGCACATTGCCCCCATTTTTCATATATACCAGCCATGCAAGAACTTCACTGCAAACAATGCGGCCTGTGCTGTCAAAAAGGTGGCCCTCTTTTACATCAAGAAGATGCCCCCCTTCTGCAACAAGGGCATATCTCTTTTAGTCAGGTGTTGACCTTACGTGCTGGCGAGCTAGCTTTTGACCCCGTATATAACAAGCTCATTCCCCTTGAAGAAGAAGCTCTTAAAATTCAAGGCACACAGGAGCCGACTCACCCATGGCATTGCGTATTTCATAAGCCTCAAGGTTGCGGCCTGCACCCCTTGCGCCCAGCCCAGTGTAAAGCGCTATTTTGTACTGATACCAGCGAACTAGAAAGTATGTATCATATGGAAAGAGCCACGCGGGCTGATATTTTTTCTTTGCAAGAAGGCTGGCTAGAATTAGCCGAAGCTCACGAAGAACAATGCCCCTTGCACCCCCTTGTGGGACAAGCTGAGCGCCTTTTTGAAAATAAACTGGACTATGCCGAAGAAGAACAAGAACTTAGCCAGCAAATTTTGCAAACAGTGCGCTATGACTTAGCCTTTCGCGAGCTCTGCTGTGAAAAAGCCCATCTTAGCCCCAACCTGCTCCCTTGTATTTTAGGTCGCCCCGTGCATAATTTTTTGCAAAGCGTGGGCTTTGAAGTGCGTCAAAATAGTGCCGGACAATTAGAGCTTAAAAAACTTGCCAAGGCAGCATATTTCTCTTAGAGAACAACCATTATTTTTTACCTTAAGGCCCTATTGTGACACAAGATACGCTAGGCTCAGCGCCCTCATCTCCCCTTGCCCTGCCCATTCAAGCCCATATGCCTTGGCTAGCGCCTTTGGCTGGCTATTCAGACCTTACTTTTCGCCTGCTTTGCCGTGAACATGGCGCACGCATAGCCTGCACCGAAATGGTCAGCGCCAAAGGGCTTGTATATAAAAGTAATGGTACACAAGATTTGCTTGCCACCACACCGGAAGATTCAGACACAGCCCAAGGCAATTTTTTAGTGGTGCAGCTTTTTGGTAACGAAGTCCCCTTTATGCAACAAGCCTTAACACAGCTTTTACAGCAAGGATTTCAATATTTTGATTTAAATATGGGTTGCTCTGTACCTAAGGTAAACAAAACTGGGTGCGGCTCAGCTATGCTTAAAGATGTAGATAATAGCCTTGCCGTAGCCCAAAATATGATTAACCTTGTTGGTAAGGGATGTATGGGGTTCAAAATACGTCTGGGCTGGACTGACGACACGCACGTTTGGCAAGACTTAGCATTAGCTTTACAAGAGCTTGGCGCTGGCTGGATTACGCTGCACCCTCGCACAGCAAGGCAAGGCTTTAGCGGCGATGCTGCTTGGCAATATTTAGCTGCGTTACGGCAGTTGGTGCACATTCCCGTCATTGCCAGTGGTGACCTTTTTACCCCGCAAGATGGGGTTCGTTGCCTTAAAGAAACAGGGGTAAGCACTGTTATGTATGCCAGGGGCGCCATGCAAAACCCTTGTATATTTCAAGAGCATACTGAGCTTTGGCAAGAAGGACGTACCCCCCAAGTAGATGCGGCTAAGCTTATGCAACTTATTTCGCGCCATATGCAACTAGCACGCGCTTATAGCTCAGAGCGCGTGGCTTTGCTAAAAATGCGCACCTTTGTGCCACGCTATGTGCATCACTTCCCTGGGGTCAAGCGCTTGCGTCAAGAAATGGCAGGTTGTGCCTCCTTTGAAGAGCTTCAAGATCTTTTACAGCGTTTTTTTGCCTATGCCTTGCAAAAAAATGAACAAAAAGACGAGCAAAAAAATAGACAACACGAGGAAATATAAATGCAGGTTATTCGAGCTCACACAGCAGGTTTTTGCATGGGCGTTTCTTTGGCCCTTAAAAAACTTGATACAGCCATACAAGAAAACGCCACAAGCCGCATCTGCACCCTTGGCCCCATTATTCACAATCCGCAAGTGCTTGAGCAATATGCTAGCCTTGGCGTGCACTGCCTTGCATCGGTAGACCAGGTGCAAAGCGCTGATTGTGTTATTGTTCGCGCTCACGGCATACCCAAGGGCGAAGAAGACCTGCTTGTGCAAAGCGGCGCTACCATTATTGATGCTACCTGCCCCAAGGTAAAAAGAGCCCAGCTTGCCATAGCCAATGCTACCCAAGAGGGTAAAACATTATTACTTTTTGGTGAGCAAGACCACCCAGAAGTGCGCGGGCTCATTTCTTACGCTGCCCACGGCGCTATGGTTTTTGATTCTTTTGAAAAAATACGTACAATAAAACTTGCACCTTCCACTACTTACGTGCTAGCTTCCCAAACAACGCAAGAAGGGAAGATTTTTGACGAAATAGTGACATATTTACAAAGTCAATTGCAAGACCTTCCTGTACTATCTACCATTTGCCACGCTACACATGAAAGACAAGAAGAAATCACGCGCATTGCTGATTCTGTAGAGGCTGTGGTAGTAGTTGGCGGTAAAGCCAGTGGGAATACCTGCAGATTGGCTGACGTAGCCACTGCCAAGGGCATACCCACATGGCATGTAGAAACGGCGCAAGAGCTGAAAAAAGAAAATTTTACACTTTTTTCGCGCATAGGTCTAACGGCCGGCGCATCTACGCCGAAAAGACTTATAGATGATGTTCAAAGTTTTTTGGAAAGCCTCTAGAGCCAAAAAGCTTCCACACAAATCCTTTGAGAATATATCACTCGCCACGAGGGAGAGCATATGGCACAAACCAATATCCTTCTTGAAGCCGGTACCAACGAGCTTGAAATAGTTGAATTTTACATTGATGAAAAATCTCTCAATGATGACGGCACGCCCCTTCCTCATGGGTATCGCGGATATTATGGCGTTAACGTAGCAAAAGTTTTAGAAATTATTCGCATGCCCAAAGCTACAGAATTGCCCGAAGTGCAGCATCCTTGCGTGCTTGGCGCCTTTAACTTGCGCTCGCACATTATCCCCTTGGTAGATCTTGCCATGTGGCTTGATAAGGAACCTGCAGACGCCGCTGAAGAGCCTAAAACCATTGTAACTGAGTTTAACTCGGTAACCACGGCTTTTAAGGTTTCTGGTGTAAATCGCATTCACCGTATCTCTTGGGAAGAAGTAGAAGCGCCAAGCCCTTATGTATCTAAAATTTCTAACAATACCGTTATTGGCGTGGTTCACCTTGAAGATCGCATAGTCTTTTTGCTTGACCTTGAAAAGATTGTAGCCTCGCTAAACCCAGCCCTTGGACTGCGCTTTGAAGATATGGATGAAGAGTGGAGCCAAGCTGTACGCCGCCGTGCCATGGTGGTGGACGATTCTGCCCTTATCCGCGAAATGCTGCGTGACCTCTTAGAAAAAGCTAACTTTGAAGTTACTATTTGCTCTCATGGTGCCGAAGCTTGGGACAAACTCTGTGCCTATAAAGCTAAATCCGAAGCAGAAGAGCGCCCCTTAACAGATTTTGTGCAAATTGTGGTTTCTGACATTGAAATGCCCATGATGGACGGGCATAACCTGACAAAGCAAATCAAAGAAGATAAAACACTGAGCCGATTGCCGGTTATTTTATTCTCTTCGCTTATTACCGATAAGTTACGCCATAAGGGCGAAACTGTGGGCGCTGACGATCAAGTTTCCAAGCCAGAAGTTACTTATTTGGCACGCCGTGCTCTTGCTCTTATTCAAGAAAGAGAAGAAGGCATCTTCCCCGATAATCCTTTGCTCAGTAGTGACTCTTAAAATCTTAAAAGCCCCATTACGGGGCTTTTTTTATATCTACATACTGCAATGGTTTGCCACCATTCTTGCCATCAAAAAAAGCCCCTTGATATTTTCAAGAGGCTTTACATTTATAGTAGTTATCTATTTAGTTAATGCTTAAAAACGTGTTTCCACTCGTTTTTAAGAAAGGCACGC
>CAYJND010000060.1:0-11631 GCA_964371565.1 uncultured Desulfovibrionaceae bacterium
TAGTAGTATAATCCTCATTGCAAAATTGAAAAGGGGGTAAACAAAAAAAAAGCATACTTTTTTGAAGATGTTTTTTTTTATTTAATAAAATTAGCATCTTTTAAATAAAAAAAATTTGCTTTTTTTTCGTTCTTCATAAGCATAAAAAACATAGGGTCCTGACTCTTTACCTACAAGCTACTTTCAACACTATTTAGGAAGAAATTTCTCCTGTATAATATATATTTTATAAAATTTATTGATATAATAACAAAATTAAATTTTTTCTACTCTTTTTCATATAATATTTCTTTACTTAACATACTACACAACATTAGCATTTACCCTGTATAAACATTGACTATTATATATATTTATTCTATTTCTTAAAAAAAATTATAAGGAGACTATAATGATTGACCAAACACAACTATTGCGCATGATCATGGAAAACAACAAAGGTAAATCGCCAGCTTTTATTCTTGAACAATTCTCTGAATATTTAAAAGGCTTAAACCTTATCCACGGGGACAGTTTAGACTCTCAAAATTCCACATGTGCAGAAAATAAAGAATGTAAAAAAGAAGAAAAAACTCAAGAACAGACAACAAAAAATTCTTTAACTTGTGGGTACACAAAACGTAACCTAAAAGTAAAACCTGAAACAGCCATTCAAAAAGATCAAATTACTTGCTGTCTTTGCGGTAAAGCAGGAAAAGTATTAACTGAGCGCCATTTAAAGAGCAAACATAACGGATTAACACGTCAAGGTTATTTGAAGCTTTGCGGCTACCCTGAAGACCAGGTACTTATGTCTGAGAATCACTTTGCAAGTATGAAAGTAAACGTTTCTAAGGCACAACAAGCTAAAAAAGATAAAAAAGCATCAGAAGTAAAAAAAGACTAAACCACTTATAACTCGCAAAAAAACTCCCTTTACTATAGTAAAGGGAGTTTTTTTATGGAACTAAACCAAAATTGATTTAATATTTTTTCGCTATAGCAGCAGCTTCCATAAGACGATTTTGAATATAATCACACATGACTTTATCATCTTCTTCAAGATTTAAGCACAAAGCATTAAGCCCCATAAGACCACCGGGAACAAAATCACCTAGTTCTTTAGAATCCTGCACCATATCTGCATAAAAGCATACTGAAAGCCAACGTTCATTGGCATCATCATCCACCACATCAATAAGGGCAAAAAGAGGTCTATCTTTTTGTAAAGGATGTTTTGCACGCAAAGAATAGCTTATACCGGGGCGTTCTTTAAATTCAAGCAACATACCCTCAGCTTTAAGCCAGTCATAAAAGGAGCTAAAAGCTTGTTTGGCCTGTAAGGGATCTACCTTCCATTCATTAAGCCATCTTTCTATTTGTCCAAAAACTTGCGATGTATTTTCCATAAGCCTTTCTCCTTGCCGGTTATAGGGTTTCCCCTACTACTTACCAAAAGGAGACATCTGGCGCAAGCGCTGAACGATAGCAGGCATCTCTTTAATAACAAATTTCACTTCTTCTTCTGTGGTATAACGAGAAAGAGAAAAACGAATAGAGCCATGAGCATAGGTAAAAGGTATTCCCATGGCGCGAAGTACGTGCGAAGGCTCAAGGCTGCCTGAAGTGCAAGCAGAGCCAGAACTGGCACAAATACCAAGCCTATCTAGCATAAGTAAAATGGCTTCACCTTCAATATTTTTAAAAGCAATACTTGAAGTATTGGGTAAACGGCTAGCGGTATCTCCGTTCACAACACTATCAGGTATAACCGCAGTAAGGCCGTTTTCTAACATATCGCGCAAACGTACAAGTTCAGCATTTTCTTTGCACATATGTTCTTTAGCCATGGCCGCAGCCTTACCAAGAGCAATGAAGTAAGGCACGTTTTCTGTACCAGCACGGCGACCACGCTCTTGATGCCCCCCACGTAAAAAAGGACGAAAGCGCGTGCCCTTGCGAATATATAAGGCACCTATGCCCTTAGGAGCATGCAATTTATGCCCAGACAATGCTAAATAGTCTACAGGTAAGGTAGCCATATTCATATCTACTTTACCAACGGCTTGCACAGCATCGGTATGGAAAACAATATCTTTTTCTTTCGCCATTTCTGCCATTTGCTGTATAGGATAAATATTACCTACTTCATTATTGGCAAACATCACAGAAACAATGGCAGTATCTTTGCGCAAGGAAGCAGCATAAGCGTCCATATCAATGCGGCCTTTAAAGTCCACAGGAATATAGGTCACTTCATACCCATTATGCTCAAGGTGCTGTGCCAAGTTTAATATGGCAGGATGCTCTACCCTAGTGGTAACAATATGCTTTTTTTGTGGCTGACTTTGCAAGGCAGACATGATGGCTGTATTATCACTTTCTGAACCACAAGAAGTAAACAGTATTTCATCAGCCTCAGCGCCAATAAGTGATGCCACATTCTCTCTAGCTTCTTTTACAGCCTTACCAACTTGCCCACCAAAGGTGTGCATGCTGGAAGGGTTACCATAAAAATCACCAAAATAAGGTAGCATAGCCTCTAAAACTTCAGGAGCCACACGCGTAGTGGCATTATTATCAAGATAAATAGTTTTCATCTTAGGCCTCTTTTACCACAATGCTTGCTTCCACATGCTCTTGTAAGGTCTTTTCCACAAGATTTTTAATGGTAACCTGACTTGAACGGCATTGGGCGCAGCGTCCGCGTAAGGTCACATAGACTGTGCTTCCTTCCACATCCACAAGTTCTATATCTCCACCATCTAACATAAGTTTAGGGCGAATTTCTTCATCAATGGTTTTAACAATGCGTTGCATACGTTGAATATTACTCATACGTGGCGCAGCTACAGGGGTAATTTCTTGTAATTTAGGCTTTCCAAGCTCTTCAGCTAAAATTTGCTCAATTTGCTCAAGGCAATCACCGCAAGCGCCGCCAGCCTTGGTATAATGCGTTACTTCTTCTGTGGTTTTTAAACCATTTTCGCGTATGGCACGTTGAATTTGTGCATCGGTAATACCAAAACATTTACAAATAAGCTTACCCTCTTCATGAGCATGAGGCATGGGTGGCTCACCACGATAATGACGAATGGCAGCTTCTAAAGCTTCTTGTCCCATCACAGAACAGTGCATTTTTTCCTTAGGTAAACCGCCAAGTTTTTCTGCTATATCCTTATTAGTAAGAGCCAGCGCTTCTTCTACGGTAAGCCCCTTGACCATTTCTGTAAGTACAGAGCTTGAAGCAATGGCTGAAGCACAGCCAAAGGTTTGAAAAGAAGCATCTACAATGCGATCGTTTTCTATTTTTAAAAAAAGTTTTAAGGCATCGCCACAAGCAAGGCTACCCACTTCGCCAATAGCATTGGCGTTTTCAAGCGCCCCCACATTTTGCGGATTTAAAAAATGCTCTTGAACTTTATCGGTATATTCCCACATAGATTTCTCCTTATAAGGTTTTAAACCTCATACTATAAAACAGAAAAATATATCTAGCCTTTAAAAATATAAAAAAGCTAGATATAGTAAAATCCCCCATAAAAGCGGGGGAGAAAAATTTATTTATTCATCAATTTTACACTTCTCGCCAATACCATAGGTATTCATAAAGTCATGCAATGTCATACTGCGTAGATAGTTACGTACATGATTATCAAGATCTTGCCAAAAGCATCGCGTTGTGCATACATCAAAACGTGAGCAGGACTGCGAGGTTGTGCTGACGCAAGAAACGGGAGAAATATCTCCCTCAAGATGTGTAAAAATATCTTCTAAAGTAATATTCTTAGGGTCTTGAGCTAAAGTATAACCACCAGCAGCGCCACGAACTGAGTCCATAATTCCAAGGGGTTTTAAGGAACGTACAATTTGCTCTAAATACCCCGCAGAAATGTTTTCTTCGCGCGCAAGCTCTTTAAGCTGCACCAATTGTCCCTGAGGAGACGAAGCTAAATGAATAAGAAAACGTAAACCGTAGCGAGTGCGAGTAGAAAATTTCATAATTCCTCCAGTTAGAAAATGGCCTTACTCTGCTCTAACCAGAATCCAATCACCATGGTAAGGCAGTAAAATTTAAAATTGTACAATATCTTAATACCTATTAATCATCTGCACGTTCAATATGCGCGCCCACAGCACGCAATTTGGTTTCGATATGTTCATAGCCTCTATCTAAGTGATAAATACGCTGAATACGAGTCGTACCCTGCGCAGCAAGACCAGCCAAAACAAAAGCCGCGCTAGCACGTAAGTCAGAAGCCATCACAGGAGCTCCTTTTAGAGCTTTAACACCGCGAAGAGTAGCAGTGCGTCCGGATATTTTTATATCTGCTCCCATACGTACTAGTTCAGGCACATGCATAAAGCGATTTTCAAAAATACTCTCTTCCACAACAGAAGTGCCTTGAGATAATGCCATAAGCGCCATAAGCTGGGCTTGCATATCTGTGGGAAAACCAGGATAAGGCTGTGTGCATAAAGCTGTACCGCTAAGGTTTTGCAAGCCTCCTGGGCAAAAAGCTCTTAAATCATTGCCTTTTTGCTCAAAATGCACGCCCATTTCCTGCATTTTTTCTATAACAGCCTCTAAAGCTGTGTTAGGGCAATTTTTTACCCATAAATCTCCACCCGTAATGGCCGCAGCCACAAGAAAAGTACCAGCTTCAATGCGGTCTGGCATAATAGTATACTCTACCCCATGCAAAGAGCTTACACCTTGCACACGTATAATACTGGTACCTGCACCTTCAATTTGCGCACCACAAGCTATAAGATAGTTGGCAAGATCTACAATTTCAGGCTCGCGAGCGGCATTTTCTAAAATAGTTTCCCCTTGAGCTAATGCAGCGGCCATAAGCACATTTTCAGTACCTCCCACTGTGGGCATATCAAATATAATATGCGCTCCCTGCAATTTCTTGCAGTGCCCAATAACATAACCATCTTCAAGCTCAAAGGTAGCACCCATTTTTTCAAAAGCTTTTAAATGCTGATCTACAGGCCTTGCGCCAATGGCACACCCCCCAGGCAAAGCCACTTTAGCCTCACCAATACGAGCAAGCAAAGGCCCTAAACATAAAATAGAGGCGCGCATAGTCTTTACTAGATCATAAGGAGCCTCTGGAGATAGTTCCCCAGGAGTTACTAGGGTTTTCCCCGTATCAAATTGCGCTGAGCAACCTAAAATATTTAAAAGTTTCACAGTAGTATGTATGTCACGCAGATTAGGGACATGATAAAATGTGGTGGGACTTTCTGTTAAGATGGAAGCAAAAAGAATAGGAAGCGCCGCATTTTTGGAACCACTTACAGCAATTTCCCCTTTTAATGCCACGCCACCTTTAACAATCAAACTCTGCATACTAACTCCTACTGTATATTTCTCTTTCCTCATAAAGGATTTCTTATCAAAAATCCATAGTTTATTGCTGTAAATTCTTACATTGTTCTAACATGCTAAAAGAATGCCTCTTTCTACCTACAAAACAAAGTAAATTTCGTCATAAAAATGAAATAAAAAAAATTTCAAAAAAACACAAAAAAAAGCTTGCCAAAACCTGCGACAATCTGTAGAACTCTTCTTCGACGGCGGATGTAGCTCAGTTGGTAGAGCACCTGGTTGTGGCCTAGGTGGCCGTGGGTTCAAACCCCATCATTCGCCCCACAAATTTTGCCCTGTATTTTACAGGGCTTTTTTTTGTTTTAGGCTTTTTTTCCTTGTCACTGCCCATAAAACTTTTTATGAATACATAGTCGCTTTGTGGCAAAAATTTTCTTAATAAGTCGAGTTCACCTATGAAATGGCAAGATAATAAATGGCACTGCCTGCAAGAAGCACAATGTATTGTAGTAAAAGTAGGGTCTGCTGTACTCACCCATGCTCAAGGTCTTGATATTCCTATATTGCAAAACCTCGTAGCTCAATTAGCCTTTATTCGTTCTTTGCCCACATCAAGGGTGCAAGAAAGAAAAATTATTTTAGTATCTTCCGGAGCAGTCGCTGCGGGGCGTGCGGCATTGCGCCATTGCTGTGCCAGCGAAACCCATACGGAAATTTCTGGTCTTGCAGCCAAACAAGCTGCCGCCGCTGTGGGACAAAGCCGCCTTATGCAGCAATATGACACAGCCTTTGCGCATCACGGCCTTGGCACTGCACAAGTACTGCTTACTCGCGACGATTTACGCTCTCGCCAACGCTTTTTGAACGCACGCAATACTTTTGCGGAGCTACTTGCTTGGGGTGTAGTACCTGTGGTCAATGAAAATGACACCATTTCGGTGCAAGAGCTTAAATTTGGTGACAATGACTGCCTCTCCAGCTTATTAGTTAATGTTATAGGTGCAGATTTATTTATTAATTTAACATCTGCTTCTGGAGTACTTGATAAAAATCCCGATACATGTCACGACGCTGCCATTATGCCTTGCGTGGAAGATGTGCACAGCCTTAATTTAGACACTCTTTGCGGTGGTAAAACCTCTGTAGGCACAGGTGGTATGTATTCTAAGCTCTTAGCTGCCAGACGTGTAGCTCAGCTTGGGGTGCCTACCCTTATTTTACCGGGCCGTGAGCATGATATTATGCGCCGTGTCTTTACAGAAGACCAAGAAAAACAACTACATCGTGGAACATGGGTATGCGCCAATACACAAAGCATTTCGCGCCGTAAATTTTGGCTAGCCTATCAATCAGACCCCTCAGGCACTATTTTTGTTGATGGCGGCGCCGTAAAAGCTCTTGAAAATACAGGCAGCAGCCTTCTTCCCGGCGGTATTTGCGCAGTAGAAGGAAATTTTCAACAAGGCAGCCTTGTGCGCATTGTTACGCAAAATGAAGATACCTCTTCTACACGCAGTATCGGTGTAGGATTAAGCAATTATTCCGCTGCGGAACTTAAACGCATTATGGGGCTTAAAAGACATGAAGTGGCGGCTATTCTTGGCAATGCACACTATCAAGAAGTTATTCACAGAGACAATTTGCTTATAGACGCTGCCATATAAAGGAACTACCATGCAAGATTTAAAAAATTATATAAACTCCGTAGGTAAACAAGCTAAACAAGCTGCTCGTAAACTCATGGCTGCTAGCCCAGATCAAAAAGTAACAGCTTTGACCTTTTTAGCTGAACTTATCAGCAATAAAAAGCAAGCTTTGCTCGAAGCTAATACTAAAGATATACAAGCTGCACAAGAAAAAGGCATGGACAGCGCTCGCTTAGATCGCTTACGCCTTAGTGATGCCATCTTAGAAGACATGATTGGTGCCTGTCATCATGTGGCACACTTACCTGATCCTGTGGGAGCCATGACTACGCAATGGCAAAGACCCAATGGTATCTTAGTGGGCAAAATGCGCATTCCTCTTGGCGTAATAGCTATGATTTATGAAGCAAGACCCAATGTTACCATTGACGCAGCCATTTTATGCCTAAAAGCTGGTAATGCAGTAATTTTGCGTGGCGGTTCTGAAGCTGTGCACTCTAATCTTGCTTTGGCTGCTCTACTCCATGAAGCTTTAGAAAAAGCCGGACTGCCCAAAGATGCAGCCCAAATCCTCTCTACCACCGACAGAGCTGCAGTGCCTTTACTCTGTAAATTAGATACCTACATAGATGTTATCATCCCCCGTGGCGGCGAAGCCTTAGTACGCGCTGTGGCAGAACAAGCCACCATGCCGGTACTCAAGCACTATATGGGGGTATGCCATGCCTATATTGATGCGGACGCTGATGTAGAGCAAGCTTTAGAAATTATTTTCAATGCTAAAGTGCAACGCCCTGGCGTATGCAATGCTTTAGAATGTGTACTTATCCACGAAAATAAAGCCCAAGCCCTCTTACCTCGTATAGCAGAAAAACTTGGCGCCGCTGGGGTAGAATTTCGCGCTTGCCCAGCCTCTCTCCCTCTTTTAGGAAAAAGCGCAATACCGCAACAGGCCAGTGACTTAGGGCAAGAATTTCATGCTCTTATTCTTGCCGTATGTGTAGTGCCTTCCATGGACGCAGCTTTAGACCATATTGCGCAATACGGTTCGCAGCACACTGAAATTATTTGTACCAATAATCATAGCCACGCCATGCGCTTTATGCGAGAAGTGGACGCCTCCATGACAGCAGTCAATGCGTCCACTCGATTCAATGACGGTGGACAGCTAGGACTTGGAGCAGAAATTGGCATTTCTACTTCCAAACTACATTCTTACGGCCCCATGGGTGTAGAAGAGCTCACCACCACAAAATTTGTAGTCTTTGGTTCTGGGCAAGTGCGGGAATAGTAAGCTTTTTTTGCATAATAAGGGAACCAGTAAATGTTAAAGTATTCCTTTATCATTCCCAGTCGTGGCGATAGGCCACAGGCTTTAGGCTATGCCTTAGATGGTATTATGGAAGCTTTGGATTATGCTCAGCTTTCACAAGATTACATTGAAATATTAGTAGGTTTTGACGGAGTACGCGGCGAAAGAGTTCGCTCGCATCCTTGTATACGCTATTACGATTTGCCGAGCAATAATGACTTTGGTAATGCCTTACGCCATGCCCTACTTAAAGCCTCTCGCGGGGCGCGCATTATCTTTCACGATGATGACAACAGACTTACGAAAGAGGCTATCAGCATTTATGAAGCTCATACAGATGTGGAAATGCTCATAGCACGCATTGATGTCTCGCGCGCTCATGCCATCCCCTACCTTCCCATAGAAGAAGCAGGGAAGCCCCTAGTACGCCCCTGTAATATAGATCCGCTTTGCTTATGTTTATCACGAGAATTAGTCTACACCCGCTGCCAAGGTTGGTTAGGCAATAAATATGAAGCTGACTATGAAAATATACTGCGCTATTCTCGTCGTGCTCACAGCACAAAAGCCATAGAGGATATAGTGGGTATATATGATGCTGGGCGCGGCATGGATACAGCTGGATTAAACTTTCGTCAAAAAGCCTTGAAAGAGCAAATAGATTAGTTTTTTTTGAGGGGGAGAGGGGATGCTTTTTGAAAAAAGCCTTCCCCTCTCCCCCTCAAACTCCTCCTCTCCCCTTCCAAAAACTTTTTAAAGTAGCTTGCTATAAGGACGTAATAAAAAGTTTTTAGAAAAGGGTGGGGGTATGGGGAAGGGAAAGAACCTTTTTCCAAAAAGGTTTTTCCCTTCCCCATAAAATTTATTTATAAAATATAGCGGCTTAAGTCCTTATCTTCGCGTACATCTTTTACATGTTCACGCACATAAGCTTCATTTACCACCACTTCTTCACCTGGCTTATCTGGTGCATCAAAAGAAATATCAGCCAAGATTTTTTCCATAATGGTATACAGCCTACGAGCGCCTATATTTTCTGTTTCATTATTAATTTCTTCTGCAAAAGCAGCTAACTCTTGCAAACCATCGTCTGTATAAGTAATGCGTACATTTTCTGTGCCCAAAAGAGCCGCATATTGGCGGGTCAACGCATTATCTGGCTCAGTAAGTATGCGTAAAAATTCATCCTTACCCAAAGCTTGCAACTCTACACGTAAGGGGAAACGCCCTTGCAATTCTGGTATTAAATCAGAAGGATTACTAAAATGAAAAGCCCCAGCTGCAATGAAGAGAATATGATCCGTTTTAACCATACCATACTTGGTATTTACCACAGAGCCTTCTACAATGGGCAGTAAATCGCGCTGAACCCCTTCACGAGAAATATCTGATGAGCGCTGCGAAGATGTACTAGCAATTTTATCTATTTCATCAATAAAGATAATACCGCCTTCTTCTACGCGCTGGCGTGCCTTTTCCATAATAGATTCTTCATCCACAAGCTTAGCAGACTCTTCTTGCACCAGCACGGTAAAAGCTTGGCCAATCTTCATTTTACGGCGTTTAGGCTTGGGCGGAAAGGCTTTGCCAAACATATCTTTCATTTGCGAGCCCATATTTTCCATACCGGGTATGGCAAAAACATCAATGCTAGGGCCGGACTGCTCCATAACTTCCATTTCGACTTCGCGGTCATCGAGAAAACCTTGGCGAAATTGTTGGCGCAGCTTATCCTTGGTAGATTCACGCCCGCTATCTCCAGCATAAGATGGAGGCAAAAGTAAATCCATAAGACGCATTTCAGCTACCACTTCTGCAGCTTCTTTAACACGAATATTTTCTTCTTCGCGCACCAGCTTAATGCTTATTTCCATTAGGTCGCGTACCATGGATTCCACATCGCGCCCCACATAGCCCACTTCAGTGAATTTTGTAGCTTCTACTTTAACAAAGGGCACAGAACATAATTTTGCTAAACGACGCGCAATTTCCGTCTTTCCCACACCGGTTGGCCCCATCATAATAATATTTTTGGGCGCCACTTCATCGCGCAGTTCAGGTGGCAATTGACTGCGCCGCCAACGATTGCGCACCGCCACCGCTACCATACGTTTGGCCTGTTCTTGGCCTATAATATATTTATCAAGCTCAGCAACAACTTCTCGTGGAGTAAGAGTAATCATAAAAACAACCTCTAAATACATATAAAAATAAGGCTTTCACCCATAAAAATAACCGCAATGCAAAATATAATCACCTTTTTATAATTTGCAATGCTTTTTTGTCTATTTTATACTAAGCTTATGATTGCTCAAAGCCACTGGAATCTCTACTACGGCCCCCTTATATTAGGCATGGGAATTTTTTTGCAAACACTCTTTATTTGCAAGCCGCATTTGCCCTTTATTATCGCCTGTCTGGGCGCTTTATGTATTACTTTTCTATGTTATGTAGATAGGGATATCACCCTATTTATTGGGCAAGTGGGTATACTTTTTTTTCAATTCCTTCTGCGTCGTAAAAAATGAGTAATAAGCGCCTTTTTTCTCTTTGTATTTTTATTATATGCTTAATTTTAGCGTGGTTTTTTTTAGATACAAATACCATTCTCCATGAAGAGTGGATGGATAATCACGTGCGTCAAGCCGGAATCACAGGCATTGTTTTATATATAGGTTTAGTGACCTTGCTCACAGGCATGGGGGTACCGCGTCAAGCTTGCAGCTTGCTAGGGGGCTATGTTTTTGGCATGTGGTACGGTACACTTTGGGCAACCCTTGGCACTGCGCTGGCCTGCACACTTTGCTTTAGCTATGCACGCTTTCTTGGGCAAGATTGGTTACAGCAAAAATATGGAGATAAACTCACTTCTTTTAACAACTTTATTTGCCAATCCCCATTCTTACTTACGTTAGTTGTACGCATTATACCACTTGGAAGTAACTTTCTGACTAACTTCTTAGCTGGTATGAGTCCCATCCCTGCCCTTGCTTTTTTAAGTGGCTCCAGCGTAGGCTTTACCGTGCAAAATTTTATATTTGCCACCATGGGTAGCGGCTTTCACCCTCAAGGAGAGCAAGAGCTTTTACTTAGCGCTTCTCTTTATGTTATCTCTTTAAGCCTAGGCTATTGGGTGTATAGACGGTATAAAAAGTATCAACAAAGCTCCAAGTACTAAAAAGAAAAGATGATTACTTCGCATTGATAAAAAAATCCCTTGCCTTTTTTCATAAAGTGTATAATTCTTCTTGTCCCATAAGGAGATATCTCCTTTTGCCCATGAAGTTCATGGAAAATATGGGGGCGCATTGGTTTCGACAGGGATGATGAAGCCAAAGTTGCAGGTCGAGGCG
>CAYJND010000061.1:0-4536 GCA_964371565.1 uncultured Desulfovibrionaceae bacterium
CTTTGTCTTCAAAAAGTTCTACCAAGATGTCACCAGAGGTGGTTTCTAATAATACAGTTGGGTTTGCCATAATGGACTCCTTTAATAAAAATCTATCCTAGGGATATTATTCGTCGTTTTCTTTGGTATAATTGCAGCTTTTTTCAGGGCAGCAAATTTTTGTTGCGCCGCCGCGCATAACCTTGCGTGTAAGTATAGGAAAATCACACTTTGGGCAAGGCTCGTTTAAGGGTAAATCCCACAAAGCGTAATCGCATTGGGGGTAGGTGCTGCAGGAATAGAAGATTTTACCACGTTTAGAGCTTTTTTCTACTAAGGTGCCTTCATTGCAGCGAGGGCAGGGAACATTGGTAGAAAAAGGTGCGGCGTGCTTGCATTTGGGGTATCCTGTGCAGGCTATAAAGCGGCTACCGGTGCGCGCTTTTTTGATAACCAAATCGTTACTACACTCAGGGCACTTGCCCACCACTTCTAATACTACTTTTTCGCGAGCTACGGGCACCACGGTGCCATTTTCATCGCGTTCAAAGTTAGAGGTAAACGAGCATTCAGGATACCCAGAACACGCCAAGAAACTGCCGGCTTTGCCAAATTTGATAACTAAGGGCTTAGCGCATTCAGGGCAATCAATGCCGGCATCAAGACCGCCTTTGACGGCGTCCATATCTTTAGATGCGGCCTGAAGTGTGGGTTCAAACTCATTATAAAAAGTTTGCATAAGGTTATCCCACTTGCTTTGTCCCTCAGCAACTTTATCAAGGTCACTTTCCATTTGTGCTGTAAAGCCCACATCCATAAGCGTGGCAAAGTGCTTGCGTAATTTTTCGCACACAATGGAGCCAAGATCTGTGGGGATAAAGTGCTTTTCTGCAAGGCTTACGTATTCTCTATCTTGCAGGGTAGAGATGATGCTTGCATAGGTTGAGGGGCGCCCAATGCCTTGTTCTTCAAGCTCGCGCACCAGCGAGGCTTCGCTATAACGTGCTGGGGGCTGGGTAAATTTTTGTTCTTTGCTCAGTTTTTCTAATTTGAGCTCTTGCCCTTCTTGCAATGGCGGTAAATCGGCATCGCTTTCTTCGGAAGAGCGGGGATAGGCTGCTGTCCAGCCGGCAAAGAGCATACGATTGCCCTTGGCGCGCCATTCTGCGGGGCCGCAGCTGATAGTTACGGTGGTGTCGTGATAACGTGCAGCGGCCATTTGTGAGGCCACAAAACGAGCCCAAATAAGTTTGTAAAGCGTGTACTGCTCTGGGGGCAAAAAGCTTTTTATTTGCTCAGGTGTAATGGTAACGTCTACAGGGCGAATGGCTTCGTGGGCGTCTTGCACGCTGGCTTTATTTTTAGCCGATTTGCGCGGGGCTTTGCCGCCTTTTTCGGGCAGATAATTGTCGCCATAATGGCTGGCAATAAAGTCTGCAGCGGCGGTTTTGGCTTCGTCGGCAATGCGTGTAGAGTCGGTACGCATATAGGTAATAAGGGCGGTGATGCCCATATCGCCTATTTCTACACCTTCGTAGAGGCGCTGGGCAATGGTCATGGTGCGTTTGGCTGCATAGCCATGACGCTGGTTGGCGCTTTGTTGCAAGGTAGAGGTGATAAAAGGCGGCAGCGGTGCTTTTTGGCGTTCTTTTTCTTCGATTTTCTCTACCATAAAGGGCTTGCCAGCCATGTCTTTTTCTAAAGCTTCAGCTGTAGCGGCATCAGGTATATGCGCTTTTTTGCCGCCTACTTTATGTAGATCTGCCTTGATGATGGGTTCTGCCTCAGCGCGTAGCAGCACTTTAAAAAGCCAGTATTCTTCGGGGGTAAAGGCGCGGCGTTCTTCTTCTCTTTCCACAATAAGGCGCAAGGCCACCGATTGCACACGGCCAGCAGAAATACCACGCTTAACATTTTTCCAAAGAAGCGGAGAAATTTTATAGCCTACCAAACGGTCAAGGATGCGGCGCGCTTGCTGGGCATCAAAAAGATGTTCATTGAGAGGACGTGGATTTTCTAAAGCTTCACGCACAGCCTTGGCGGTAATTTCGTTAAATTGGATACGCAGAATGCTTTCAACGTTTTCCATTTTATCTTTAATAAGCTCGGCCACATGCCAAGCTATAGCCTCCCCTTCGCGGTCGGGGTCGGGGGCAAGATAGACGGTATCTGCCTTGGCAGCAGCGGCGCGTAAGTCGCTGACCACTTTCTTTTTATTATCTATAACTTCATATTCAGGGGCAAAGTTATTTTCAATGTCCACACCAAGCACTTTGGAGGGCAAATCGCGTACATGCCCCACACTAGCTAAAACTTGATATTGGCTACCCAGAAATTTTTTAATGGTCTTCACCTTGGCGGGTGATTCCACAATAATAAGATTTTTCGCCATGCCGTCCCCTTTCACAAATAGAATATTTTGCCCCCAAAACATACGGCAAAATTTTTCTACGTCAAGAGCATGAGGGGGCAAAGGGCTAATTTTCTGGACAAGAAAGGTGTTTTTTTGTACCAAGAAAGCAGAGGTAAAAACTATGAAAAAGCTTTTTGCTCTTCCTATGCTTTGTTTTTGTTTACTCCTAAGCGCTTGCGGGGCTGGTCAGTCCTCTTCGCCAGAGCAAAGCATGCCACAAGAGGCGCATGCAAACATACCTTTATCAAAAGACAGCCCAAAGTTTTATATAAAGGTAGAAAACCCCACAGCCATGCAAGGTGACATGAAAGGCACTATCATGGCGCTTTTGCAAAGTGAATATGGTGCCAGAGAGGCGGAGTCTGCCTTGCAGGCGGATTATATTATTGCGGTAACTATAAATTATTTTGGGCAACAGGGCACAGAGGTAGAATCTGCTTCTACCATGGACATGGCCTTGCCTGGCCTTGCAGGTGCTGGGCTAGGGGCGCAAATAGGGGGCTCTTTTAGCGGAAAGGGCACACTTATAGGCGCGGGCATAGGTCTTGTGGCAGGAATTGCTCTGGGCTCTGCCGCTGGCAGTGAGGAAGTCATGGTATGGAAGTGCGAGGTTCAGGTAACAATTACTGATCCCGCAGGCAAGGAGCATATAAGCAAATTGGCGCCAGAAGTGCGTGGGCAAGATATGAGTATTTCTAATGCTTCTATGAGTTTAGAAAATACAGTGTCTTGGTCTATAGTAAGAAAATTTAAAAAGGTTAACTCATGATAAAATATGCTGTTGTAGTTTTTTGCTTATTTTTAGGTGCTTGTACCCAGCATCCACTGAGCCCAGAGCAAATGGAAAATCAGGCAAAAGTGCATCAAAATCCGGCTGTGATGCTCAAAGATGTTCCCGATTTAAAAAAAGAAGTGGCTGTAATAGTGGCAGAAAATGGCGGACAGGCGCTGCTTTTGACACAAGCTCTCAAGGGGGCGGCAAAGGGGCAGGGCTTGAGCGCTTCCACAAGCCCTAGCAGCGCTGGCTATGTGGTGATAGCATCGCCTATGTATTTTGGATTTTTAACTGAAACTGAAGCCTTAGCCGCCGTGCAAGAAAAATATGGCAGTCCTTATGAAAAAAAGCGAGTGCTCAATAAAGATGAAGACTTGCCAGAGGGTGTGGTGCTTGCTCTTGTGGTAGATGTGCAATTAGCCGCACGTACACAAGCCAAACGTGTGCGCAATAACCCCGCCGTGGTAAATATTTCTGCCGTAAATACCATTGTGGATGAAAATAGTAGCCGCATGCTGGTCTATATGCCTTTAGATGACGTTCCCAGTGTGGAAGAAAAGGCGAGCATGGAAAAAGTTCTTTATCAGCGCTTGGCAAAAGTTATTATGCAAGCTTTGTAATAAGCGGCGCTATTTATTAAAAAGGGCTTAGATAGTTTTCTAAGCCCTTTTTTTTAAATTTTGTCGTAATTTATATCATATCGCCGTAATAATTCTTTAAGCGAGGTAGACCAAACTCCACTGCCAAAGGTTGTGAGAATAAGCTCATCGGGATTGCGCGGGTTAAAGGTCATACTCTGCACGTTAGAAAAGGGAAATTCTGGGCACCATTTCCAGCGTCTGCCGCCATCTACACTAAAGAATAAGCCATTATTGGTGCTGCCAGCAAAGATGATATTTGTTTTTTTAGGGTGAACTACACTGGACATCCAATGGTCATAATCTCTTTTTCTGCTAGTGAGTCTTTTGATATCTTTGTCGGGTAAAATATTCCACCATCTTTTCCCCCCGTCCTTGGTGTAATAAACGCCACCAGCAGAAATACCTTGGGGGCTAGCAGCTGTTACGTATATGCCTTTCGGTTCTGTGGGATGAAAGGTCATAGACGTAGCCCAGTGGCTAAGGGGAGATCCCTTACTTATGTGTTGCCAGCTTTTACCGCGGTCTGAAGAGCGCCAGATGCCCCCTTCATCTTTATTAAAATAATGTTCTTTTGATGCGCGAAGGCCTGTTATAAGAGCATATAAATCACCAGTAAGAGGGTGAAAGCGTATTTTATAAATATGTTTATTATGCCCACCGGGTTGAGCAGGTGTTTTTGCCCAAGTTTTGCCTTCATCTTTGGATACATATACTCCCGCAGCGTCATC
>CAYJND010000061.1:4636-11398 GCA_964371565.1 uncultured Desulfovibrionaceae bacterium
GCAAACATTTTTCCGGGTGTGTCAGGGTCAAAGGCTATGTCGTAAAAGGTATTTGACCAAGGGGAACCCGTACCAGCCCAAGCCCATGTGGACCCTTTATCCATGGAACGAGCAAAGCCTACGTCAGTATAGGCAATATATTCTCTTTGAGGATCGTGCGGGTCAAAATGATAGCCCCATACAGAGGTTACTTCAAGGCCAATACTTTTGTGGCGTGGTACAATATCGCCTTCAAGGGGGGGGAAGTTTTCAGAGAAAAAAGTTTGCCAAGTATCACCACTGTCGCGCGAGATAAAGAGTTCTCCTTGCGTTGAGGCCATGAGGACTTGAGGGTCAAGAGGAGAACTGGAGATGTCGGTAAAATAATAAGACCAAAATAAATGTCTTTGTAGCCAAGATTGCTCTACATTGACATCTAGCCAAAAGGTGGTTTGTTTATCATGCATGCGAAAAGTAGGATCCCAAGTTTTGCCACCGTCAGTTGTGCGAAACAGATTGGTAGGGGTAGCGGGGTATCCTTGCCGTGCAAAAACGATATCTGATTGTCCTTTAGGGATAATAAATTCAAGTATATGGTCAAAATCATCAGTACTTAGTTCCCATGTTTCACCTTCATTTTTCGAGCTAAAAATACCCTTACCGACAATATTGATATAAAAAATATTTGAGCCATCTGCTGTGGCGGCACCGCCAAGAGATTTGCTTTTGTCGGGTAGGGGGATTTTTTTCCAGCTTTGTCCATTGTCACTACTTTTTACCATGTATAAATTATCTTCAAGATAAAAAATATCTTCATTAATTCTTTGTAGGTGTGAGCAAGGTTTGTCAGAAAGTCTTTCCCAAGCGCCTTTATTTCCTTTCCAGAGTCCATAGCCTGAACTGACTAAAAAATTTGGCTCTTTAGCGTCTAAGAAGAGAAAAGAATTTATATATTTTTTCATTCTATTTTCTCTTGCATTGCTAATTTTTGCAGGGGTTTTTCTGTATGCTTCATACCACGGCCCCCTGTCATAATCTGTCCAGGTACGCCCCTTGTCCTCGCTTAGAACCAATGTATATATATTTCTAAACCATGCCATGCGTGACTCTGTTAGAAACAGAGGATTGGGGGCGAAGAAAGCTTCACGCGGGCTTGTGTTCCAATTGAGCATTTGCCAGCTTTTACCTCCATTTTCTGAACGGTAGATCCCGCCCATATCGCATACTGTAAAAAGAAGATTTTTATCGTAGGGAGAAAATGTGGGAGAAAAGAAACCTCCGCCGCCGCCAATACCACGCACGGTAAAAAGAGGTTCTTGCGCATCTTGCATTGCTTTGGTGGCAGCTACGCACAGGCCTTGGCTAAGGATAAGAAAAGTAAAAAGTGTTATCCAAAAAATAGGGGATGTTAATTGATGCCCAGTGCGGAGTGAGGTGGTTATTTTTTGCATGTACAAAACCTTTATAAGGTTATTTTATGTTTTTTTAATAAATCATAAAAAGTGGGGCGGCTAATACCAAGCAATTGCGAGGCTTGCATGACATTGCCTGCATGTTGTTGCAGGGCATGTACCAGCATTTTTCTTTCAATGGCATCGCGCGCTTCTTTTAAAGATCCATAATTGATTTCTTCAAAGGCAACGCCTGCCTCTGCATCACGATTTTGTGCAGGGGCACTATCTTCTTGCGAGGCGTTGTTTAATTGCAAACATTCAGGTTGAATAACGGGCGTATCTGAAAGAATAATCATGCGCCGAATTTTGTTTTCTAATTGGCGTACATTGCCCGGCCATGCGTGAGTAAGCAAGGCCTTTTCTGTGGCAGGGTGAAAGGTTTTCACTTGACCTGAATCGTCATATTTTTCAAGAAAGTGCTGTGCTAAGAGGAGCACATCTTGTCCGCGTTGGCGTAAAGGGGGCAGGGGAACAGTAACTACCCCAATACGATAGTACAAATCTTCGCGAAATTCGCCTTTTTTCACCATGGCGTGTAAATTACAATTGGTAGCAGCAATAATGCGAACGTTGACTTCTATATCTTGTCTGCCGCCCACACGCTGAAAAATCATTTCTTGCAAAAAACGTAAAAGTTTTACTTGCAAAGGCAGGGGCAGTTCGCCAAGTTCATCTAAAAAAAGCGTACCATTGTGGGCAAACTCTACTTTACCTTGAATACGCTGTGTGGCGCCTGTAAAAGCCCCTTTTTCATGGCCAAAAAATTCTGCTTCTATGAGATGCTCAGGTATGGCGCCGCAATTAATGGTAATGAGCGGCCCCTTGCTACGCGAGCTCATTTCATGCACAGCTTTAGCTATAAGCTCTTTGCCGGTGCCAGATTCACCTTCAATAAGTACCGGCGCATCAGATGTGGCAATGCGTCGTAAAGATTTAAGAATTTCGAGCATTTTTTCATCTTGGGTGATAATGCCAAGAGAGGCCTCATTAACCTTAGGCGCAGAGGGTGCAGCTGATGAGTGCAATTCGTAGAGAAAAAAAGCGCGCCGCACGATGATTTTAAGCTCTTCAAGGTCAATGGGTTTACGGCAAAAGTCATAGGCTCCGCTACGTATGGAGTGCTGGGCATTATAGCTATCGTGATGCCCTGTAATAACAATTATTTTGCAGTAGTGATCGGTGGAAAGCAAGGCATCTAGGCAGCGAAAGCCTTCGGTATTTCCCTCTGGATCTGGGGGTAAACCAAGGTCAAGAGTCACCACTTGAGGCTTAAATTCTTTTTGCAAAGCTAGGGCTTCTTCTACATTTTTAGCCTGATGCACAGTGTATTCTTCTGCAGAAAAACCCCAATATAATTGACGTAAAATGTCTTCATTGTCATCTATAATCAATAAACTTTTGGTCATGTGAGACATCCTTGTGGAGAAAAACTACAGCGTAACTTCTTTTAAAAAGCGCACAATAAAGGTGCACCCTTCGCCTGGGCGATTTTCTGCGATAATTTCAGCGCCATGAGCCTTGAGAATTTTACGCGTATGAAAAAGTCCTATGCCCATACCACGAGGTTTTGTGGTATTAAACGGCTTAAAAAGCCCTTTTTCGAGTACTTTGTCACTAAGCCCGCCTGCCATATCTTGCACTTGGAAGAAAGGTATACCTTCATTTTCACCCACAATAACAGTGATGGGCTTATTGCTACCTGCTTCCAAAGCATTGAGGTAAAGGTTAAGAAACACCTTAGACATTTGCTCACTGTCCAAAGTGGCAGTGGGGTTTTTGCCCTTAATTGTAATGGGGGCATCAGGAATTTGCTTAGCAATGCTTTGTGCCAAGTCTTGCAAATAGACTTGCTCTAACTGTAAATTATCTGAGTGTGGTACATGTGGTAATTGGTTGATAAGGGATTTCATATTATCCACAGTATTTGAGAGCGTGCCCACCATATCAGTTTGGAATTTAGGGTCTGCAATAAAGTTACGTGCATTATTTGTAAGTAATGAGAGTGTATAAACCTGATTTTTAAGGTCGTGCAATACAAAGGTGCCTAATTTATCAAAGGCTTGAATTTCTCTATTTAAGGCCATTTCTTCACTTACACGAAAGCTTTTAGCTGATAGCCCAATTTGGCGCCCCATGGCTTCCATAAGGTCAAAGTCTTCATTGTCATACATTTCTTTGCCATTGATGGGGTGCCCTAAAAGCAAAAGACCTTCGGGGGCATCTGCCACGCGAATGGGCAAGACAATACCCATTTGCATGCGCAATAATGCCATAATGGTTTGTGGGCCAAAGGCATGTAGGTCTGTGTCGTTAACAAAGTGTGGTTTAGATTCTAATTGTAAGAGCTGATGAAAGTCTTCTTCTGTAACATCAATGCCGGAATTTTTATCAATTTCATAATAAAAAGCTTGCCCCATGGCTGTGGGGTTGTCGGTGTCGAGAGGAATATAAATGGCACCAATTCGTCCAAAGGTTTCGCAAAAGCTCATAAGTGAAGCTCTGATGAGTGAGTGATAATCCATGGCTTGCGATAAATATTCACTAAATTGCATCCACTGAGCACGATAATCGTATTTTTCATCATAAAAATTACGTTGTATCCAAATGGAAAGAATGCGTCGTAAATTGCGCGAAACAGCGAGGCAAATAATAGTGCCAAGTATAAGGGTAGCTGCAATAATAAGCACTGTTTGGGTAAAGTTATCACCCATAACTCTATTGCCTTCACGCGCAAGGCCAAGCCCTACAAGGTATACCCCAGCAATAACTGCCACTACAGAGCGAAAAGCCACCTTGCGGGAAATAAGGGTTTCGCTACTTTGTCTTTTCCACTCTGAATAGAGCATAAGTAAGGCGCCAAGGCATAAAATAGCGTTTCGCAATATGGCGTGGCGCATGTCAATAATCATATAGAGTAGCCCTTGCGATGCAAAAAGCATAAGGGCCACAAGGCTTATACCAATACCGTAAATAGATATTTTAATACGCCATTTTTCATTGTGTTGGCTATTGCGTAAAGTGCTTTCAAGATTGCCTATAGCTATTATGTAAATGACTGTAATATAAAGATACAGGTAGAATGAAGCTTGCTCTAAAAAGATAATGGGCTCAGCTTGAAAATCTGTTTGATAATAAAAGGCCGACGTTGGCAGAAAAACAGAAAGCGCAAAGGGGGCAAGTGAAAGTGCGAAAAGGTAGATGTCTGTCCTTTTAAAATGCGCAAGAGAAGTGACGCGTGCATAGCTTACAGAAAAAAGTAACCATGCCGGACACAACAAGAGCTGCACGCTAAGGCGCAGCGGTATAAAAATATGAGCCTTGTCAGGAAAAGAGTAGAGTAATTGGTCAAGGCAGATAAAAATCGTCATAAGCACCAAGGCTGGTAGCAAAAACTTTTTTTCTTGTTTGTGGTGACGCAACCAAATGGTGGCTGTTAAAGCTAGGAGCAAGGTAATAAAAAAAAGCGTGGAAATGAAAAATAGCATATTATATCCTTTCTCATTAATTATGAAGGCAAATATTCTTTAATAATGGGGTAAGCATTTTGGAAAAAATTACGCATGGTTTTAATTTCCTGTGCTCTATCTTCTGTATGCATATTTATACGCACAAAGGCAGCATCTTTGCGCCTATGCATAAGGGTACCTACAAATTCTGCTACCTTCATTTCTAGGTCTGAAGTAATGACCTTGCCGCGAACTTGATACCAATAGTAAAAGGTGGTATCTTTACCGTCTTTTGATAAGACCGCGCGAATAAGGGGGATTTGCATACCCTGAGCTTGCATGATGATTTTTTCTGTGCTTTTAAATTCCCAGCCGCCGCCTGGCAGACAATTCTTAGGGGAATGTATAGGGCCGGCAGAGGGCGAGCCATTGTGATAGCCAATGTATAAAGTTACCGGTTCGCTCTTTTGCATAACATAGGTGCGCATAAGATAATCGGTGGGGCGCAGAACTCGTAATGTTTCTTTGTCAAAAGTTGATTCTCTAGCGCTATGCCAAGGCCCCATTTGCTTGGGCATAGTGGTAAGCTTGGATATTTGCGGCGCTAAAAGAGGGCGCGGATTGTGCACAATATAGGCGCCAGTGCTGAGCAAAAGCAGAGCAAGAACATAGAGTATTTTTGTACGCATGGGTTAATCTCCTTGACCAAAAGAAATGCGCGAGAGTAGCCAGCCTGTGCAGGCTGTGAGGATAAGAGCTATAAAAAATACTGCAAAGCCAGCAAAATCGTGGAAAAAACCCTCTGCTGCTGCCGAACCATAGTGGCGTGCTAAAACGCCGGTGACAAAAACGCGTGCCACGTTGGTAATTACCGCAATGGGAATGGTGGCTATAATAAGTACGATCCTACGCCAAGCGCCTTCTAGCATTAAAAAAGCATAAGCCGTGCCAAGGGCAATAAGGCTCACAAGAGAGCGCATGCCACTGCACGCTTCTACCACCTCTAAGGAAACATTAGGTAAAATAATAACATTACCCTCGCGTAGTACTGGCAGTCCTACCGCTTGCATACCTTCGGTGGCTAAAATGCTTACAAAGCCGCGCAAAGGTAAAGCCATGGCATCGTACAAGGTGACGGGTATGGGCACCATAAAGGCTAAAAAGCCTATGGGTAAAAGTAGGTAATAAAAAATGCGCTTGCCAAGAAATGTAAGGCATAGGCCTGCTAAAATAAAAACTAAAGACATGCGTGTGGTAAAAAGCTCATGCACTGTAATGCCAAAGCCCAAAGAAAACAAACCCAGCAAGATCAAACTAAAGCCCCAAGGGCATATTTCGGTGGGGATGTCTTTAATATGTGGCCATGCCTTATGGGCAAACCATAGAGAAACTAAGGGTATAAGAAAACCGTGAGAAGAGTTTGGGTCCACATCCCAATCATGCACCATACGCGGTATAATGGGGTAGTAAATGGCTGTAAGAACTATAAGAATAAGAAGCCATGCCAATGGCGCTTTGAGGATGTTTTCGCGGATAGTCATACAAAATACTCACTTGAAAAAGCATTATTAGGTGAAATTAGCAGGTAAGCCCTGCTTTTCTAAATATCGCATAGTACGCTTTAGCCATGGTCTTGGCAGACTTTTCTTTTACTACAAAGTTCAAGGCTTTGTCTGCAAAATTTTGACGTAAATTTTTATCTAGATACATTTTTTCCATGGCATTGGCTAGGGTTTCAGGATCCTTTTTAGGCACAAGGTACACATGCTGGCCTGTAGTATTTAAAGCGCCAATATTTCCAGCATCGGTACTAATAACTGGCACACCGCAAGCCATGGCTTCTAAAATGGCCATGGGTAATCCTTCATGTTCTGAAGACATGA
>CAYJND010000062.1:0-11287 GCA_964371565.1 uncultured Desulfovibrionaceae bacterium
TACCATTTTTATCAAAACAATATTCTGCTACAACAGGTTCACGGGTGCGCATATTAACAAGTCCCGTTTCACTAGCCCAACAACCTTCTAAAAAGGCCATATCTTTTTTGTCCTTAGGAATTTCTAAGGGGTCATTTTTCTTGGGTTCTTTTTTAGGCTCTGGCTTTTTTTTAGGCTCCTGTTTTTTAGGAGGACTTTCCTTTTTGGGTTCTTCTTTTTTAGGTTCTTCCTTTTGGGGTTCTTCCCTTTGGGGCTCCTCTATGGGCGACATACCAATAAAGGGCTCATCCTGCGCCGGCTCTTGAGGCGGTTCTATATAAGGCTCTTGTGCTGCTGGTTCTTCCACAGGCGGCTCTTCTGGCACATAAGGCTCTTGTTTGGGAATTTGTAATTTAGGTGCTTCCACCTTAGGTGGTACACAAAGGGCGGCTTTTTCTTGCAATTGCAAGCGCAAAGCTTCAATTTCTGCATACAAGTCTTTTTCTTTAAGCTTTACAGCCTCTAGTTCAATGGCAGCTTTAGGCACGGGCAAGCAAGACGTTGGTAAGGGCAGAGCTAAGGGTAAAAGCCCCAGCGCCGCCAATAAAAGTAATAAGAGCAATAGCAATAAAAGTAAGGGCAATAGCCATGATAAACAACCAAAGCCACCCGCACTTGCTGCAGCCACAGGGGCAACTGCAGCAGGTATAGGACTTGCCACGGGGGCAAGCGCAGGAGCAGGTATAGGCACTACAGCAGCCACTCGAGCGAGATCTTCTGGCTGTGCTCCCACAGTACCCGGTGCAAAACCCCACTCTGTAACAATGGGCTGCGAACCTACTACCCATAGAGCATTTTCATGGGGATATTGTAAGGCTAGTTTAAGGATTTCTCCTGTAAGAGCATGTTTAGCATCGCCGCTTTGTACTAATGATTCAGCTTTGTTGTGGATGGTTTGAGCAAGACCATAAAGTTTTTGCTCAATGGCGGTTTTTTCATCCCCTTCAAGGCTGCTAAAAGGACGCGGCGTCGCGCTAGCATCTGCCACATGCGCGTACCAGTCTATGCTTTCTTGTCCTGTAGTTCCGGTGCTATGTACTGGCTCTGCCAAAAGGGCTTTACATTCTGGACCAAGGTCATTGAGCAAGGCTTCTAATTGAAAATAGCAATCGGTGGCGAAAATACCTTGGCACGCCAAAGGACGTAGTAAGGAGCGTTGAGTATTTTGTAAAAATACACCGGACATGATTTACTCCTTATTTCCTGAAGCTAAGGTATAAGGTATAGAATGCTCTTTTAAAAAGGCAATAATATCTTCTGTCACAATGGAAAGACTGGATTGTCTATAAGATTGCTTATCCATATGAATATACGTGTTAATACCTACCACGTCCCCTTGTTCATTGACGAGAGGGCCGCCGCTGTTACCTTGAGAAACAATGGCGGTATGGACGATAAGTTTAGGATTTTGATCTTGAATAACACTTACCGTGCCCTCTGAGTAAATCACGTCAGGTGCTTTGGTATCACTGCCATCCATTAAGTTTTTAAACTTAGGATCATTGGTAGTTACTGCTGAGGGAAAACCCCAAGTGCTCACCTTTTCTGTGCGCTCCACATGCGTAGTAAGTTGCAAGGGCGATACAGTTGTTACAGGCACCTGTAAAATAGCATAGTCTCTTTTTACATCAGGGCTAATGGCTAGAGCTTTCGCTTTAACTGCCGTGCCTTCAAAAGTGCCCACCACATAAAGATTACCCTTACCAGAACCCACCACATGCTGATTGGTGAGCACTATACCCGGAGCAATAAAAAAGCCTGTTCCCATTTGTAAGCCCGAAGGTTCTTGAGAAAGCACCAGCACAGTGGCATTTTCAAGTTTTTGCGCAATGCTTGTAGGCTGATTTTGGCTAGTAGCATCATCGTTAGGCGCAGGCATAGGAGGCGGCGCTTCTGCTGTAGATTTTGCACCGGCGTTATTTTGTGCCGCCGCTTCGGGGGATGGAGCAGTGGCCACAGCAGGGGGAGCAGCTTTTTCGTGATGAGGAATCATTAATGATTCGCCTAATGGCTCATCTTGAAGGCGCTCTTTAATGACGCAAGGCTCTTCAGCTAGTAATGCCTTTAAACGTGCAATCTCAGCTGCTAAACCAGCATTGGTATTTTCTTGAGTCAGCACAAGTGCTTGCTCTTGTTGTAGCCTAGCCTCATGGGCTTGCCACTGTAACCAAAAGAGCCAAGCAAGCAAAGCAAGTACGGCAATAAAGAGTAAAATACCCCAAAACCAAGGGCTAGCGTACCAAGGGCGCGGCGCTACTATTACAGTATCTTGCTTTATATCTGCTGTATGGTTTGGCGTTGAAGCGCTTTGTTCAGAAGGTTGCACGTCTGCCATATTAGCCTTCCAATGCTGCTAATAAAATAGCATCGTTGACAGAAATTTGCTTTTCAATATCAGTCTTAGTGGTTTCAAGTTTTTTACGCGAAGATTTCCAAGTATTGGTACTTTGTGCAACTACACGCGCTTCAGGTTTCTTGATTTTACTGGGTGTTTTTTGGGCAATATGCATATTGGTATTACCACCTACTTCTTGAGACATAACCTGCTGATATTGCGCGTCTTTTTCTGCAGTGTTTGTGTAGGTAGTTTGCAAAATTCTTGCTGTTTCTTCAAGGCCTGAGCGAATTTCTGTATAACGCTCACTTAGCTGTGCTCTAGTCATAGTGCCAGCTTGTACTTGCTTAATTGCTGATTTAAATTCTTTTTCATAACAGTTAGCAGCTATTTTTGCAGCTGACGTGGCGCGGTTCATAGAGGCCGTTTCAGCATTAAGTTGATTGGCATATTTAGTATAAAATTCAGCATTGCGTTTAGCTTCTTGATTTTTACCATAAATATTACCACCTACAGCGCCAGCTGCACCACCTGCAGCAGCACCCACAGCAGCGCCACTAGCCTTACCAGTAATAAGGCCGCCTAAAATAGCACCTATAATGGCACCGCCCACGGCTCCTGTGGCAGTAGAATTAGCAGTGATATTTTCATCTTGGCGTAACTCAGCTACGGGTTGATAACACATAGCATAATGCCGTACCTGTGTAGTTTGTGTACCATATTTGCTGGCGCAACCTGTAAGAGACAGTGAGCCTAATAAAAGTAAAGCTAAAGTAGATTGTATTTTTTTATGTA
Source organism: uncultured Desulfovibrionaceae bacterium (assembly GCA_964371565.1). Lineage (GTDB taxonomy): Bacteria > Desulfobacterota > Desulfovibrionia > Desulfovibrionales > Desulfovibrionaceae > CAYJAD01. The sequence goes on from CAYJND010000062.1 coordinate 3,170, forward strand.
TAAACATAATGTCTCCTTTATTTACAGCATGTTAAATATTGCTTTCTTATTAGAAAGAAGAAGCTGTTTTTTTCTAGAAAAAGTCTAATAAATCTAATCACACCCATATATCGTAAATATCTTTGGTGAGCAAGTCTTGTCTGAATTGTCACGTAATATGCAGTAACACTTTAAATATACTAAAAAGAAGTTTAAACAGCTTTTCATCTTTTTCTTGCCTGCAAAGACGATATGGGGTAGAGTTTTGTAGTGTTAGAGTGTTTTCTTTTTTTGTATGGCATGAACAGTTGCCAACGTCTTTTCAATTATCACAGTACATTTGGAGGATTTTTATGAAAAAAGTTTTACTTTTATCTTTGTCTGCAGCCTTGGTACTTATGGCTTCGGTAGGCTTTGCCGCTGAAACCAAACATCTTACCATGGGCACCGGCGGTACTGCTGGGGTATACTATCCCCTTGGCGGCGCCATTAGTCAGACTTTAAGCTCTAAAAGTGGTGATGCGTATTCAATTACAGCTCAAACCACGGGTGCTTCCGGCGAAAATATGCGCCTTATCGAAGCCAATGAAGTGGATTTAGCTATTTTGCAAAATGACGTAGCTCACGCTGCTTTTAATGGGCTTGCTCCCTTTAAAAACAAGCTTGGTAAAGTGCGCGCCATTGCTCGTTTATACCCTGAATACCTGCACGTAGTTGCAAGCACAGACAGCGGTGTTAAACAATTAGCTGACTTTAAAGGTAAGAAAGTTTCTGTAGGCGCTCGTGGTAGCGGCAATGAAGTAAATTGCCGTCAGATTTTTGGTTTCTATGGTCTTGATTATAAAAATGTAGACCCTGTATTTTTACCTTATGGCGAAACTGCTGACCAATTTAAAGATCGTGCAGTAGACGGTTTTGTATTTACCATTGGAACTCCTAACCCTGCCATTCAAGACATTACCACCTCTCAAGACGTAACCTTTGTACCTCTTGATGGCGGCCCAAGTGATGAAATTGTTGCCAAGTTCCCTTTCCTTGTAAAAGATGCTATTCCTGCTAATACCTACAAAGGACAAACTAAAGATGTGCCTACACTTTCTGTGCAAGCTATCTTGGTTGTAAGCGATGATATGTCTGAAGCTGATGCGTATACCCTTACCAAGCTTTTGTTTGAAAATACTGACAGTATTGCCAAAGCACACAATAAAGGCTCTGAAATTATGTTAGAAAAAGCCCTTGATGGTATTACCATTCCTTTCCATCCAGGTGCTGAAAAATACTTGAAAGAAAAAGGTATTATGAAATAGTTTTTTTCACTCAACGTAACGGCATAAGATCTTCTTATGCCGTTTTTTTTGGCTTAAAATATTGCTTTTTTAAACTATATATGCTTTACTGAGAGCAGTTACTAAATGCTGTACTATTTAAAGGAGCGCTGATGTCCATAGTAAGAAATTTTTTCATAGGGCTATCGTTGCTTCTTGGCATTGGTTTTCTTTTTTTCATTTTTCAAGAGCACACTTGGCTTAACCTTACCGTCAATAATGGTAAGGGACAAGAGCGTGTGTATATTGCCTACTTACCAGAAGAAAGTCGCTTTTGTGTACGCTTTAAGCACTCTGTGGCTTTAACGCCAGTAGAAGAGTGGTTCGTGGCGCAAGATGGTCAGGTATCTTTGCGCTCCACTGTATATGAAGATTTTGGTGCAGGTTTACCGCACGAAGTGCAACTAGGCCAACACATGGACGTAGAAAACGGTAAAATTACCGTTACAGGCTATACTTTAAGTATGCATGCCATGTATGTGCGAGTAGGGCGTATAGCAGAACACGAACTCATTGTAGAAAAAGAGCATGGGCAAACGGCACATTCTGTGCGACTAGATACTCTAACAAGACCTGGAAATAGTGTTAAGTTTACCATTGTTAAAGATTCATTTGCCTATGTTTTATGGCGCTACTGGAACATAGTGCAATTGTAACAGACTGTTATGTCAATTGCCTAAAAAAAGTTTAAAAATGCGTACAATGTACGCATTTTGAATATGTAACAAGGAGGAATCTATGAATCATAAAGAGCATATGGACCAACGCATTACAGAAAGCGCACAAGGTTTTGCCCTTGAAGGCAAGCTTGATGCATCTGTGGCAGAAAATATGCAAGATAAAGTAGATGTATCTGACATTGTCGCTAAATACGATAAAGAGGCTACGTATAGACAGTTTAAAGGCAATCTGGAACTTTTTATTAAAATTATGTGTATTGCCTTTTCTGCTTTTCACTTATACACAGCAGCCTTTGGCGCTTTTGCCCCGCAAATTCAGCGCTCTGTGCACTTGGGTTTTGTTTTAACCTTAGTGTATTTATTGTATCCTGCCAGAAGTAAATCTAACTTATCCGTGCTTGTGTGGTACGATGTTATTCTTGCAATTATGGGAGCCTTTGTTTGCGGCTATATTGTTTATAACTACGATACCATAGTACTAGAAGCAGGCCCGCCCACAGATTTAGACTTGATTTTTGGGATCATGACCATAGTGTTAGTATTAGAAGCAACAAGGCGCATTGTGGGCTTTCCTATAGCTCTTGTGGCTTTTATCTTTTTACTCTATGCTCTTTTCGGTAACTATATACCTGGAATTATGGGGCATAAAGGTTTTTCTCTTTCACGTATAGTGGGGCATATGTATTTAACCACTGAAGGTATTTTTGGTATGCCTTTGGGGGTTTCAGCTTCATTTGTGTTTTTATTTGTGCTTTTTGGTGCCTTTTTGCACAGTACAGGACTTGGTAAATTCTTTATTGATCTAGCCCTTGCCGCCGCAGGAAAATATGTGGGTGGACCGGCAAAAGTAGCTGTATTGGCTTCAGGCTTTTTTGGTACTATTTCGGGTAGTTCTGTGGCAAATACCGTGTCCACAGGTACTTTTACCATCCCTCTTATGCGTAGTGTGGGCTACAGACCACACTTTGCCGGCGCCGTAGAAGCAGCTTCTTCTACAGGGGGACAAATTATGCCTCCTATCATGGGCGCTGCAGCCTTTATTATGGCGCAGTTTTTAGGCATTAGTTATTTTGAAATTGCAAAAACAGCCATTATACCGGCTTTATTGTACTATTTAGCTGTGGGCTTTATGGTGCATATGGAAGCTAAACGCTTAGGTTTAAAGGGTATACCCAAAGAGCGTTTGCCTGTTACCATGCACGTTTTACGCGAGGGTGGCTATTTACTTATTCCCATCTTTGTCCTTATTTACTTGCTCATGCAAGGGTATACACCACTTAAATCAGCCTATTATTGTATTTTAACGACAGTTATAATTTCTTTTTTGGCTAACAACTGGAAATGTCATAAAGAAAATGCTGTGCGTCATGAGCCCGTTGTAAAAGCCTTTATGGAATGCAATAGCTTAAATGTAAAATCTGTACTCACAGCCATGGAAAATGGCGCGCGTTTAGCCCTTGGTGTGGCAGCAGCTTGTGCATGTACGGGTATCGTTATTGGTGTTGTAACCCTTTCTGGTATGGGATTAAAATTAGCCAATGCCATTGTAGAACTTTCTGGAAATAGCTTTTTATTAACGCTTTTCCTTACCATGTTAGCCTCTATAGTACTTGGTATGGGTTTACCCACCACAGCTAAGTATATTGTGTTAGCCACCATTGCTGCGCCGGCTATTAAAAGCTTTGGCGTACCAGACATTGCTGCACACTTATTTATTATGTACTTTGGTATTTTAGCTGACCTTACCCCGCCGGTGGCTTTAGCTGCATATGCAGCGGCGGGCATAGCCCAATCAGAACCCAATAAAACAGGCTTTACGGCGGTAAAGCTCGCCTTTGCGGGTTTCCTCATTCCGTATATATTCTGTTATAATCCGGGGCTACTTATGATTGGTACCACTGGCATGGAAGTTGTTTTCTACGTCTCAACAGCTGCTGTAGGCATTATGGCGCTTTCCTTTGCCAATGTGGGTTATTGGATGCGTGATTTGTTCTTCTGGGAGCGAATTCCATTAGTTGGCGCAGCTATTTCATTAATTATCCCAGGCTATTTTACCGATAGCGTTGGTTTAGGTATCTTAGTGCTTGTGTATTTTTCACAAAAATACTTTACGCAAGGCCCTAAGGGGAAAGGTTTACAAGAAGCATAAAAAGAATGTATGCAATTTTAAAGGGGAAATGACATGTCATTTCCCCTTTTTTTATGAGTATTTTTTAATAATAGGTTATTTTTATACACTGTAATACGTGAATAATAAAAACTCTCTTAAAAGATAATTTTGAAAAAAATTGTCAAAAAGTCTTCCTAAAAGCTTGACCTTTCTAACTACTAATAGTAATGGTTATTGTAATGGAGGATTCATGAGCCAAGTTAGAATGACAAGACAACGCGCTATCATCTTAGAAGAATTGCGCAAAGTAAAAAGCCACCCCACTGCAGATGAGATTTATGGTATTGTTCGCGAAATTATGCCACGCATTAGTTTAGGTACCGTATATCGCAATCTAGACTTTTTAGCAGAAACAGGGGAAATTCAAAAACTTGAGTCTGCTGGTAGTACCAAACGCTTTGATGGGGACACCTCTTGGCATCAACATGTGCGCTGCACAGAGTGCGGTTGCATTGGTGATGTTATTCACCCTCAGCACACTCCAGCCTATGATCACTTACAAGTAGAAGGTTTTTCTATTACTGGTGCACGCATTGAATACGACGGTATTTGTGCCAAATGCGCGCGCGGTAATTAATATTTGTGCCTTATGCGTTCTTGACCTGTAGTATGAACACTTTTTGGGAGGTATATCATGGCAGATCCGAAGGATATGTATCGGTGTCAAGTTTCAAATTGCGGTTTTGTATATGATCCTGACCGCGGTGATAAGCGCAAGAAGATCCCCGCGGGGACAAAGTTTGAAGAACTGGCAGAAGATTGGTGTTGTCCCGTATGTAAGGCAACAAAAAAGTCTTTTGTAAGTATGGGCTAAGCATTAAAAAAACCTCCAAAACGGAGGTTTTTTTAATGCGTTAGTATTTTTTATTAGGAATGGTCTTTACGTGTAGTAAAAAGCTTTGAGGCCTTATGTAAGTTTTCCATTTCTCCAAAAATATACACAATATCACCAGCAGTAAACTGTATGTGAGCATCAGGGTTAGCAATGAGCTTTCCTTGTTGTTCTAAGGCCACCACCATAACGCCATAGTTTTGTTTTAACGTTGATTCACTAAGGTGCACATTACATAAAGGAGATTGCTCTTCTAAGCGCAGAGCAAAGGTGCCCACGTGGGGTAATTGGTTCATAAGTGTTGCCAAATCTCCCGAAGCCTGAGAAGTACTGCGCAGCATGGCGTAGTTTTCTTTGCGCACCGAGGCAGCAATAGCATCAATATCCTGCTTAGGTATCATATATTGATGTAAAACCCGCGAAAAAACTTCAATGGAAGTCTCAAACTCTTCTGCCACAACGTCGCTGGCTCCAAGGGTTTGTAAGGCAGTTACCTGAGTTACAAAGCGCGTACGTGCAATAATATGCAATTGTGGATTAAGTGCCATGGCTTCTGCCACAGCTGCTTGCACAGCTGCAGGGTCAGAAATAACAATGGCCATGGCTTTAGCCTTGGTAATACCCAAGTGCTCTAAAACTGCAGGTTGCGAAGCATCGCCATAATGGATGGGCTCTGTTTTATGAAAACGTTTTACCGTATCAGGGTTCATCTCTAAAATAGTATAAGGGATAGAGCTTTTTTTAGCTGCGCTGGCTAGATGCTGACCACTAATACCAAAGCCCACAATAATTAAATGGTTTTCAAGACTTTGTTCAGTTTGGTGTGAAGCACTGTTTTGTGCCACTTCATCATCCAACTGAGGTAATTCTTCTTTTTTGCCTTTACGATAGGGAACACAAAAGTCTGCAATGGTTGGGGCAAAGTGCATAAGCGCAGGGGTGAGCATCATGGTTATAATGCTCATGGCTAAAAAACCTTGATATAATTCTTGGGTAAGCAGGCCTGTATCAAGGCCGCTATTGGCAAGGATAAAGGAAAACTCACCCACTTGTGCCAAAGTAAGAGCTGTGATAATAGCCGTGCGCAAAGGGTATCTTTGTATGAGTACTGCAGGTAAGATTAAAAGAGCTTTGATAAGTATAAATAAAAAGGTATTGCCAAGGACTGTGCCCACATTTGCTATAAAATAATTCATATCTAAGAGCATACCCACAGAAATAAAGAAGATGCTCATAAATACATCACGATAAGGCAGCACACCAGAGACAACGCTCATGCTGTATTCTGATCGAGCCAAGAATAAACCGGCTAAAAAGGCGCCTAAAGAAAGCGATAAACCAAGCCAAGCCGTGAGTAGGGCAAGTCCCATACATAGGCCCAGCGTCGTTAATAAGAGCAATTCTCTAACCCTTGTGCGTACCACAGCTGCCATAAAGCGATGTAAGCCAAATTGGGCAAAAAGAAATACCGCGCCAAGCACCAGCACCACCTTACCAATAGCCCAAAAAGCCGATAAAGGATCAGGCGAAATGGTACCACTTAATAAAGGCACCATAAGCATCATGGGCGCTACCATAATATCTTGGAAAACTAAAATAGCCAAGGAGAGCTTACCGGCAGGGGTAGCTATACTGCCTTTTTCTTGTAGCAAACGCAAAACAATGGCCGAAGATGACAGCGCCACTAAACAACCGGTAAAAATGCCCCATGCAAGGCTTTTTTCAAACACTGTGGTATATACAAAAGTAATAACACTGATGGTAAGACCTATTTGTAAACTACCCCCTAAAAAGACGGGCTTTTTGAGTCTTTCTAAAGCATCTCCCGAAAGCTCCATACCAATGGTAAAAAGAAGTAGAGCAACGCCAAGCTCTGCTAGTATATCTAACGCATGCATATCATCAATAATACCTAGCACAGAAGGACCACATAAAATACCTGTAAGTAAAAAACCCACTGTGGCAGGGAGTTTTACTCTGCTACAAACGGTATTTACCACTATAGAAATAAGAAATATAATAACAAGCTCATTTAATAATGGAACATGCATAGTTAGACCTCATGCTATGGTATAAAAGAAGCAAAAAAATAATACCTTGGCCTTTTAATAAAAGAATAGGTATTTACTCTGCTCATATATGGACTATCTTTGTAATACACCGAAAAAAAAATTATAGCTAGGATTTTACTTGCCATGAAAAAAAAAACAAGGTAGAAGCGTTACTTCAGTAAAATTAAGCTAAACAACACAATTAAATAGAAAATTTAATGGAGGTATAATGCCAAATAGCAACCAAGCACGCTATGTGGGAGACATTTCCAAGCGTTTTGCTGCAGGTTTTCAGCGTTTTCAACAACAATGGTATTGCACAGAACATAATATTTATGATGATCTTAAAGAAGGGCAATTTCCCTTAGCATTGGTTATTGCTTGCTCTGATTCTCGTGTAGACCCCGTCTTACTTACCGACAGTCACCCCGGCGATCTCTTTGTTATTCGCAACGTGGCAAATCTTGTTCCCCCTTACTCTCCGGATAAAAAATTGCACGGGGTTTCTGCTGCAGTAGAATATGCCGTACGTCACTTAAAACTCAAAGATATTATAGTCATGGGGCATGCCAATTGCGGTGGCATTCACGCTTTACTAGATACTTCGCATGAAGATGATGAATTTATCAGCGTATGGATGCAAATTATTAAAAGAGCCAAAGAAGTCGTAGATATGTACTTCCCCAATGCCAGTGAAGAAGAAAAATTACGTCAGTATGAGCAGTGGGGTATTCGTGTTTCCCTTGAAAACCTCATGACCTTTCCTTGGATTCGCGAAGGGGTAGAAAATGGTGAAATACGTCTCCATGGCTGGTATTTTGATTTAAATAATGGGGCTTTATATCGTTACGATGATGATACAGACGATTTTGTATCCATGGTAAGCTCTTGCCAAGGCAGATTACGGTAGTTTACTAAATTTACATAATAAAACAAGAAAACTATTTTTACACCCCCTTTAATCTTTCTAGATAAAAAGGGGGCTATTCAAATTTATATCCAATGTTAAAGTTAAACTTTAACTAGCTAATGCTTAAAAACGTGTTTCCACTCGTTTTTAAGAAAGGCACGCCTGCTCCAA
>CAYJND010000063.1:0-10907 GCA_964371565.1 uncultured Desulfovibrionaceae bacterium
CTTTTTGAATGGGCTATGAGAGAAAGGTAAGGAAAACTTTAATTGCGGCAAAATATTATCGTTGAAAGTAATATTTTGCCGCAATGTATAGTTTGCATCTTTAGGAGCTCTCTACGGAGAGCTTTTTATTTATGCTGTTCTTTTTTCCCAAGATTGCACAGTGTTCTTTAAGAGCATGGCAATGGTCATGGGGCCTACGCCGCCAGGCACAGGGGTAATGGCTGCAGCTTTAGGCGCCACAGAGGCATAGTCGGCATCGCCCACCAAGCCATTTTCTGTTCTATTAATACCTACGTCAATAATAACAGCGCCTTTCTTAACCATATCACCGGTTAAAAAGTTAGCCTTACCAAGGGCTAAGAAAATAAAATCAGCTTCGAGGCACTCTTTAGCCAAATCTGCCGTGCGACTATGACACATGGTCACTGTGGCGTTGGCAAAGGGGCCTGATTGCGAAAGCAATAAAGCTAAAGGACGACCCACAATATTAGAACGACCCACAATAACAGCTTTTTTACCTGCTGGGGAAAGATTATAACGCTCTAAAAGCTCCATAATACCTGCAGGGGTGCAAGACACAAAACCGGGCAAACCTAAGGAAAGGCGTCCCACATTTTCAGGATGAAAACCGTCTACATCCTTGGCAGGATCAATGGCCAAAAGACAAGCATCTGCATCTAAGCCCTTGGGCAGAGGCAATTGCAATAAGATGCCATCCACATCTTCTTTGGCATTTAATTCGGCTATAAGTGCAAGCAACGCTTCTTGCGTGGTGTCGGCAGGCAAACGATGAGGAATGGATACAATACCCACATCAGCACAGGCTTTTTCTTTATTACGCACATATACTTGCGAAGCAGGATCTTCACCCACAAGTATAACCGCAAGACCTGGGGCGCGCTTACCGCTTGCCATAGCCTTTTGTACGTTTATTTGTAATTCGCCGCGCAAGGTGGCTGCCGTGGCCTTTCCGTCAATGATGGACATGTGTTTCTCCGTCCGTGTTTGTGTATTTTTATTGCTTGGGGGGGATTGTCTTAAACAAGATTGCCCTCAAAGCTCCATGAGTCGAGATGTTTTTTAAGGGGAAAAATCTAGGAGGAGAAGCTTTTTTACCTAAAAAAACTCCCCCTCTCAGTAAAGTAGTTATTTTAGTCTTCGGTAAGCGAGAAGTATTCTGCCATCATGGGGCCAAAATAGGTAGCGCTATCTTCCAATTCTTCTTCAATGCGTAACAATTGGTTGTACTTAGCGGTACGGTCAGAACGGCACAAAGAGCCGGTCTTAATTTGTCCTGCGTTAACACCCACAGCAAGATCAGCGATGAAAGAATCTTCCGTTTCGCCAGAGCGATGAGAAATAACTGTGGTATAGGCAGCTTCTTTTGCCATTTCAATGGTATCCATGGTTTCAGTAAGGGTACCGATTTGGTTAAGCTTTACCAAAATAGAGTTACCAACGCCTTCAGCAATGCCTTCGGCTAAAATATCAGAATTGGTTACAAAAATATCATCACCTACCAATTGGATATTTTCACCAATATTGGTGCTTAGCATACGCCAGCCATCCCAATCAGATTCGGCAAGGCCATCTTCAATGGAGATGAGGGGGTATTTTTCGGTAAATTCAGCTAACCAATGTACCATCTCTTCATTGTTAAAGGTCTTATTTTCGCCGGCTAAGATATACTTACCATCTTTGTAAAATTCAGAAGCAGCGGCGTCAATGGCTAAAGCAATTTCGCTACCGGGATTGTAACCAGACTCTTCAATAGCGCGAATGATATATTCAAAAGCCTGAGCATGGTTTTTAAGGTTCGGGGCAAAGCCACCTTCATCACCCACACTGGTTACATGACCATCCGCTGCCAAGATGGCGCGCAAAGTGTGGAATACTTCAGCGCCCATGCGTAAAGCATCGCGGAAAGTATAAGCGCCCACAGGCATAATCATAAATTCTTGAATATCTAAGTTATTGGGGGCATGTGCACCGCCATTGATGATATTCATCATAGGCACAGGCAACACCTTAGCGTTAATACCGCCAAGATATTGGTATAAAGGTAAACCTAAAAAGCTTGAAGCTGCTCTGGCTGTTGCCATAGAAACGCCCAGCATAGCATTGGCGCCAAGACGAGATTTATTATCGGTGCCATCAAGATCAATGAGGGTATTATCCAGCTGAACCTGACGCAAACCATCAAGACCAATGACATTTTCTGCAATTTCGCCATTAACATGCTCAATGGCTTTAGTAACGCCTTTACCGCCATAACGAGCTTTGTCGCCATCACGCATTTCTAAGGCTTCGCGCGAACCGGTAGAAGCGCCAGAGGGCACAGCAGCACGGCCAATATGACCGGACTCAAGGCTCACTTCCACTTCTACTGTGGGATTACCACGAGAGTCAATAATCTCACGACCAAGAACAGATACGATAGTACTCATACTTTCTCCTCAACTTTTGAAGGTAGTGTTAGGGGTGATTAGACGCTTTGGCGTTTTGCGAAAAATACAATTGCCGTAAACCATCTAAAATTAAATTGGGTAATACCGAATCAAAACACGAGCTCACTTTAGCAATATCCTTAGCAAAGCCCCCCGTACCCATAATATGTACCGGGCCTTCTAATTGCCTTGCAAGGCGCTGGCTCAGCCCCTCTACCATGGCGGCAAAACCAAACAATATGCCATGTTGCATGCTAGATGCTGTATCTCTGCCGGGGGCAGGCTCTGTGTCTGTGGTGTCTAAATTAATGCGCGGTAACTTGGCTGCTTTTAAACTCAGCGCCGCAGCAGCTGTATGAACACCAGGAAATATAATACCACCAAGATAATCATTGTAAGTAACACAGTCAAATGTGGTGGCGGTGCCAAAGTCCACAACGATAAGCGAAGGGCTTTGCGGCACTAAAATTCGCGCTGCATAGGCACATACCAAACGGTCTGCGCCCACCTCATGAGGGTTATCATAGCAATTTTTCAGCGGTACAGAAATATCTTGTGGCACCGTATAAAAGCTAGCGCCCACAAAGCGCGCCACAGCCTCACGCACAAGTGATGTCATACTTGGCACCACCGATGAGCAAAGGCAAGCTTCAATATGATCAGGGAGAATATGGGCATGCTGCAAAAGTGAAAAAAGCGTAAGCCCCAAGCTGTCTGCCGTTTGATCTGCGTCAGTACGTAGGGTATACGTGGTCATAAGGCTGTCTGCCTGAGCCAGCCCTACCTTTATGGAAGTGTTGCCAATATCAAAGAGAAGAATTTGGCGTGTCATATCCGTCCTAAAAAATGCTAAATGTCAAAATAAGTATGGCGCATTGTGCCAGAAAATAACTTGACGGACAAGTACATTTTTTGTTAATAAGAATTTATACCAATAAGACCTTGGAGGATATATGCAAGATCAAATTTTAAAAGCCATGCAAGACGCTGAAAAGCCCGTACGCCCCGGAGATATTGCTAAAGCGCTCAATATGGATAGCAAAGAAGTTTCAAAGCACATTGCTGAATTAAAAAAAGACAATAAAGTGCACTCTCCTAAGCGTTGCTACTATGCCGCTGGCCCCGCACCTGAATAAAATACATATGCAAAAAAGCCCTACACAACGTGCAGGGCTTTTTTTATAAAATCAGCAAAACCGCTAGCGATATATATAAATGTATTAACTACCTGTGACAATGAGCGTTTGATGCACAAAAAGTGTCGTGTCGCTCTCGGCATGTATATATTGACTAAAATTGCCATTGTGCGCGCTGGCCTGCCAGCCCTGATCAAGATGAATACTACCATCAGTATTTTTAGTAATACCAATACCATGCAGCATTTCTTGCATATTATGACCTTGAATATTATCGCCTAGAACGGCCATCTCCATATAGGCATGTTCATTATTGCTGAACATATCTTTTACCGAGTGCACAGCGTCTTTAGACCCCAATAAAATATCTAAATTGGCATCTTCATCATAATCTTGCGAGTATACTGTATCATTAGAAATGATGTCGCTTAAATCCATAAAGATAAGTTCATCATCCATATTCACTTTATCAGTAAGTGTTAACGAGCTTTGTTCTAACGTTTGCGAAAAAAGATCTACATCGTCGCCAAAGCCATCGTCGTACACAAGGCCATAGGAAGTATCAAAGAACAATTCATCAGACATGTATTCTTCATCAAAAAATACATCACCTTGCATTTCTTTGTTCGTTTGCCCTTGCGCAGGCTGAATTTTAGATGCGTTGTGTACCATAACGTATACCTTTACCATAGCCAGAGATACATATTTTAGATAAACTAACTCAACTGACTTCTTTATTATCTATGACATTTCTGTGACAATTGTCAAGAGTAAAGTACTAGGTTTTTCTTCCAGCGTAAAGTTTTTCTTAACAAAAGCTATCAAAATCTACTCCCACCACCACGAAGCACGATTTACTAATAAATCAATATCCCCGCCAGCAGCTATTTGTAAGAACTTACTATACTTACGCACCAACTGTTGACTATAAGGGTTAGCCTCGTACAGGCCTGCAAAAAGCTCGGCATCTTCTGTTAAAAGCTTATGCGCTGCATCTTGACGCCGCTTAAAAGAGGGCGTCAAATACGGCAATAAACTTTCATCATGAGCAAGTGCGGCAAAGTACGCCAGCGAAGTAATAAAGTTTAAATTCTGAATGGCCGCCATGGCTTTATCATGATCTTGTGCCGTTGCCCTAAAGGTGCGACAACCCATATGCTGAAAAAGCTGTTCCACAAAGATTGTAGCTTCTTCCTTGGCCCTTTCATCTTGCACAATGGTCACCGGCAAATCATTACCGCGCTGTGGTTTGTTACCAAAAAGCGGATGTGTGCCCACAACAGAACCAGACCAGTACTTTTGCATAGTAGCAAGGGCTTGCACCTTGACCGAGGTAATATCAGCTAAAATACATGTCTTCGCCATATGCGGTGTTATACGTTGCAACACCTCAGCCATGGCGTGGGCTGGCACACAGAGCAAGACCAAATGCGCTTTGGCGCAAGCCTTTTGTATATGCTCACACTGCAAGGGCACATCTATGCCATGAACTTCATATGCCTCAAGTTTTTGCAGGCGGCGTAAAAAATACGCCCCCATACGCCCTTTAGAGCCCACTATAACAATATTTTTAGGCACAAATGCGTTTCCATACATCCCAAAAATGGGGAAAAGATTTTTCTACCACCTTGGTATCATCTATAGAAAGTGTAGCACCATGCAAGGAAAGCAAAGCCAATGACATGGCAATTCTATGATCATTATGACTAGAAAAAAGCATACCTGCAGGCACTGTGGGCACTGCGCCAAGCCCTACAATACGCAAGCCGTCAGCCCTTTCTTCTACTTCTACCCCTAATTTACGCAACTCAGTAGCCGGCGCGGCAATGCGATCAGATTCTTTTATCCGTAAATGCGCACAATTTTCTATAAGCGTTTCGCCTGTGGCAAAAGCCGCCATCATGGCCACGGTGGGTACAAGATCTGGGCAATGCCCCATATCTACCCTTACCCCATGCAAAGGCACAGGATGCACTTGTAACACCCCGTCTTGCCAGCTAAACTTACCACCCATATGGTGCAAAATCTGCATAATGGCAGCATCGCCCTGCAAAGAGTTTTCCCGCAAACCATGAATGCATAAAACCTGAGAACCCAGCGCACCAGCAGCCACTAAGTATGACGCCCCAGACCAGTCCCCCTCTACACAATAATCCCCCACCTGATAGGTGGCGCATTCAATGCAAAAGCGTGTAGCATGGGGTACAGCTTCTTTAAGCTCACGCCAAGGCCTTGCTACCCACGCGTCCCCCTCTTTGCACTCTACCCTAAAGGGTATGCCAAAATCTTCTAGCGTTTGCAGAGTTAAACCCACATAAGGCCACGATACGGCTTTTTTGCCCCCAAGAGTTATGGTGAGTCCGCCAAAATTGCGCGGCGCTGCTAAAAGCAAAGCCGAAAGATATTGGCTAGACTCATCACTATCTATGGTAATATGGGTCTTGGCAAAAGTAGTGCCCGTAAGCACCATGGGGGCATGGCCCTCAGCGCCCTCAAAATGTATGGCTACCCCCAGCTCTTGCAAAGCATCGGTAAGAGGGCGCAAAGGGCGCTCATGCAAGCGCTCTGCCCCATGAACACGAAACGTACTGGGGCATGTGCTTAAAATACCAGAAAGCAAACGACAAGAAGTGCCAGATTCATGCATATAGCAAGAAATAGGCGCTTCATCACTTAAAGCCGGCACTGTCGGGGCACCCATGCCGCAAACCACAAAGGATTTTGTCCCCTCTTCTGCAGGGGCGCCGTCTATTTCTGTAACACTGGCTCCTGCCGCACGCAGTACATCCATGGTGCACAAAATATCACGACTCATAAGCACATTACGTACATTAGAAATGCCGTCGGTAAGCGCCGCAGCCATAAGGGTGCGGTGAGAAATCGATTTAGAAGCCGGAGCTTGCACGCTTAGCATAAGTTTTTTCCTCCCTCAGACGGACTCATATGGGGCACAGCCGCAGGATAAGCCCCAAGAATACGAAATGAACTGCACAAAGCTTGAATACTTTCCACTAAAGGCGCATAGACTGGTTCTAGTAAATCGCATTCTAAATCTACAAAAAAGACATAACGCCAGCTTTCCCCGCTTGCTAAGCGCAAAGGGCGCGACTCAAGTTTGCGCATATTAACCCCGTGTTCGGCAAAGGCCGTAAGCACCGCCGATAAAGAACCGGGCTTATCTATAAGCGTAAACAAAAGCGACGTCTTGCGCGCCAAGGGGGCAAGGCCTTGCTCAGTACTTTTTTGAGCAGGCGATGCCGCCTTGCCTTGCAAAGCAGACACATCTTGCGGCGCAATAATGACAAAGCGCGTCCAATTATCCGCACTGGACTCTATAGAAGAAGCCAGCACCGTAAAAGAATGTATATCTGCTAAGGTGGCATTGCCAATGGCGGCAAATTTAGGGCTTTCCAAAGCGCGGCGCGCAGCAGCGGCAGTGGACTCGGTAGGTATTAACTCTGCCCAAGGCACATGGGCGCGCAACCATACATCGCATTGCGCCAAAGCCTGCGGATGCGAGTACACATGGGTAATATCTTGCAAAGATTTACCAAGACTAAGCAAAGAGTGCTTGATATGTAATAAAAGTTCTGCCTGAATAGATACAGAAAAATTATAAAACAAATCAAAGCATTGCCCTACTGTGCCTTGCAAAGAATTTTCTAAGGGCACCACACCTAGTTGGCATCTGCCATCATAGACAGCCCTAAAAAGATCATGAAAATTAGAAAAAGGGCACATATCGACACTTTTTCCTAAAAATTCCAATCCTGCAAAATACGAGAAGGTTCCCTCTGGGCCAAGATAAGCCACCTTTTGCGGCCTTTGCAAAGCCCGAGATGAAGAAAATATCTCACGCCAGATTATATCCACATGCTTTTGTGGCAAGGGTCCGGCATTGGCGGCGGCTAAATTTGCCAGCACCTGTTGTTCGCGCTCAGGCTTAAAAATAGCCCCGCTGGTTACGGCATCTGCCCCGCCTTCTGCCCCGCCGTCTACACGGGCGCAAGCTTCAACGCCATATTCCTCAGCTTTAATGCGCCCCACTTCAAGGCTTAACGAGGCCCTTTTGTTGAGCATACATAAAAGCTCTTGATCCACAGCATCAATTTCTTGACGCACTTTAGCAAGTTTTTCTGCCAATGCTTGTTCGCTCATAACACACTACACTTCTTGAATTTCTTCGCTAATACGCATGCCAAAATGGCGCCCAGCACTATCTGTATGGCATAAAATTTTATCCCCTGGCTTTATGCACACCACACTAATGGGTTCGCCACCAGGCTGGGTTAAACGAATGGTTTCTGCATTTTGCAAAAACACCGTACCCACAAAATCCCCTTGCTCTGTGGCTATTTTTGCTTCTACCAAAAGCATGGGGCGCACTTCAATTTTAACCCTACCCACAGCGGCCAGAGAAGTATTGCCATCAGCATGTACTATGAGCACATCTTCACCGGCGCGTAATTCTCCTAGATAGGTGGTTTTATCTTGGGGCAATTGCGCATAAGCATGCACTGCACCGGCATTTACACGAAAAGGGCGCGCTGCCACATATTCATTATGCTCAGTTTCGCCATGCACCAAAAAGGTAAAAGCGCTAGAATTACCCACAAGCATACCTTGCCCTTTTTGCAAAAGAGATAAGGTATCTACACACACTCTATGCCCAAGCCCCACAGCCTCTACTTTAGTCACGGTGGCTTCTTGCAAGGTCATGGTGCCTTGAGAGATTTTAAGTTCTTTTACTATGGCTTTCATGCTTTCTAAAGCTTCAGGCAAAAGCACCACCGCGCTCACGCCGCGCTCTAAAACACCGGCAGCTAAACGGGCTTCGGTCAAAGAGCGTGCCTCTGCGGCTACAAAGTCGCATTGCGCTAAAATATTTTCTACGGGAATAATTTCCCACCCTGCAGCCAGCACAAGCTTTTTACCTTTTTGCACAGCCTTTACAAAAGCTTCTTCATCTTCTTTTTTATGCAAAGCCATGGAGGGCATTTCTTCTTCACTTATAACAGTGCAGCGCGCCAATGCCGCCACACTTTGCACATGCTTGGCAGGTACAATAAGCCCATCAATGCCAGATTCTAAAGCAAGAGTCACATCTTCTTTGCACAAGGGCACACTTTTAAACCATACGCTAGCCATTATTTACCTGCCTCCATCATGTCTAAAGCTTCGTCCACTTCCACATCATGATGCACAATGGCACGTAAAGCACGCACTAAATTTATACGATCGGGGTGCTGGAATACATTACGCCCCACAGAAAGACCTGCCCCGCCGGCTTGAATAGCATCATAAGCCATTTGTAAAATATCACGGGTAGAATCCATTTTTTCACCGCCGGCAATAAGCACAGGCACGCAGCAACCTTCTACTACCTTAGAAAAACCTTCAACGCTGCCAGGGTAAACAACTTTTACAATATCAGCGCCTAGCTCTACACCCACGCGGGCGCAATGTGCCACAACATCAGCATCGTAGCCATTTTTAATTTGCGGGCCGCGCGCGTAAACCATGGCAAAAAGAGGCATTCCCCAACGATCACAAGATTCTGCCACTTGCCCAAAATCTTTAAGCATATGACGTTCATCAGGGTCACCCAAGTTCACATGCACAGATACGCAATCAGCGCCATGACATAAGGCTTCTTCTACTGAGGTCACAATGGTTTTTCTATTGCCATGGGGGCCAAGTGCCGTAGAGGCTGAAAGGTGCACAATAAGGCCTACATCTTCGCCGCTTTGACGGTGAGAGCAACGAATAAGACCTTTATGCATAAGCACAGCATCGGCGCCGCCCTCTGCCACATCGTTAACCACTTTACGCATATCCACAAGACCATCAATGGGGCCAATGGTAATGCCATGATCCATGGGAACAATAATGGCTCGTTGACTGCGACGATTGATGATACGTTCTAAGCGAATTTGTTTTCCTAATTGCATGACACTGTTCTCCTAAAGCTCAGGTTAATGGTGAAGAGCCTTGCAGCGACTTTTTGAACTAAAAAAAAGAGCCGCTGGCATGGTACCTGCGGCTCTTGAAATGGTATAATTTACAAAAAAAATTATGCGCATCCCTCACCACAGGTGCTTCTAAAATAGCTAAAGAACCAAAAGCTGTTAAAGCTTTGGCCAGCAAAATAAGAAGAAGTGGTGTAATTTTGGCTTTGCATAAATAATTTTCCTTGAGCTGTGTTTTATCACTGCTTTCGCCATACTGTCAACACATATTACATAAAAACAGAAAGCATTTGCATGACACTCTATGCTTGTAGCTGTTTAGCCTTTTTAATCATGTTCTTTTTATAGCACTTAGGCCCAAGTTTTTTATAAACAAACTCTTCTGGCGACACACCATTTAAGGCCGATAGGGGCATCTCTGCCCTCGCCATACTTTTATGCCCGCCCGCAGAGCCATAAGCGTCAAAATGCTTTTGAGCTTTGGCACCAATATGGGTGCTCCCATCACTGCGAAAAATAATGACTAAAGTATCTTCATATTCGCCGCTCACTGCCACCCAGCGCAAACCATGCACGCGGGTAAAAAAATCAGCAATGGCCACAAGCATGTCAGGCGAACTTACCACACCCACGTGGGCATAGGCGCCATTTTTACACGTATGCAAAGAGCGAAAGGCGTGTGAAAACAACGGCAACCATTCGGGCAAATATTCACTACGCAAAATACGCCGCAAAAGAGCCGTATCACTATAACGCGCCAGCCATTGATAGGCGCGAAAATCCATTTCCGTGCCGCTTCTTTCAAAAAGCGCTGTGTCAGTACGAATGCCGTATTGTAAAGCCGTGGCTAAAAGTTTGCTTGGACGGATATCAAGCTCGCGCAAATATTGCCACATCATAGTGCAGGTGGCGCCAATTTTTGGGCGCACATCCACATATTCTGCCACGTAGCAATAATCTGCCGGAGTAGGATGATGATCAATAATGAGAGAAAAAGGTATGCCATCAAAGGCTTTATTATGGTGAGGCTGTGAGTCTACTATGGCAAAGCGCTGAAAATCTTTTTGCATTTCTGGCTGCCAACGCACCAAGGGAATACGCAAATACCGTATCATGGCTAAATTATCAGGCCGCGTCACTTCATTGGTACTGGCTATGACAATTTCTCGCCCTTTACGCCACATAATGCGCTTTAAGGCCATGGCGGCCCCCATGGCATCGGGGTCTGCCGTAATAAGAATACACCAACGCTCATCCTTGGGCAATGAGCTTAGCCATTCTTGAAAATGTTGGTGGAATTTAGCTTTTTTTGCCATGTTCACCTCTAAGTAGTTAATGCTTAAAAACGTGTTTCC
>CAYJND010000064.1:0-10848 GCA_964371565.1 uncultured Desulfovibrionaceae bacterium
TTTGCCCCCAGCCCCCCCTTTACAAAAAACTTTCATTGCGGCAACACCCTACCTTTGAGAGGTAGCTTTTGCCGCAATGTAAACTAAAAAAAGCGGGGCTAGGCCGCGTCATGCGGCCTGCTAGTACGTCACTTACTGTAGCAGACAGCCCTTTTTCAAATATCTGCTAAATACAGGCTGTTCAAAAAGTACCAGATACAAAGAAGTTAAACAATCCAAGGTGCGATGTGTCTAAAGGCATACATGAGCAGTTTGGATCGTTTAACTGATGCAGTAGATGGTGCTTTTTCAACAGCCTGCTAAGCTAAATCGTACTTTTGTAGCCTACGATACAAAGTAGCCAAACTTATATTCAACTGCTCGGCTATTTCTTTTTTTCCGCCTTTTACTCTGGCATATTCTTGCAATAAGCTTTCTAGCTCAGCTTTTTCTTGCGCTTGCTTTGGGGGTAAATAAGGCAGCCTAGATGTAGATGTTTCTGGTGGCGATGTCAGGCAGCCTTCTTGCGCCGTATATTGTTCAAAGCGTGGTAGCATCACCTCAAGGGTTAAAACATCATTTTCACACAGGCTCACCCCAAATTCCACAAAGTTTTGCAACTCACGCACATTACCAGGCCAAGAATATTTTTCAAAAACATCATGCAGCTTAGTAGACATACGAAAAGAACGGTTTTGCGCCTTGCTAAATTGCTGTAAAAAATACGCCGTAAGCAAGCCAATATCTTCTTTTCGCTCGCGCAAGGGCGGCACATAGAGGGGCACTACATCTAAGCGAAAGAATAAATCTTGGCGAAAGAGTTCTTGCTGTACCATAAGACGTAAATCTTTATTGCTGGCAGCTATAACGCGAATATCAATCTTTTTTTGCGAGCTAGCCCCTACCCTGCGCACGGTGCCTTCTTGCAAGCAGCGCAAAAGCTTAACCTGCAAGGATAGAGGCATTTCTGAAATTTCATCCAAAAATAATGTGCCCTCATGGGCTTGCTCTAACAAACCAGCACGGCCATTTTTATCTGCACCCGAAAAAGCGCCGCCCACATAGCCAAAAAGCTCACTTTCCATCAAGCTTTCCGGAATGGCACCGCAATTAATAGGCACAAAGGCTTTACCTTTGCGCAAACTATGTTCATGAATGGCGCGAGCTACCAATTCTTTGCCCGTGCCAGATTCGCCTTGAATAAGCACCGTACTTTGCCCCGGAGCTACCTTTATAATTTTACTTTTTAATTTCTTCATGGGGTTACTTTCCCCAATGAAATCATGAAATTTTTCTTTATATTTTGAAGCCTTTAACGACACAGGGTGCATTTCATGCTGCCAAACAAACTTCACCACATGCTGTAAAAGATCAAAGGCCTGCTCTACCTTAGAGAGCAAATCTGCGCGCTGCCTTTGGGTATAAGCCACAAATTGCGCCACGGCTATGACTTTATCTTCCACAAAAATAGCACCGGTAAAATTAGCCATCTCTGCACAGCCGTCCCGCTTAGAACACTGAAGGCAAACATCATCACAGCCAGGTTCAAGCACAAAAGTGCTCTCGCCCGTGCGCAAACTATAACTTAAAGCATTATCATCGGGCACCTTGGTACCCAAACGCGCTGTATTGCGGGCGGTGCCGCCCACGCAAATGCCATTTTTATCAATGACCAAAATCTCTGCATTGAGTAATTCTGCCAAGGGCTGAATATATTTTTGCACGCTAACCCAACGTTCTACAGAACTATTACAGGCGCTTGCAGGAAAAGGCGAAATAGACGACATAAAAACCTCTGAGAAAAATGAAAAATAATGAGAATAAATTCTCACATTTTTGAGAAAATAACAAGAATTGCCTTGATAATTTTTTTCTATAAGAAAAATTCTTGTTTCATTTTTACATATAAAGCCTCTTTTACCTTTGTCAGCGCCTTGTTATAAGTTTTTTTCTCATAAAAACATGCCAAATTCAAATATTGGCACGTATAGTGCTATAGCTTAATTTAGAAAATTTTTTCTCAATTTTTTTGCACAGGCGGATTTATGAACACGCAAACTATAGAAAAGTACCTAGACGTTTTACATAGTGAACTCGTTCCCTCACTGGGATGCACTGAACCTGCAGCCATAGCTTACGCAGCTGCCATTGCAAGGCAAACCCTAGGTGTATTTCCGCATAGCATTCATGCAGATTGCAGCGGCAATGTCATTAAAAATGTTAAAGGCGTCACCGTGCCCCATTCTGGCGGTGAAAAAGGCATTGAAATTTCCGCTGTGCTTGGCACTATCTGTGGCAAACCAGAGCTTAAATTAGAAATCCTTACGGCCATATCTGAAGAAGAAGCCGCACAAGGGCGCGAGTTGGTAAGCAAGAATTTTTGCACCGTAAGCCTTATGGCGGGCGTACCAGACTTACATATTATTATTACCGCCAAAGCAGACGGGCACGAAGCCATTGTAGAGGTAGCCGGCGGACACACCAATGTGGTGCGCATTGAAAAAGACGGCGAAATTTTACAAGGAGGGCGCTATACCCCCGGCGCTGATTCCTTTTTTGGGGAGCGCAATTTCATGAGCGTTGCCGGAATTTTAGAATTTGCCAAGCTCTGCCCCCTTGACCGCGTGCAAGACTTACTTGACAGACAAATAGAGTACAATACCCATATATCTGAAGAGGGCCTTAGCAAGCACTATGGCGCTAGTGTTGGGCGTAATCTTTTGCAAACACGCGGTAGCGACATTCGCACCCGCGCCAAAGCCGTGGCAGCTGCTGGCTCTGATGCTCGCATGAGCGGCTGCGACCTGCCTGTGGTTATTAACTCTGGCAGTGGCAATCAGGGCATGACCGTATCTTTGCCTGTTATTGAATATGCCAAAGAGCTTAACACCTCTAAAGATACCCTTTATCGCGCCCTCTTGGTGAGCAATCTTATTGCCATTCACCAAAAATCTGGCATTGGCAAACTGTCTGCTTATTGCGGCGCCGTAAGTGCCGCTTGTGGTAGCGGAGCTGCCATTACTTGGCTTTATGGCGGTAGCGAAGCTCAAATTTCTGCTACTATTACCAACACCTTAGCCAATGTATCTGGTATTGTTTGTGACGGGGCTAAACCATCTTGCGCCGCAAAAATTGCCACTTCTGTAGATGCTGCCATTTTAGGACACGATTTAGCCATGCAATCAGAAGAGTTTCACGAAGGTGAAGGCATCGTAAAAGATACGGTGGAAAATACCATTCACAGCATTGGGCGTTTGGCACGCATTGGTATGCGCTCTACCGACGAAGAGGTTTTACATATTATGCTTGAAAAAAAATCTGACAACACGGGAGCATAAGGGCTTTTGCACTTTTTTGCTAGAAAATACCCTTAAATATATGCTAATACTTTGCTTGCGCACCACAGGGGTGCGCAAGATACAAACTGCCGCACAAGGCACTTTTTGTTTAACATATGGTAAAGGAGTTACACATGTTCCGCTTTATGACTGCAGCTGTTGCTTTAGCTGCTCTTTTGGTAGGTACCACGCCACTTATGGCTGCTGACTTTCCCGCAAAGGATATCAAAGTTATCGTACCTTTTGCACCCGGTGGTGGCGTTGACGTAACCGTACGCATGCTGAGCGAAGTTGCTCCCAAGTATTTAGACGGTAAAAATATTATCGTAGAAAACATGCCCGGCGGCGGCGCTCTTATTGGTCAAGCTGCTGGCGCTAAGGCTCGCCCCGATGGCTATACCATGTTAGCCTATACCAGCTCTGTGGTATCTAACCCCATCTTCAAAGCCGCCCCCTTTAAGCATACCGATTTCACCCCTGTTATCATGTATTGCTTTGACCCAGAAGTCTTAGTAGTGCCTGCTAACTCCCCTTACAAAACCTTAAAAGAATACTTAGATGCCTCTAAAACCACGCGCATTAGCATGGCTACCCCTGGGCACTCTACCTCGCATCACATGGCAGCTCTTATGGCTGAAAAGCACTTTGGCACCACCTTTAACTATATTCACAACTCTTCTTCTGCCCAGCAAGTGACCCAATTATTGGGCGGTCACGTGCAATCTGCCATGATGGCTTATGGCGAAGTGACCAGCTATATAAAAGACGGTTCCTTACGCGTGCTTGGCATGATGTCTAACTCTGCCTATGCCGGCGCAGAAAAAATTGAGCGTTTTTCTAGCCTTGGTTTTGAAACTGAATGGGGCGCCTTCCGCGGTTTGGCTGTTCCTGCTAAAACCCCCGCTGATGTAGTTAAAGCGCTTAGCGACGCCTTTGTAAAAATGAGCGCCGACCCTGCTTTTGTAAAGCGCATGGAAGATGCAGGATTTCCCTTGGTGGTGCTTGGTTCTGATGAATTCACCAAGTATGCCAATGACAATGCCAAAATCTTGTTAGAAATGAAGCCCATTTTACAAGCAAAATAATACTGTAAACTGCCCATAGCTCAGCTGTGGGCAGTTTTTTTATGGCACATTTACTTTCTCGCAATTTTTTCCCGCAGTACTCCCTGCTATAAAAGAGGTTACTATGATTCCTTGGAAACAAGATGCTTTGCTTGCGCTAGCTTTACTTATTCTTTCCGGCATATTTTATTTTACGGCGTTAAGCTACCCCGAAGACGTGGCCCTTTTTCCAACACATCTTGCCCCTCTTTTAGCTGCCCTTTCTGGCCTATTGCTTATATCGGCTTTGCGCCGTCGCCGCGAAGCCACAGGGCAAAGTTTTATGTGGCAACGCTATAGTAAAATAGCCTTTATATCTTTACTCATGCTTGGTTATGCCTTTGCTCTTGTTTATGTGGGCTATATTTTTGCCAGCATTATTTTGGTGGGTATTTTCTTTTTAAGTATGCGCTATACCAATAGATGGATTGCCTTAGTCATTGCCTTAGGTGCAGCTTTGCTTGCCTATATTCTCTTTGCTGTGGTGCTAGAAGTGCCCCTACCCACAGGCATTTTATTTGGCAGTGAAGACTATTAATCGCTTGCATCAGCGCAATATATAAGGAGTATACGCATGGAAGGCATTTTATTTTCACAGTTTTTAACAGTTTTTACCCCCGATATTTTTCTTATGCTGGCCTTTGGCGTATTGCTAGGGCTTGTGGTGGGTGCCATACCCGGTCTTAACGATACCATCACTTTGGCAGTGCTCGTACCGGTGACTTTTTCCATGTCGCCCAATTATGCTTTTGCCCTCTTGGTGGGCGTGTATTGCGCGGCTTGTTATGGCGGTTCCATTCCTGCAATTTTGTTAAAAATTCCCGGCACGGCTTCTTCGGTAGTGACCACCAATGACGGGTACCCCATGGCGCAAAGCGGCAAAGCTGGCCTTGCCCTTGGCATTTCTACCATTAGCTCGGTGGTAGGCGGTATTTGCAGCGCCATTGTACTTATGTTTTTTGCCCCAGTGCTAGCAGGTTATGCCTTAAAATTTGGCCCACCAGAATATTTTGCTCTGGCCATATTGGGTCTTTCCACCGTGGCAGGCATGTCTGGCAAAAATGTGCTTAAAAATCTTATTGTTTGTGTTTTAGGGTTGCTCCTTTCTAGCATTGGCACCAGCCCGCAAACGGGTTATCCGCGCTTTACCATGGGCTCTTTCACCCTTTTTGAGGGCATCCCCTTGGTGCCCATGCTTATTGGCTTATTTGGTGTTTCTTCTGTATTTCATATGATTATAAAAATAAATGAATCTAACAACCAAAATTACACCTTGCCTACCATTGGGCCCACTTTGCCGCCCATGTCTTTGCTTATAGCTCTTCTGCCCCTCATACTTATCAGTAGCGCCATTGGCACCGTGGTGGGTATCATTCCCGGTGCAGGCATGCTTATGGCTATTTATTTAGCCTACGATTATGCCAGAGCGCGTTATAAGCACTTACCTTTTGGCACCGGCGTGCCCCACGGTATTGCTGCCCCAGAGGCTGCCAACAATGCCGTAGTGGCAGGCTCCATGGTGCCTTTATTGGCTCTGGGTGTGCCCGGCAACTCTACTTCGGCTTTATTTCTTGGCGCGCTCATGATTCAAGGTCTGCGCCCCGGCCCTGCTCTTTTTAATGAAAATCCCGACATTGCCTACTTCATCATTGTAGCCTTTTTTGTGGCTAATATTATCATGGGACCTTTAGGGCTTGCCTTAGGCCGCGGCATTGCCAAAATTATTTTTAAATTATCGCAAACCATTTTGGCAGGTATTATCATACTGCTTTGCGTTACCGGCGCTTATTCTGTGGGCAATTCACCAGAATATATTCTTATTGCCTTAGCCTTTGGTGTCATTGGCCTTATTATGGATAAAATGCATTTACCCCAAGCGCCTCTGGTTTTGGCACTTATTCTTGGCCCCATGATGGAAACAGGCTTTGAACAAAGCCTTGTGCTTTCTGGCGGTTCATTCGGTATTTTTGTTACACGCCCCATTAGCGCCCTTATGCTTGGCATAGCCCTTATATTCTCTCTTGTGCCTGTATTTGGTCATGTGAAAGAATATTGGCAAAAAAGAAAGGAACAAAATCATGCAAGCTAATACATCTACCTATGCACAAAAGCTGGGGCACTGGATAGCGCACACCTCGCTTGAGACATTGCCCTCTGCCATGCATGAGGAAATTTGCGAAAAAGCCCGCGGTTGCTATTTAGATTGGTTGGGCTCAGCGTATGCCGGCGCTATGCACCCCACAGCGCAAAAATATGTACGCCTTGGGCAACGCATGGGCGGATCTGGTGACCACTGTATAGTGGGACATGAGGAAAAGCTCTCCTTACTCATGGCAGTTTTTGTTAATGGCGCCTTGGGTCATATTGCCGAAACCGACGATGGCCACCGTTTGTCCATATTGCATCCCGGTTCTGTGGTTTTTCCTGTGGTGCAAGCCTTAGCCCCTTTAGCTAAAGATCCGGCAAAAGCCTTTATAGAGGGTGCCATAGCCGGTTATGAATTGGTCATTCGCGTGGGTGAAGCCCTTGGTAAGGCGCACTATAGCACCTGGCATACCACTGCCACTGCGGGGGTTTTTGGCGCCGCCGCCGCCGCCGCAAAAATATTGGGGCTCAGTGCAGAGCAATGCGCCTATGCCCTTGGCCATGCCGGTACTCAAGCCGCTGGTCTGTGGCAATTTTTAGAAGATAATTGCCTTGAAGCTAAGCCTTTTCACCCCGGTAAGTCTGCCATGGAGGGCCTTATGGCAGCCCTTATGGCAGAGCAAAACATTGCCGGTGCCGCCCATATTTTTGAAGGAAAATGCGGTATTTTAGCAGCCTTAGGGCGCGCGCCTGTGGCTGAAAAGTTAGACTTAAACCTTGGGCAGCAGTATAAGATTTTAGAATCCAATTTTAAAATGTATCCCACATGCGGGCAAACGCATTCTATGATTGACGCTTTAGACACTGTTTTACAACAGCATGACCTTAAAGCCGAAAACATCAGCGCCATTACCGTGCAGCTTTATGCCCGCGCCATGGAAATTGCCGGCATAGCACAGCCACAAAGCCTAGAAGAAGCCAAATTTAGCATACCTTTTTGCCTTGCCCACTTTGCACGCCACAAGGCTATTCCCTTTGAAGGGCTTGGTTTAGAGCATGTACAAGATCCCATAACACAAGCACTTATGCAAAAGGTGCAGCTTGTTTTTGATGCTGAAATGGATGCTGGCTTTCCTGCGGCGCGTCCTTGTAAGGTCACTGTCACCCTTGATGACGGTAGCCAATACAGCGCTTTTAATGCCTTTCGTAAGGGCGACCCCGAAAGCCCTGCCTCCTATGCAGAGCTTGCCAAAAAATTTCGTCAGCTTACATGTGAGGCTTTATCAGCTGAGCAAAGTGAAGCCTTTATTGCGGCTATTCACGCTTTACCAAATACACCATCTATGCCCTGCATAGATAAAAAATAACCCCCCTCGTAAACATTCAGGAAAAAAGGAAGTAAGCATGTCTGAAAATGCCCACATCATCGACTCCCCCTATTATAAGCATATTTATAGCACCGACGAAATGCGTGAAGTTTTTGACGCGCGCCGTCGCTACGGGCGCTGGCTAGATATAGAAATTCGTTTAGCTAAAGTGCAAGCAAAGCTTGGTGTTATCCCTGCAGAAGCCGCTGAAGAAATAGCCAAAAAAGCCAAGCTTGAACTTCTGGACGAAGCCTTTATCTTACAAGACTTAGAAGCCACAGGCCATAGCCTTATGCCTTTGCTCAAAGCTGTGCAAAAAGTGTGTGACAATGGCTATGGTGAATACATTCACTTTGGCCCCACCACGCAAGATATTCAAGATACTTGCACTGTTTTAGAAATGCGTGATGCCACAGCCATCATACAGCGCGACCTTATTCGCGCAGAAAAAGCCCTCTTGCCCCTAGCTGAACAGTTTAAAGCCCTGCCCATGGTGGGACGCACCCATAATCAGCATGGTTTACCCATTACCTTGGGTTTAAAATTTGCTGGCTGGGCCGCAGAAATTCGCCGTGATATCGAGCGCTTAAAAGATATGCAAAAGCGCATCTTTATTATTATGCTGCACGGCGGCACAGGCACCATGGCTGGCCTTGGTGATAAAGCCATGGAAACCGCCAAAGCTTTAGCCCATGATTTGCAGCTCACCTTGCCCCCCACGGGCTGGGGCTCTTCGCGCGATAATTTAGCCGAATACCAATGCGTACTGGGCATTATTGGCGGCACCGTAGCGCGTATTTGCAATGAAATTTATCAATTATCTCGCTCTGAAATTTGGGAATTGCACGAACCTTTTGGCGAAGAATACGTAGGTTCTTCTACCATGGCGCATAAGCGCAATGCCGAAAAATGCTCCATGAATGTAGCTGTGTGCCGCATTGTTATGAATAATAGCTCTTTAGGTTTACAAAGCATGATGGCAGAGCATGAGCGCGATACCAGAGCTTGGCGCATGGATTGGCACAGCGTGGCAGAATCATCTGTGCTCACCGCTAGAGCCCTTGCAAATTTAAACCGCATTCTTGAAGGCTTAGACATTAGCCAAGAAGCCATCACCAAAAACCTCGATTGCTTGCGCGGCTTGCTTTTCTCTGAGGCTGTTATGTTCCACCTTGCCGGCAAAGTAGGCAAGCTTACAGCGCACCATATGGTACATGGCGCCGCCATGCGTGCCCAGCGCGAGCTTATTTCTTTTAAGCAAGCCTTACTGGAAGATGCAGAAGTGGCAAAACACACCACAGAGCAAGAATTAGATGAAGTTATGGACTATATGCGCCACATTGGCACCTCTGTAGAGCAGGTGCAGCTGGTCATAGACGAAGCAAAGCGCCTTGGCGCCACCGATGCCTAAACTTTTTATACGCACACAATACTTTTACTTACGAGGTTTACCATGCCTGCACATATAATGAATTCAGATTTTTATAAAAACTCTTGGGGCACAGCAGAAATGCGCGCTGTTTTTGACGATGAAAAACGCTTTGACCGCTGGCTACGCATTGAAGCAGCCCTTGCTCGCGCTCAAGCAGCTCTAGGCATTATTAGCCAAGAAACCGCCGCAGAAATTGACGCCAAAGCCCATATTGAAAACATTGATCTTGATTACTTAAAAGAGCAATTGCCCCTTACTGGGCACACGCTTATGCCCTTATTACGCCAATTACAAAAAGCTTGTGATGGCGATCATGGGCAATACATTCACTTTGGCGCCGCAACGCAAGACATTGAAGACACAGGTCTTATTTTAGAAATGCGCGATGCCTATAAAATTGTTTTACGCGATAGTATTACCGTTGAAAAAAATCTTATGGCCCTTGCCGCGCGCTACAGAACCCTACCTAGCATGGGGCGCGCCCATGTGCAGCACGGCAGCCCCATTACCCTTGGTGCTAAGTTTGCCACCATGCTTGCTGAAATGCGCCGTAATATTGAGCGCATGAAAGAAGCCAAAAAACGCCTTTTTGTGTGCCTTTTACACGGCGGTGTGGGCTCTCAAGCTGGTCTTGGTGAAAAAGCTCTTGAAGTGACCAAATTATACGCCAAGGAATTAGACCTTGAAGTGCCCTTAACCTCTTGGGCCATGAGCCGCGATTGTATAGCAGAATATCAAGTATTACTTGCCTATGTATGCGGCACCATTTCGCGCATTGCCAATGAAATTTATCAGCTTTCGCGCACTGAAATTTTAGAATTGCACGAGCCCCTTGGCGAAAATTATGTGGGCTCTTCCACCATGCCTCATAAACGCAACGCTGAAGTTTCTGAATTTATTGTAAACCTATGCCGCATTGTTACCACAAACAGTCAGCTTGGCTTTCAAGGCATGATGAGCGAACACGAACGCGACGCCCGCTCTTGGCGCCTTGATTGGCATGGTATACCTGAAAGCAGCTTGCTCACAGCAAAAGCCTTAGGCGCCATTAACTTCTTGCTTAGCGACTTACAAGTGTATGAAGAAAATATTGCCCGCAATATGGACGTTCTCGCAGGGCAAGTGGCAGCAGAGCGTTTATTGCTAGCCGCTGGTAAAAAAATTGGTAAGCAAAAAGCCCATCAATTGGTATTAGAAGCTTGTAACGCTGCCCGCGAGCAAAATATCCCCTTGCGTGACGGCCTTACCAATGAAGAGCTACGTTCCTGCTTTAGCCAAGAAGATTTAGATGTTATCTTTGATCTTTCCACCTATGTGGGCACATGCCCCCAACAAGTGGATGCAGCCATTGCCTTTTCGCAAAGCTGCGCCCAAAGCGATGCTGAGTATCTTGCTTAAAAAAAGACACTGTCATTAAAAAATCCCCGCCATCTAAGCTGATGGCGGGGATTTTCTTCAGATGACGCTCTCGTTACATCCTATAGCAGGCTGTTCAAAAAGTGCCAGATACAAGGAAGTTAAACAATCCAAGGTGCGATGTGTAT
>CAYJND010000065.1:0-10787 GCA_964371565.1 uncultured Desulfovibrionaceae bacterium
GCCTCAGCGCGAAAAGGAAAATGCACTAAGACGCTCTCTTGGTCAAGCACTTTTTTATTTTTTTTGTAATTTTTTTGTGACCTAAAAGACATATACTATAATTTTAATTAATTACATGCTCACATATGTCGTCTTTCTGTCTCTTATTCCCCCTCTACTTTCAATAAAAGGTCATTTAAAAGTATAGCGTGCTCTTTTTGACGAAGGATTTCATACTCTTCGTGGGTATATTTAGTTTGTAACTTAAATAGATTAGACCAAGCAGACATACTCGATGCTTCGTTGCACGACGTCTCTTTGCCTGATTTTCGCATATGTTTTACTGCTAGGTGCCCTTGGTATATAGGCCATTGCCCTTGCAAGGCTAAGCGAATATCATGTTCTAAATCATCGTATTGACTAGGAGAAAATCGCAAATCGAAATCACCTGCAACATCCAAGGCCTTACGTCTAAACAAATGACAACACCCTGTTACTGACGCACAAGGACGCATATACGCAAAAGAGGCAAAGTCGAGCCCCTCTAAATGAAGCTCAGAAAGTGTAAAGCGTTGCACATGCCCAGGTTCACTTCCTTCCTCCCCACCTCGCATGGAACCTTGCACATTGCCTTGGCGCAAATGCAGGTCTGCATTTTGTATTATGTGCGCATTATCGTGATTTACCACACGGCAGCCATAAACAGGATGCTGCGGGTAGGCTTGCATAGCAGTACCAAAATGCCCCAGCCAATCTGGCGGTACTGTGGCATCGTCGTCTAGATAAGCTACCCATGCACAATCTTGCGTTTGGGGCATGGTAAGAAGCCAGTTGCGCGCTGCGGGTGCACCTATATTACAAGGAGCGCGAAAAGAGCTCATGCGCGAGCCCAGTTTATCTTCCCAGGCAGAAATTACTTGCCTTGTGGTGTCGGTACTTCCATTATCAAAAACAACCACCCGCGCTGTGCCCAAATTTGATGTAGCAATGGACTGTAAAGACGCATCTAAACATGCTGCTTTATTCCAAGTATAGAGTAATACAGCCCCTTGCCCCTCAGGCAAGTTTCCTGCTTTATCATATTCATGTATCACATCATAGCGTTTTAGCCATAAGGACACATGCCAAGGGCGCTGGGTAAGCACAGCATCCCAATGGTGCAAAGCCTGATCCCTTTGTCCACTGCTAAGCAAGGCATCGCCTAGTCTTTCACGCCATGTTAACGATGGAACAGTGCGTAAAGCTTCGGTGTAATGCTTTTGAGCTTTTTCAAAATTTCCTTGAATAAAGCTCACATCCCCCAATATTCCCTGCTGTAAAGGCTGCAAAAGAGCTGCGGATGATACAAGCAATTGTTCAAGCCAGACATAGTGTTCTGCTGCATAGGCTAAATGCACAGCACTATATATCCAAAACAAACTTTGTGGCTCTTGCCTATGTTTTGTTTGAATATAACGTTGGATAAAAGAAGCATCCTCTGTTTGTAAGAGGTTTTGATATTCGAGCATGTGTTCCGACACGCCCATTTTTGCTATAAGTTTAGCCAGTGAAATCATTTGCACAGGGCAACACGGTTTTAGTGAGTACATTCGTACCACATCACGAGCAGCATGAGGATTAAGAATGTCGCTTTCCCAAGACGCCAGAAGCATTTGCCCTGCCATGGTAAATAAAGACTCAGCCTCAGTGCGTGAATATTTTTGACTCATACTCAAGGCTTTTTCAGCCAAAGTGCCCAATTGCAAAGGCCCCACAGAGCCTTGTAGTAAAAGCTGTAAAATCTCTTGAGGGTAATCTTTTGCAAAAAACATGTGCTACCTCGTATATACAATATAAATTCTTACACCGAATGCTTAGCTAAAGCTTGCCTATAAAAAGGAATTAAAGACTGAGCGGCCTTTTCCCAGGAAAAAAGATTTCGCGATGTAGCCCTACCCTGAGCACCCATGGTAAGGGCCAGTTGCTTATGTGTCATAAGTATTTTCAAGTATTTTACTATTTCTTCACTGCGCCCTGTTTGCATTAAAAAGCAGTCGTGGCCATGCTGTAATTTCTCTGCAACATTACAGTTAGGAAGAATTACAGGACGTCCACTGGCTAAAAAATACGGAACTTTAGACGGAAAACGGTAATCATCAAAAGCCCCAGGCCCACCAGGTTGTACCAAAATATCCGCAAGTTCTACCAAGTGCGGTAATTGCCACGCGGGCATTTCACCCATAAAAACTACATATTTTCTATACAGTTCAAGCATGGCTTCGCTATAGTTATTATTTTCAATGCCACAGCGAATAATTTGAATCTTAAACCCTTCTTTATGCAAACTATGCACAGCTAATAGTAATTGACAAAAAGAGTCGGCATTAAATTCATGTATAGCACCAGGATAAACCAAAACAAAAGTATCTTCTTCAAATCCACAGCTTTGGCGAGTTGCTTCATTACGTTGCAAGGGAATACGAAAAAATTCTTCTTCACAGGCAGGCCAAAAAGTCATGCGAGCAACCCCAGCTGGTACAAACTCTTCTAAACTTTTCATAATACATGTAACACCTGATGACATACGCATAATAGGTTCAAAGTGTAGAGGATTCGTAAAATAAAAATGCTCTAAAGCTTGCGGATTTTGCTTTGCAAAACGTTTTATCTCTTCTAAGGAACTTAATGGATCTAAGCCCAGCATCTTTGCTGTAATTAAAAGCTCATGATCTTCTAAATGAACCAAAAAAGGCAAATTTATACGCTGGCGAAGTAAATTTGTTGGCGCACGTGATGTTTCTCTCGTTGTCCATACATGTAAAATACCCCCCTGCCAAAGCTCTATGGGGAGTTCAGACAATTGTCTAAAAGTATAGATGGGGTAATTAACTTTACCAAAATACTCATGGGCGCCATCGGTGTGAGGTAAACAAACAACGCATTCATGACCAAGCTCCACCAGAACCTTAGCCAAAAAGTGTATGTGCACACCACAACAGCCACTATATGCCCCATAATTGATAAAAATTATCTTAAGCTTACCCTCTAGCATCAACGTATACCCCTCCAACAAGATCCGCACCTTTACAGTAACAGCTTAGACAAAATATTTATTTAATCTATTTTGAAAAGCGTCTAACCATTTCAACTTGACAAATACAGCATATTTGTGAAAATTCATGTAAAGTAACAACATGAAATAATCTTTTCCCATATATTATGCAAAAGAGCAAGGGAGGAGATAAAGCTCTTCTAATTTAGACCTAAGCATGAGAAAAAATATGCCTAAAATTTCTTTTATTATACCTGTCTGGAATCTTTGGGACATGACAAAAGCTTGCCTTGAAAGCCTTGTTCATTGTTGCGCTAAAGATGAACTTTTAGATCAAATAGAAGTCATTGTTGTAGACAACAACTCTTCTGACGCCACTACCACAGAGCTTGAACCTATGCTCCAAGCGCTTTTTAGCAAATCAGGCCACAAGATTACCCTGCCGGAAAATCAAGGCTTTGCTAGAGCCTGTAATAAAGGTGGCGAAAAAGCCAAAGGCCCATTATTATTTTTTCTTAACAATGACACTATAATGACAGAGGGATGCATAGCGCCCCTGTTACATGCTTTGGACAGGAATCCTAAACTTGGCGCTGTGGGGCCTTTATTGCTGTACCCTGGCAATAAAGTACAGCATGCTGGTATTTGCTTTAGCCCAAGTCTTGAATTAAACCACGCACATCACCTTTTGCCAGCCTCTTATGTAACCACGCAAAAACAGCGTTTTTGGCAGGCCATCACCGGCGCTGCCCTTTTAATGCCAAAAGACCTCTTCAAACAATGTGGGGGCTTTCACGAAGAATACATCAATGGTTTTGAAGATTTAGATCTCTGCTGCCAAATACGACAAAAAGGCTATAAACTCACAGTGGTGCACAAAAGTCGTATCTATCACCATACCAGCCAAACCCCCGGACGTTTTGAACACGATGCTGCCAATGCGGCTCTTTTAGGCAAGCGTAGTCAAGGGTATTTCAAACCAGACCAACACGTTGTAGCTCTTGAAGCCTCACTTACCGCCCATTTTAGTCCCGATTTAGAGCTTTATATAAGCTGCACCGAAGCTAAAGAAAAAGCCTTAAACCTTACCTTTACCCAAAGTTTTAACGAAGATCGTTGTAAGGCTCGACTAGAAAACGACCCTTACTGGCTAGGTGGCTATAACTTATTAGCAACATATTATGAAAAAAGACAGCGTTGGCCAGAAGCCTTAGACATGCGCTTACAACAATGCCGCCTTGAACCCCTTAGTAATAATTTTGGATCTTTAGGTTTTTGTGCTGCCAACACAGGCGACACCACCATAGTGGCCAATGCCAAACAATGCATTCTCGATATCAGAGAAAAAACGAAAGATATGAAAAAATTACACCACAAAGCTTTACATTTACAGCAATGGGCTTTGCAAAATGACGACCCGGCTTTAGTTGAGCTTTTTAACACTTGGCTACAAAAGCATCCCTTATCGTAGTAAACATAAAAGGTATTACTTATGAATTACTGGCTTTTTAAAAGTGAAAAAGAGTGTTTTTCATGGCAAGATTTACAAGATGCCCCCAACCAAACCAGTTCGTGGGATGGCGTGCGCAATTATCAAGCCAGAAATTTTATGCGTGCCATGAAAAAAGGCGATAAAGGCTTTTTCTATCATAGTGGAAAAAATCCAGAAATTACCGGTATTGTAGAAATCGTGCGCGAAGCCTACCCCGATCATACCGCTTGGCAAGAAGGCAATAATCACTTTGACCCGCGCTCAACGCCAGACCACCCCTTGTGGGACATGGTAGACGTACGCTTTGTGCAAAGCTTTGAGCCGCCTCTTTCTCGCGCCCTTTTACGTGAAGAACCAGAGCTTGCTAGTATGGAGCTTATGAAAAAAGGATCGCGCCTTTCTGTGCAAGAAGTTTCACCCGAGGCCTTTGCCCATATCGTATCCCTGACAAAAAGTTAATTTTTAATAAAAAATTCTTATCAGTATTTTTACTGACAAAAAGCCATGCTTTACATTGACAAAAGCATGGCTTTTTAGTAGTAATTCTAAGTTATAAACACATATATACGTTAAAAATACACTTTTAGGTGTTTTTTTTACATGGAGGACAAAAATGTCGAATCAAGCGCTTACTAATGATTTTGAAGCCCTTTTAGGTAAAGAGAATGTTTTTTCTTCAGAAGCAGACAGACAAAGCTATGCTTATGACTCTGCAGTACTACAGCAAATTGTTCCCTCATTGGTCGTTCGCCCAACCAACATAGAAGCCCTTGGCGCCACCGTCAAAAAGCTTTATGATAATGGCATTCCCATGACCGTACGCGGCGCCGGCACCAACCTTTCTGGTGGTACCATTCCCGACAGCCCTGAAAATGTGGTTATTCTTACCAACGGTCTTACTAAAATTTTAGAAATTAACCGCGAAGATTTATATGCCATCGTAGAGCCTGGCGTGGTCACTGCGCATTTTGCCGCAGAAGTAGCCAAGGCTGGTCTTTTTTATCCTCCAGATCCAGGCTCACAAGCTGTGTCCACCATGGGCGGTAATATTGCTGAAAATGCCGGCGGTTTGCGCGGCTTAAAATACGGCGTTACCAAAGATTATCTTATGGGCATTGACTTTTTTGATGCTACTGGCGAGCGCGTAACCTCTGGTTCTCGCACAGTTAAATGTGTAACTGGCTATAATCTTGCCGGCCTTATGATTCAATCTGAAGGTACTTTAGGCGTTATCTCTAAAGCCATTATGAAGCTTGTGCCACCTCCTAAGGCCAGCAAAGCCCTTATGGCTGTATTTGATTCTATGCACGACGCTGCCGAAGCTGTAGCTGGCATTATTGCTGCCCACGTGGTACCTTGTACTTTAGAATTCCTTGATAATAATACCATAGTTCGCGTAGATGACTATACCAAAGCAGGTTTACCCCGTGACGCTGCAGCTATTTTGCTTATTGAAGTAGACGGTCCCCCAGCCCAAGTGGCAGATGAAGCCGAAGCTGTAGAAAAGGTACTCAAAAAATGCAAAGCTTCACAAATTCACGTTGCTAAAGACGCAGCAGAAAAAACTAAATTATGGGAAGCACGCCGCATGGCATTGCCCGTACTTGCCCGTTGTAAGCCCACCACAGTGCTAGAAGATGCCACTGTACCCCGCTCTAAAATTCCTGCCATGATGCAAGAGCTTGACCGCATTGCCTCTAAATATAAGCTTGAAATCGGCACCTTTGGCCACGCCGGTGACGGAAACTTGCACCCCACCATTTTATGTGACAAGCGTGATGAACAAGAATTCCATCGTGTTGAAGCCGCTGTTGACGAAATCTTTGACGTGGCTTTAGGTCTTGGCGGCACCCTTTCTGGTGAGCATGGCATTGGCACAGCCAAAGCTAAATGGCTTGAAAAAGAAACCTCCAAGGGCACTATTATGTTCTCTCGTCGCTTGCGTAAAGCCTTAGACCCCAAAGGTTTGCTCAACCCCACTAAGCTTGTGAGCATCTAATAAGAATATAAGAGAAAAAGGGAAATATTGTGACAAATTTACAACGTTTAGCTGATCAGCTTATGGCATTAGATGACCGCATTATCGCTTGTATGAAATGCGGCCTTTGCCAAGCTGTATGCCCTACTTTTGGCGCGTCTATGATGGAAGCCGACGTAGCTCGTGGCAAATTGGCACTTATAGATAATTTAGCCCATAGACTCATTGAAGACCCCGAAGCAGTAGCTGATAAATTGGGTCGATGTTTACTATGTGGCTCTTGTCAGGCCGCTTGCCCCTCTGGTGTGCAAATTGTAGATATCTTTTTAGAAGCACGCGAAATAGTTTTTGCTTATGTGGGTCTGCACCCCTTAAAGAAAATTATCTTCCGCACTTTACTGGCTCAGCCAACTATCTTTAACCTAGCCATGCGTGTAGGCGCCCCTTGTCAGCCACTACTGTTTCGCCCAAGCTTTAATGCACAAAAAACCAGCCGCGCGCCCTTGCTAGATAAGGTCATCGGCTCGCGTTACATTCGCCCCCTTGCCAAAAAGCCATTGCATGCTACCCAAGGGGAAATAAACACCCCTGCCGGCAGAAGCAAAATAAAAGTGGCTTTTTTCCCTGGTTGTTTAGGGGATAAAATGTATACCAACATGAGCGAAGCTTGTCTTAAAGTTTTGCATCATCACGGTGTGGGCATTTTTATGCCTAAGGGGCTCACATGCTGTGGTATTCCTGCCATTACTTCTGGTGACATTACTGGTATGGTAGCCCAAACCAAGGCTAATCTTGCTAAGCTTGCTCAAGAAGACTTTGACTATCTCATTACCCCTTGCGGTTCTTGCACAGCCACCATTGAAGAATATTGGCCGCGCTACGCCGCACGTATGGAAGCCAAAGAAAGGCAACTTGTGGCAGAAATTGCCCCAAAAGCCATGGATATCAGCGCTTTTCTTGTAAACGTGCTGGGTGTAAAACTTGAAGGTAGTGCCAAGGTGGATAAAGTAACCAAGGTAACCTATCACGACCCATGTCACTTGAAAAAATCTTTGGGCGTTAGTGCAGAGCCGCGTCTTGTGGCTCAACTTAATCCTAAATATTCTTTGGTAGAAATGAATGAAGCTGACCGTTGCTGTGGTTGCGGCGGTTCATTTAACCTCTTCCATTATGATTTTTCTGCTAAAATTGGACAGCGTAAGCGCCAAAATGTGAAAGATAGTGGCGCCGAAATTGTAGCTACGGGCTGCCCTGCCTGCATGATGCAATTAGAGGACATGCTTTCACAGCAAGGCGACTCTGTGCAGGTAAAACATTGCATTGAACTTTACGCCGAATCCCTTTCCTAACATATAGGAGTGTAAGATGAATCAAGAAGCTATTGTAGAAGTATTTTGCACCAAGGCTGCCGTGGTGGGGGCTAAGGTAGTAAAAGTAAAAAGTGAAGACGAGGCTTTGGCCTATGTGCTTCAGGTTACAGAGAAGAAAAATCCCTGTGAAATTTTGGCTGAAGAGGCCGGCATAGAAAAAGGCCCTCTCACAGCAGATGGCATACCCACACGCTTAAACCGCATTGTGACTGCTCCTGGCCTTGAGCCAGCTTTGTATGCCAAGCTTGAAAAAGCCTGTGCAGAAAAAGGCTATGTATGCATAGAAAAAGGCCTGCGCAAATATTTGGCAGGTGTAGATATTGGTTTTGGCACTGCTGAATGCGCCGTGGCGGCTTCTGGCACCTGTCTTGTTAATTCTGACAGCGAAGAAAAGCGCCTTGCCACCATGATGAGCGAGATCTGCATCCTTATGATCAAAGAGTCTACCATCTACCCAGAGCTCTTTGATGTGGCGCCCATTTTGCGTGAAATGCAGCAAAAGCCCGGTGCCTATTCTGCCTTTATTTCTGGCCCCAGCCGCACGGCTGACATTGAACGTGTGCCCGCTGTAGGTGTGCACGGCCCCTTAGAACAGCATATTATCATTTTGGAGGACGTGTAATGCATAATGCCCCCAAAAACTTAAACGAATACAGCCAAGAACTTGATAAAGCCTTAGACAATACATTTTTGCGCAAAACCTTAGATACCTTTGCCGTAGCCTACAAAGCTAATCGTGAAAATGTTTTTAAGCAAATTAACGCTCCTGAAATCATAGAAAAAATTGCCTGCGTTAAAGACAATGCAGCGCAAAATCTTGAAGCTTTGTATGAAGAGTTCAAGAAAAATGCTGAAGCCAAAGGCGTTATAGTACACCGTGCTGCCACGGCAACAGAAGCCAATGAAATCATTGCCCGTATTGCCAAAGATGCCAATGTAAAGCGTATAGCCAAGTCTAAATCCATGACCAGTGAAGAAACCCAGCTCAATACACATCTTGAAGCGGAAAACTTCCATGTAGATGAAACAGACCTTGGCGAATATATTATTCAATTGCGCGGTGAAGGCCCCTCGCATATGGTTATGCCTGCCATTCACCTTTCTCGTTATGAAGTAGCTGACGATTTTTCAAAGGTTACTGGAGAAAAAGAAGATCACGACGTAGACCACCTTGTTAAAGTTGCCCGTAAGGAATTGCGCTCTAAGTTCATCGAAGCTGACATGGGCATTACAGGCGCTAACTTTTGCGTTGTAGAAACAGGCGCCTTTGCCACCTGTACCAACGAAGGTAATGCGCGTCTTGTATCTACCTTGCCCCGTGTGCACGTTGCCATTGCCGGTCTTGATAAGCTCATCCCCACTTTAGATGATGCCATGAATGCCTTGCAAATTTTGCCACGTAATGCCACGGCGCAATTGCTCACCACCTATGTAACTTGGTTCACAGGCCCTGGCGAATGGAATGGTGCAGAAGACCAAAAGAAAGAAATGCACATTGTGCTCTTAGACAATGGTCGTAGCGCCCTTGCCAAGGACGAACTTTTCTCTCAAGTATTTCGCTGTGTGCGCTGCGGCGCCTGTGCCAATGTGTGCCCCGTGTTCCGTCTGGTAGGCGGGCATCGCATGGGCTATATTTACATTGGTGCCATTGGCCTTATTCTTACGTACTTCTTCCACGGTAGAGAAAAGGCCAAAGTGCTGGCACAAAACTGCGTCAATTGCGAAGCTTGCAAAAACATTTGCGCCGGAGGCATTGACCTACCACGCCTTATACGTGAAATCCGTGTTCGCCTTAATGAAGAAGAAGGCACCCCCATGGAAGCCACCCTTTTAAGTGCTGTGATGAAAAATCGTAAGATGTTCCATAGCCTCTTAAAATTTGCCAAATATGCGCAGCTTCCTGTGACTGGCGGCACTGAATATCAGCGCCACTTACCTAATATGTTCTTTGGCAAGCAAAAGTTTAAAGCTTTGCCAGCCATTGCCAAAAAGTCTTTCCGCGAGCAATTTGAGGCCATACAACCAAAGCTTTCTCAGCCGCGTTTCAAAATAGCCTTATTTGCTGGCTGCGCGCAGGACTTTATTTACCCAGAACAGCTCAAAGCTGCCGTGGAGCTTTTCAATAAGCACAACGTAGCTGTGGATTTCCCCATGGATCAAAGCTGCTGCGGTTTGCCTTTAGAAATGATGGGACAAAGAAAAACATCCATTGCTGTGGCAAAACAAAACATCTTAGCTTTTGATTCAAACCAATACGATGCCATTGTAACCTTGTGCGCCTCGTGTGCATCGCATTTAAAGCATACCTATATGGATATTGTAGGCAATGCCACACCCGTTGACGCCGCCACCAAAACACGTTGCATGGCCTTTGTAGAAAAAGTAACGGATTTCAGCTCTTTTGTGCACAACAACTTGGGCTTAACCGCCGAAGACTTCAATAATAGCGGCGAAAAAGTTACTTACCATGCCTCGTGCCACTTGTGCCGTGGTCTTGGCGTTATCGATGAACCTCGTGCCCTTATCAATAGCGCCGCTGAATACGTTGCCAGCAAAGAAGAAGATGTTTGCTGCGGCTTTGGCGGTTCGTATTCCATGAAGTTCCCTGGAATTTCCAAAAACCTTTTGGAAATGAAGCTTGCTAATGCCGAAGAAAGCGGCGCCACACGCCTTGTGGTAGATTGCCCAGGCTGCGTTATGCAAATTCGCGGCGGCGCCGAAAAAGAAAAACAAGACCTGAAAGTTACACATATTGCTGAGCTTTTAGCTGAGAACTTGCGTAAATAAGGTTTGTTATAGGCCGTCCTTGTATACAAGGACGGCTTTGTAAAATAGCAGTATTTTACACGGATGATTTTTAGTTTAGGTATGGGTGTTTGCCTTTACACAAAGGCGCACCGCACAATAACTTTATTCGAGCAATGGAACCCCATTGCC
>CAYJND010000066.1:0-10717 GCA_964371565.1 uncultured Desulfovibrionaceae bacterium
GATCTGCATGGTCTGTATGATGCATACTATGCGCCCTCCCCTGGCTTATCTGTTGAATGATCGCCGCAACACGGTGAAGTTTCTTTCAAAGCTTGCTTTACTTTAGC
This sequence comes from uncultured Desulfovibrionaceae bacterium, assembly GCA_964371565.1. Taxonomy (GTDB): domain Bacteria; phylum Desulfobacterota; class Desulfovibrionia; order Desulfovibrionales; family Desulfovibrionaceae; genus CAYJAD01. The sequence goes on from CAYJND010000066.1 coordinate 108, forward strand.
GGCAACTTCTGGGCCTTGTTCAGCTTCAATCTTGGCTACGGCATCTTTAAGATGTTCTTTCATCTTGTTTTTAAGCTCTTTTTGTGCGGCTTTCTCTTTGGCTTCTTTCAGCTTGGTCACACCATAGGCACCGGCAAAAAGCACAGGCCAAAAGCCAATAATCATGGGCACAGAACCCAAAGCGCCGGAGGTCAATTCGCCCATGGGGCGATTGCCAAGCTCAGTATTTTGCCCAAGCTCTTGAGGCTGCACGCCAGATAATGTCATCCACGCGGTGCCACCGGCGTCGGTTTCGCCATAGATATATTCCACGTATTTACCGGGATTTTTCTCTATACGCTTACGGGCAATCTTAAGTAAGTCAGAACGCTTACCAAAGGTTAAAGCATCCATGGGGCAGCCCTCTACACAGCCGGGTAAGAGGCCTTTTTCAAGACGTGGCTGACAGAAGGTACATTTTAATACTAAGGGGTCAAAAGCCTCTTCGTATTGAAAACCAGGAATATAAAATGGACAAGCTACCATGCAATAACGACAGCCCACACACTGACTACCTTCATAACTCACTACGCCATTGGGCTCTTTTTTAAAGCACTGGGCAAAGCAAGCCGAAGCACAGGCAGGGTCATTACAATGCAAACATTGTTGCTTGCGAAAAACATCCTTGCCTTCTACTTGATAACGATTTACCACCGTCCACGCCGCAGCCGAAGTACGACGTTTGGTATGGGTTACACTTAAATCACTAAAAGGCTCTGCCGGCATAGGTAACTCATTAACCTTTTGGCAGGCTTTTTCACATTGGCGACAACCAATACAACGCGTGGTATCGTGCAAGACGCCATAACTATCTTCAAAATACGGATAGGTAACAGCGCCAGCTGCATCGGCAACCTTTGCTGTGCCAAGGGCAGAGACCACACCCGCACTTCCCAAAAATGTAAGGAATTTTCTGCGATTCATTCAGTGCTCCTCTTTGCGCTACTTGCGCACCTTATGGCAGGTGGTACAAGATGTATTTTGCGGACGAGCCACCTTCATGGCATCGTGACAAGACATACATTGTAAATGATAAGCTGCCTTTAAAGCCGGACGCTCAGGATTATTTGGATCAATCTTGGGCGAGTGACACGTTACGCACTTGGGCGGCGTAGCAGACACGGGGCTATTGTGGTGACAGGCAGAGCATAAAGCCAAGGAATTACTGTGGAACTGCGCAGCTAACTTATCTTCACCCACACGCTTTAACAAAGAGGTATAATGGCGCTTATGGTTAAAGATATTGCCTTCATACTCCTTAGAAATTCCATCAATAACCACTTTTTGCGGTATTTTATGACCATCTAAGGGCGTAGCTTTTGTCTGGGTACGCATAAAGACCGTTTCAGTGGCTAAAGCAAGATTTTCTTCGCTATCAAGTTCGCCCTTAACTCCCTGCATAAATTGCTCTGGGGTCATTTTAGAGGTCACATCATGGCAAGAAGCACAATAGGCCTCGCTACGTGGTGGAGTTGGCAAAATAGTATGACAACCGGCGCATTCGCGGCGTTCTAAATTTTGCGTATGACAGCTTACACAGCTGGCCGGAGTAGCAGCATCGCCACTACGTTTGGCAATGTTTTCTGCATGCATGGCGCGCTCAAGAGTAATAAAATTACCCTCTTCTGTGCCTTCTACCGTATGGCAAGAAGAACAAGCCACCGTATCACCAGTATGGTGACAACTTTCGCAATCAGCTACAGCATTTTCATGCACATAGTGATTGAATACCACGGGTCGCATGCCTGCCCCAAAAGGACTTGGCTTGTCGGTCACCGGAAACATGACCATAGCCGATGGAGCGCCACTATCTGTAGCCTCCAACTCTGGTGCGGCATGAGCCTGCAAAGCAAGGCTCAACAATGCTGGCACAGCCACAGCAAGCACTACCGTTTTACGAATACATCGTAGCAGTGATTTACCATTCCTCATGCATTTGTCCTTGTGAAATAGGTTGAAAATTCATACTGCCCTTTCTACAAAGCGTAACGCCGATCCATGGGAAAATGGCGCCATGGCCTCATCCAAAAGCCATAGGCAAAGGGCACTCTCTAGTGCCCGTATACTACTTCACAATCCTTATGCGGTCAAGATAGGTATAGAATATTTTGATTTTTTTGCCATATAAAAGACAAGGAGAACTATACTACGTGATTATTTTCACATTTGCAAGCAGAGAAAAAATTTTTTATGGCAAAACAGCACGAGCTGCAGTGAGCATACCTTGTACATCACTAGGGGCAAACCACTGAATTTGCGGCACCGCGCGAAACCAAGTAAGCTGCCTTTTGGCGTAGGCACGAGTATTTTTACGCCATAAATCAAGAGCTTGAGGCAAAGAAATATGATTACAATAATAGGCATAAAGCTCTGCACAGCCTATACCTGACCAGCCCGGCGCCTTGGCTGTGCTACAAGCCTCAAAGGCCAGCTCGATTTCTTCTAGAGCGCCAGCTTTAAGCATAAGCTCTATACGTGCATCAAGACGCGGGCGCAAAGCATCAAGGGTCATATCTGTAGCTAAGTAGGCACCGCGCACTTGGGGAATACGAGGAGCATTTTCATGCCACCAAGTAAAGGTCTTTCCCGTGGCGGCATGTACCTCAAGGGCACGTACCACTCTTTGTCTATCATTGGGATGAATGCGCGCAGCATAGGTAGGGTCAAGGTCAGTAAGTTCTTGGTGTAATGCCACAGAGCCTCTTTGCAAGCATTTTTGTAAAAAAGCTTCGCTTATGGCGGCGTCCACCGGCGGAATATCTGCCATACCCTCTAGGAGTGTTTTAAAATAAAGCCCTGTACCCCCCACCAAAATGGGTAATTTACCCCGCGCAATAATTTCTTGCACAACACTTAGCACCCGCTCAGCAAAACGCCCAGCGGAGAGTTTTTCTTCTGTGGGCAAAAAACCATACAGATGATGCGGGCATACGGCGCGCTCCTCGGCGCTGGGCTGGGCAGTAATAATAGGAAAATCCCTATATACTTGACGTGAGTCCACATTCACCACTTCCCCCTCAAGGGCAGTGGCTAATTGTAAAGCCGCCGCAGTTTTGCCAGCGCCCGTAGGCCCTGCTAAACAGAGCACTTGCGGTAATGCGTCAGTGCAGGTGGAAGAAAACGCCATTAAGAAACCCTAAAGCCCCCAACAGAGGGTGAAAGGCAAGGGGTACCACGACGCACCTCACCGGCTTCGTACTTGGCTTTAAGTGCACGCAAAACATTATCCGGCACAAGACCGTCCACATCGCCACCATGACTGGCTGCGGCTTTGATAATGGTTGAACTAATATACAGCCATTGATAATCTGTCATAAGAAATACAGTCTGAATTTCTTTAGCCAATTTGCGATTCATCAAAGCAATTTGGAACTCATACTCAAAGTCCGACGTAGCGCGCAGGCCGCGCAAAATAATATGTGCCCCGCGCTTGGCCACATAGTCTACCAAAAGACCAGAAAAGGGCTCTACCACCACGCCTTCTATGCCCTGCACGGCTTCTTCAGCCATGGCTACCCTTTCTTCCAGCGAAAAAAGCGGTGCCTTGGGGGTATTATCTGCCACAGCCACTATAATTTCATCAAATACCTCATGCCCGCGCTTAATAAGACTTACATGTCCATTGGTAATGGGGTCAAAGGTACCTGGGTATATCGCTAATCTTTTGTTGACACTTGCCATAATATCACTCGTGTTTGTCCAAAGCTACGCTCGGTAAGCACTTCCAATTGCGGATGCGCTTTTTCGGCATCAAAAACCACCGAAGATTCTATTTCGGCGCTAATTATACTATCTTCTTGCACCCAGTCGTGGCGCAAAAGCCCTTGCAATGCGGCGGGTAATAAGTTTTTACCATAGGGTGGATCGATGAAAACCACATCAAATTGCTCGCGACTGCGTTTGCCAAGAGCTTTTAACACATCTTCTTGCCGTATACGGCACACAGCGTCAGAAAGACCTAAGGTTTTGGCATTTTGCTGTAAGCATTTCACAGCCCCAGCAGAGTTTTCTATTAAGAGAGCTTGCTTAGCGCCGCGACTCAAGCATTCAAAGGCTAAAGAGCCACTGCCGGCAAATAAGTCTAAGGCGGAACACGAAGACCAAACAACGCCACGTGATTCCAGCATAGAAAAAAGCGCCTCACGCACGCGCGACATGGCAGGTCTATAGCCCGGCCCTTCCACAGTTTTTAAAATTCTTCCTCGTAGGGAACCTGATATTATACGCATTATAACCTTGTTGTACTTTTTTCAATCTCATAATTGAGAGAACGAATATGGTCAAGCAATTCTACCTGCTCTACCCAGGGCTTATGTTGCATGGTATTCATCCTTTTAATAAGATCAGCCATATTCGCCATAAGAGATTGCTGCAATGCAATCCAATCAATGGGCTCATCTGCCTTTTTCACACTGGCAGGCAAAGCCTCTGTAAGCACGCTGCCATCTAAAATATATTCATCTAAATACTTGGGTATAGCCACAGGCACAGTATAGCTTTTTTGCAACAGCGCCCCAAGGGTTTGTTGCGCCTTTTCTTCGCCGTGCACCAAAATTATTTGGCTGCCCTCTTGCAAAGCAGAGCCAGCCCATTCCACCAATTGCGCTTGCCCTGCATGGGCAGAAAAACCACCAATGGTGAAAATTTTAGCATTTATGGGCACATCATCGCCAAAAAGTGCAATGCTGGCGGCTTTTTCTACAATTTTGCGCCCAGGTGTACCCACCCCTTGATAGCCCACAAAAACCACACTGGCGCCAGAACGCCAAAGGTTATGGCGCAAATGATGTCGAATGCGCCCAGCATTACACATGCCGCTAGCAGAAATAATAATGGCAGAACCACTCATTTCATTAAGCATGCGCGAATGCTCTGTATCCATGCTATAATGCAAATTTGGCAAAGCAAAGGGATCTTCCCCTTGTGCCAAAAGAGCCTTTGCTTCTTCATCAAAAAGGTGTGAATGCTTTTTAAACACCTCTGTGGCACGAATAGCCATGGGGCTATCCACATAAATAGGCATGTCTGCGGGCACCTTACCCTCAGCAGACAATTGATGCAAACAATATAAAAGCTCTTGGGTGCGTTCCACAGCAAAGGCGGGAATAATAACTTTTTCGCCTTTTTCATAACTATAAGCTATGGCTGCTGCTAATTCATCACTGGCATTAATAGAGGTATTATGTTCTCTATCTCCATAAGTAGATTCTAAAAAGACATAATCAGCTTTGAGCGGAGTCTCAGGATCGCGCACAATAAGAGCATGGGCTCTGCCAAGATCTCCTGAAAAAAGTAAGGTAGTGGTCTTGCCCTCTTCTGTCACCTCTAAATAAAGAAAAGAAGACCCTATAATATGCCCTGCATCGCAAAAAGTCACCTTAATGCCGGGATGGGGCTCAAAACTTTGCCCATAGTCAGCCAAGGTTAAAAGTGGTATGGTTTTAGCCACGTCTTTGGTGGCATACAAAGCTTCCGGTGCTTTGCCTTTGCCCCGTCTTTTATACTTTGCAGCCCTTTGCTTAGCTTCCATTTCTTGAATATGCGCGCTGTCTAAAAGCATAATTTCTAACAAGTCTCTGGTGGGCGCAGTGCAATAAACAGGTTTTTTAAAGCCCTCTTTTACCATACGCGGTAAAAGGCCAGAGTGGTCAATATGAGCATGGGTTAAAAGCATAAAGTCTATATGTGCAGCGCGGTACATGACAGTTTCTCTATTGCGCTCTTCCATGGCTTTATTGCCTTGGTGCATGCCGCAATCTACAGTAAAACGCGCCCCGCACGCCTCTATCATATAACAAGAGCCCGTCACCGTTTGTGCCGCGCCCATAAATTGTACTTTCATATATGCTCCTTTACATGGTAGAAGAACGTATTTTGACCTTATCCATACTGGCACTATGCCGTGCCTTGCACAAAAGTGCAAGAAATGAAAAAAATAACAACAGCTCCACACAAGGCTTTACAATTTTACTTTTTCATTGTTTACTTTAGTTTCTTCTTATGTTTAAACAGCATTGGTTATAGGTATCAATTTGTTAAAAAGTCGATTTAGGGCAGTCCGTTCAAAAAAGGTAAACGCAAAGAAAAAATCAAAATATTCAGCACAGAAGCATTTATATGTAATTTGATTTCTAGGTATTAATACTGCGCTTACATTTTTTCAACGGGCTCTTATATCTAACCCTTTTACCCTTGTAAGGACAGCTCATGCCCGCATATCAAAACAGCATTGACGAGCTCACTTCTAGTACAGAGTCTTGGCGCGTCATACGCATACTTGCTGAAATAGCTACAGCATTTGATAAATTAAATACCATAGATAAACACTGCATTTCTATTTTTGGTTCTGCCCGCACAGCCCCTGACCATCCTCACTATAAAGCGGCAGAAGATATCGCTCGCCTCTTGGTAGAAAATGGCTTTGGCGTTATTAGCGGCGGCGGCCCAGGCATTATGGAAGCTGCCAATAAAGGCGCTAAAGAAGCCGGCGGCCCCTCCATTGGCCTTGGCATAGAATTACCGCACGAACAAGGTTTTAACCCTTATGTAGATATCAAGTGCGAATTTCGCTACTTCTTTGTGCGCAAGCTTATGTTTGTTAAATATGCCATGAGCTATGTGGTCATGCCCGGCGGCATGGGCACCATTGATGAACTTTCCGAAGCTTTTGTCTTGGCGCAAACAAATCGTATTAAATCTTTTCCTATTATCCTGTACGATTCTAACTATTGGGGTGGCCTTTTAGATTGGCTTAAAACTTCCATGGTAGAACATGGTTATATTTCCGCTGAAGAAATTGATGAACTTATTATAGTTTGTGACACGCCAGAAGAAGTAGTAAAATACATTAAAAGGCTCGTTATTCTCTAATGCCGCATGATACAAACTCTGCCGGCGCCATTACAGCTATGGCACTGGCAGGGGTTATTCCCTCTGCGCCCAAGGGGCATACTTGGCATGACCTTATGGGCTTAGCCCTTGAACAAGCACATAAAGCTTGCGCTGCCCATGAAGTGCCCGTTGGAGCTGTGGTGGTGCATCAAGATGGGCGCCTTCTTGCCGCCTGTCATAATGGCCCCATAAGCCGTCATGACCCCACTGCCCATGCCGAAATTTTAGCCTTACGCGCCGCTGCCAAAGCCCTTGGTAATTATAGACTTAATCAATGTATCTTGGTAGTAACTCTTGAGCCATGCTTAATGTGCACCGGCGCATTGGTGCATAGTCGCATAGAGGGTCTGGTTTACGGCGCCGCCGATAAAAAAACAGGCGCCATTTCCTCATGCTGCGAAGGTTTAGAATTGCCCTTTTTAAACCATAAAGTTTGGCATATGGGCGGTATGCGCAGTGCAGAGTGTGCCAAAGTGCTTACAGATTTTTTTGCTTAAGCTCCATGCGGCTTACATAAAGACACCATGCAAAGCCCATGGCTAATAAATTTATCAAAGCGTCCCTTTTATTGTTGACAAACACCCCCTAAGACGATATACGTCCGTGTTCGTTGTGATGAACTTTATGTAGGAAAGCCCAGATGTGGTATCTGGGAAAACATATTTCAAATAAACTCTGGAGGATAACGTGGCTAACCATAAGTCTGCCATTAAGCGTCACAAGCAAAGCCTTGTGCGTGCCGAGCGCAACCGTGCTGCTCGTACCCGTGTGAAAAATGTGATTAAAAAAGTACGCACTGCTGTACTTGCTGGCGATAAAGCCGCTGCTTCCGAAGCTCTCGTACTTGCAACTTCCATGCTTGACAAAGCATCCACCAAGGGTGCCATGCATTGGAAAACTTCTGCTCGTAAAATTTCTCGCCTTGCTTTGGCTGTGAATAAAATCGAAGCATAATTTTTCTTTATAGAAAAATAAAAAGCCTTTTTTCTGATGGTCACACCGTCGGAAAAAAGGCTTTTTTTATTCCCCCTCCTCCTCGCCTCCATAAAAACAAAACGCTCTTATATAGCACTAAAAAACACTAAAAAAAACTTAATTACTTGACAGTGATTTTCATTTTATATATCACAAAACAATCAATATACGACCTGTATCTATGTTTTCAAAATTTTACACCCGTGAGGAGGGTATATGACTACTAACGCGAGCCCCTGTGGCTGCCAAGGAAATTCCTGCGCCAGCATTCTAAGCCTTGCCGTAGGCGAAAAAGCTACCATCTGCAGCATAAAAGCCGAAGGCCTTTTAGGACGACGCCTGCGTGATATGGGCTTATCTACAGGTATGAAATTACAAGTAACCAACCGCGCCCCCTTAGGTTGCCCCATTGTAGTTTCTTTAGATGGATACGAAATTTCACTACGCTGCGAAGAAGCAGCGCGAATTTTTGTTGATAAAGCCTAAGAGCATAAGGAGATACCATGCCCCCCATTAATATTGCTTTGCTTGGCAACCCCAACAGCGGAAAAACCACCCTTTTCAACTCCATTACTGGCGCACACCGCCAAGTGGGTAACTACCCAGGCATTACCGTTGAAAAACACACACTCACATTTAAAGTAGGCTCCCAAGACGTTTCCTTGGTAGACTTACCCGGCACCTATTCTCTTTCTGCCTTTAGTGAAGAAGAAATGGTAGTACGTAAGGTACTTAACGAAGAACGCCCCCAAGTAGCCATCGACGTAGTCAATGCCAGTGCCCTCGAGCGCAATCTCTACCTTGCTGTGCAACTCATGGAACTAGAAATCCCCATGATAGTGGCTCTCAATATGATGGATGAGGCCGAAGCCAATGGTCTGCGCATCAATACTGAACGCCTTTCCGAAGGACTAGGTCTACCTGTTGTACCTTGTGTGGGACGTTCCGGTAAAGGTGTACCCGAACTTTTACGTCATGCCATCACCGTAAATGCCCCCTCTAAGGTTATTCTCTCATACGGCCCTGATGTGGATCCGCTTTTAGAAGAAATGACCAAGCGCATTGAGGCAGAAAAATTCCTCAGCAAATATCCTGCCCGCTGGGTTGCTCTTAAATTCATTGAAGGCGATAGCGCCATCATGGAAGAAGGACATCAAAGCAATGCTGTCTTTGGTGCACAATTGCAAAATGACATAGCTAAATTAGCAGACCATTTACATAAAACCTTAGACACTACACCAGAAGGCATCATAGCTGATTACCGTTATGGCTTTATTAATGGTTTGGTTGCCACCGCGGTAACCCGCACCGAAGACTACCATTCCCGCAGCCCCATGACCGCTGCCATTGACTCCATATTACTCAACCGCATCTTTGGCCCCGTCTTTATGTTAGGTGTACTTTGGTTCACCTATTGGTTTACGCTAAACCTTGGCGCCTACCCTCAAGGCTGGGTAGAAGAGCTCTTTGGCTGGATGAATGAAACCGCCTCTGCGCTTATCCCAGAAGGGCTACTCCAATCGCTTATCGTTTCCGGCATCATTGACGGTGTGGGCGGCGTTATGGGCTTTACACCGCTCATCTTCTTCCTCTTTGTTGTCATTGCCATCTTAGAAGACTCCGGCTATATGGCTCGCGTAGCCCACCTTTTAGACCGCATCTTCCGCATGTTTGGCCTGCAAGGTTGCTCCGTTATGCCCTTTATCGTTTCCGGCGGTATTTCCGGCGGCTGCGCCATCCCCGGCATCATGGCTGCGCGTACCCTGCGTAACCCCCAAGAACGCTTAGCCACTATCCTTACCGCGCCTTTCATGTCTTGCGGCGCTAAGGTACCCGTATTCCTCTTATTGGTGGCAGCTTTCTTCCCCGAAGCGCAACAAACCTATGTGCTCTTTGCCCTTACCCTCACCGGCTGGGCCGCTGCCTTACTCGTATCTCTTGCACTGCGCAAAACAATACTAAAAAGCGACGCTACCCCCTTTGTATTAGAAATTCCCCCCTACCGTATGCCTACCCTACGCGGTGTGCTCATTCACGCTTGGGAACGCACCTGGATGTATATCAAAAAGGCCGGTACTGTTATCTTAGCCGTATCCATCATCGTATGGGCTTCCATGACTTTCCCAGAGCTTAGCCTTGATCAAATCAAACCCTTTGATGACAAGCGCGCTACCATAGAGCAAACCATACCCGCTGGCGAAGCACGCGATACTGCTCTACTCACCGTAGAAGCAGAACAAGCCGAAGCAGCTTTGGTAAACTCCGTAGCCGGACGCATAGGCGTAGCCCTTGAGCCCGTTATGGCACCCCTAAACTTTGACTGGCGCATGAATATCGCCCTACTTGCCGGTATCGCCGCCAAAGAAGTAGTAGTATCTACCCTTGGCACAGCTTACTCTCTTGGTGAAGTAGACCCAGAAGACGCTGCAAGCCTCACCGAACGTCTGCAAGCTGACCCCAATTGGAATATGCCCCTAGCCGTAGCTTTCATGCTCTTCGTACTGCTCTACGCCCCCTGCTTTGTGGCAGTAGCCGTACTTATGCGCGAAGCCGGATCCTGGAAATGGGCCGTGTTCTCCATTGTAGGTAATACCATATTTGCCTACGCTGTAGCCACCGTAGCCTATCATGTATTAAGAGCTATTGCATAAGTCTTTATTTGTTTTTATAGTTTCTTTGTGGGGGAGGGAAAAACCTTTTTGAAA
>CAYJND010000067.1:0-10628 GCA_964371565.1 uncultured Desulfovibrionaceae bacterium
TTGAAGGGGAACAAACCTCTGTTCTCGAATTGAAAGTAGCCAAAGAAGATATTGGTAAAGTCATTGGTAAGCAGGGCAGAACTGCCCGCGCTATGCGTACCATTCTTGGTGCGGCTGCTACTAAGGCCAAAAAACGTACTGTTTTAGAAATTTTAGAATAGCAAAATATAGAAGTCAAAAATTGTGGCGAGGACTATGGCTACAAAGCATATTCATATGGGGACCATTACTCGCCCCCACGGTATTCGAGGGGAGCTCTGCGTCGATTGGTATGCAGACTCCCCGCGTGCTTTGCGTGCGGAATTTTTTCTGCAAGCAGGCAATGAACCTATGCGTTCTGTAGAAGGAGCCAAAGTGCGCATGCACAAAGGCCGTCCTCTTCTCACCCTTCCCGATGTTCAAGATCGCAATGCCGCCGAGCTTTTGCGCGGTGTACGTATTTATATCTCTCGCGACTCTTTACCCGAAGTTTCTGAAGATGAAGCCTATTTACACGACTTATTGGGGCTCACTATTGTAGATAGTAGCACCAATGAGGCTTTGGGCGTTTTAGAAAATGTAGAGTTTCCCACCGAAGCGCAGATGCTTTGGTCCATTCGCGCAGCCTCTGGGCAAGAAATACTATTGCCAGCCGTAGAAGAATTTATTGATGAATTCGATATGGAGGAAGGCAAGGTATATGTAAGCCCGCCCGAGGGGCTTATTGATCTTTATATGGCTGAAGCTGAACCTAAAGCTTCTAAAAATTCTGGGCCTACGCGTCGGCGTAAAAAATCTCCATCGCAAAAGATATCCCCCAAAGACGAGTAGTCCATGCCAGAACTACCTGAAGTGGAAACCATTGCTCGTACATTGGAGCCGCTCATTCAGGGGGCACGCATTGATGCTACGCATATTTTTTTACCGCGCACAGTTGATAGCAGTGGCGGCGGGTCTTTAGACCTAGCACTTTTACACGGGCGAGAAATTTCTCATGTGGGGCGGCGCGGCAAATTAGCCCTGATACAACTCGTACCCATTACAGGTTTGCCCCAAGAAGCCCATATGCTGGCTGTGCATTTAAAGATGACAGGGCGCCTTTTTGTCTATGATGCTCGTTATCCTGCGCAAAAACATACACGTCTTAGTCTGGATTTAAATTTTCAGGGTCAAAAGAAACAACTTTTTTTTGACGATGCGCGCACCTTTGGTTATGTGCGCTTGGTAAGCCCTGCTTCTTTGGCAGTTTGGCCTTTTTGGCAAGGGCTTGGTCTAGAGCCTCTTGAACATGATGCTAAGCAGCTTGCGCAGTGCTATATGGGTAAAAAGGCAGGCATTAAGGGGCTATTGCTCAATCAAAGCCTTGTGGTGGGTGTTGGGAATATTTATGCCGATGAAGCGCTTTTTCAAGCGGGCATAGCGCCAGAGCGCAAAGCGCATACGCTAAACTTAGAAACGCTCACAAAGCTTATGCAGGCCGTGCAAGCGGTATTACGTCTTTCCATAGAGCAATGTGGCTCTTCTATTCGCGATTATCGCGACGCCCATGGCGATGCGGGCTCTTTTCAAAATACTTTTATGGTCTATGGGCGTAGCGCCATGGCATGTAAAGCTTGCGCTTGCGAGCTTGTGACTAAGCGAGTGGCAGGGCGCACCACGGTCTTTTGTGCGAAGTGCCAGCGATAGTAATAAAATGCGTAGTCTTGCGCAGTAAAAAAATTGGCTGAGTAAGATGCAAAATCATAAGCAAAAAACAAAAATCTCTTAGCTCAACTCTTGACGTAGGGCGCACAACATGAAAGTATTCCCTGTCCTCTTTAGTAAGAGGTTTTTACATTGCACATGAAAATGGATACAATATATGAATGCAAAACAAGCTTTAGAACTCTTGGCTCGCGCAAAATTGGCCTTTACTCGTAGAAGAAATGTTGACTGTATAGGCTCTATCATCATGGTGCTTAAAGGTATGGCAAACACCCCTTATACCTTAGAACTTACTGGCTCCATGCGCGAAATGATTCAGCTTTTGGGCGGCGATAAAATAGTTGTAGATGTGCTTGGCAAACCCATTGTGTATCAACCTGGGCAAGAGCCAGCTATCTTGGTGGCCTTAGCTAAAGTATATAAAGTTGTTTTAGAAGCGCAGCGCCTAGAAAATAAAGAGGTGACCCGCGCTCGCAAGTTAAAATTAGACCATACCCTCAATGAGGGCTTAAAATTGGTTAAGCAAAGTAATTTTACTGACGCTGATCACTGGTTTAATGAAGCTTTAACGCATTATAAAGATGAACATTCTCTCTTTTCTGTCATTGGCGATGCCTTAATGAAAGCCGGCGCACCTAAGAGGGCTTTTCCTTATTTAGCTAAAGGGATAGCTGCAGCTCCGCAAGATTTGCGCTTAAAAATGCTGTATGAAAATTGTGTAGCCATAAAAGATCAAAAAAAATAAATTTTTCCAATTAGGAAACTGGGGGAGAGTTTTTTAGATAAAATGCCCCCCAGTAATGTCTATTCATAATTTAAAGGTATGATTTCATGCCTTTTCACGTAAAGCCCCGCGAAAAAGCTTGCTTTTTTTTGTAAAAAATCTAGAATTTCGAGCCAGTGCTCTTGCTAAAGCCTCTGTCACGGGGCTTTTTTATATTTTTTACCAACAAAGCACAGGGCAATATTTTTTGTTTTCGCCATGGAGGAAAATCTATGTTTCCTATTCGATATATTCATGCGGCTGATTTGCATTTAGATGCGGCTTTTAAGGGCTTGCGCCGTCAAAGTGCTAGCTTGCAAGGCGCCTTAGAAGATATGCTGACGCAGGCTACTTTTACAGCCTTAGAACGTTTGGTGGCGCTGTGTGAGCGCGAAAAACCAGATTTTCTAGTCTTAGCTGGCGATATTTATAATGAAGAAGATCAAAGTCTCAAGGCGCAATTGGCTTTGCGTGATGCCTGCGTACGCCTACAAAAAATCTCTCTGCCTGTATATATTGTGCATGGTAATCACGACCCCCTGTCTTCGCGCTTAAAAATGATAGAGTGGCCTGCCAATACCCATATTTTTTCTGCACAAATGCAACATGAAATTTTGCATGCTAGCGCTAAGGATTCGTCTCATGAGGCCGGGCAAGCTCTGGCTGTTATTCATGGCATAAGTCATAATAGCACGCGCGAAGGGCGTAATTTAGCCAAATCTTTTACTCGCCTAAAGGGCGAATATGAGGGTCTTTTTCAATTAGGGCTTTTACATTGCGCTGTGGAAAATGTGCCTCATGCCGAGCGTTACGCCCCTTGTACGCTGAAAGATTTAGAGCAAAGCGGGCTTGATGCCTGGGCGCTGGGGCATGTGCATGAGCGCCGTATTTTAAGCCGCAGCCCCTTTGTGGCCTATGCGGGCAATACACAAGGTTTACATATTAACGAACAAGGCCCGCGGGGCTGTTTTTTGATAACAGCCACCCCTACAGCTGAGGGCGCCTTTGATATACAAGAAGAATTTCATGCCTTAGGTCCTGTGCTTTGGGAAAAAAGAGATATAGAGCTTGATGGAGTAGAGCAAGTCACCCAGATAGAAGAGCGCATTCAAGAAGCTTTAGAAGTCGTAGGCGCTGGGGCTTCGGTGCAAGATCAAGCTATTATGGTGCGCATTTGCTTAAAAGGGCATACTTTGCTGGATGCAGAACTGCGCTATAAGGATTTTTGTCAGCATTTGTGCCAGCGCCTGCAAAGCGCTGCCTGCGAGCAAAGCGTGGGGCAATCGCTTATTTGGCTAAAAGATATTGTGGTGGAAACAGTGCCTGTGCTCGCCATGGATGAGCTGCGCAAACGCGATGATCTTTTAGGGGAAACCTTACGCCTTGGGCTGCAATTGCAAGTGGATAGTAAAGACGGACAAGATTTTGTGCAAAGCACCTTAGCGCCTCTTTTTGGGCATACGCGGGCTAAAGCTGTGCTTTGCATGCCACAAGAAGAAAATATGAGTGCTTTGTTGGAAGACGCCGCACGTTTATGTGCTGATCTTATGGAGAATAAATAATGCATATTCAATCTTTTCATATAGATAATTTTGGCGTTTTTTCTCAGCTCAGTGTGCAAGGCCTTTCAGAAGGGCTCACGGTTTTTTTAGGAAAAAACGAAGCCGGTAAGTCTACGTGCGTAGAGTTTTTACGCACCATGCTTACGGGGTACCCCCCCGCGCGTAGTAAAGAAGCTCAGGGGCGCAACTTTGCGCAAATCAGCGCCGGACGTGTGGGGCAAGCTGGTGGCACTTTAGAGCTTTTCATGCAAGATCGCGGCCTTGTGCATGTGACGCGTCGCCCCGATAAAGGGCGCGACACGGTGGTGCTTAGCGATGAGAGCGGCAATGTTTTAGATGGGGCGGTACTTGATGGCTTGCTTGCCGGCGTTACCCGCGATGTATACCGTAATGTTTTTGGTTTTTCTTTAAGTGAATTACAAGTTTTTGAAAGCCTAAAAGACGAAGGCGTTCGCCATGCTCTGTACGGCGCAAGCTTTGGTACGGGGCTTCGCTCGCCGGGGGCTGTGCTTAAAGAGTTAGAAAGCCACATGGAAAAGCTTTTCAAGGTAAAAGGTTCTACGCCCTTTATCAATGATGCCTTAAAGCAATTAGATCGTGTGCAAAAAGAATTGACTGAATTAAAACGTCAATGTGCGCAATACGATGGTCTTACCTTGACCAAAAAAACATTAGAAGAAGGCCTTGAGGCTGTACGAGTGCAAAAAGCTCAGTGCGAAGCACAGCGCCGTCAAGCAGAGCGCCAATTGGGCGTATGGAAGCAGTGGGATGAGTGGCGCAGTATAGAAAATGCCTTGGCGCGTCTAGAGCCTGTGGTGGATTCTTTTCCAGAAGATGGCGCCGGGCGTTTAGAAAGAGCGCAGGTATTATTGCAAGATGCCGCACGCCGTGAAGCCACACAAAAAGAGCGTTATCAAAAGTTAGAAGCGCGGCGCGATGCCTTGGTTGTCAATGAACTTTTGCTGGGTAAACGAGCCCTTGTGCAATCTTTGTATGAGCAAAAAGCCTCTTTTCGCAAAGCGCAAGAAGGGCTTATGCCGCATAGGGCGCAAATTCATAGGGCAGAGCAACAGCTTGCCCATACCTTGGCAGAATTGGGCCCCGATTGGTCTTGCGAGCGTATTCATGCCACTAACCGTTCCTTAGTGGCGCGCAGCGAATTAGAAAATTTAGCTGGGCATATTCAAAGCACAGAACAAGCCCATGTGACCAATACCACCCATGTAAAAAAGGCCAATGCCAGCGTATTGGCAGCGCGCCATGCTTTAGAGCTAGCGCAAAGTAATGTGGAGCATTTGCCTGTACCTGAGGCTTTGGTCAATGATGAAGTGCGCGAAGCCATGCGCCACGGGGTGAATTTCGTGGAAAGTAGCCTGGCAAGCCTGAGCGAAAAAGAGCAAAGCCTACTTATAGCGCAAAAAACTTTTACGCGCAGTATTGCCCCCTTGGCAGTGCGCGGGCTTATAGGCGGCACTCAGGCCGTAAGTGAGGCCTTGCCAAAGTTAGAAGCTTTGCGCGATACGCAAGAAAATGCCTTAGCTTTAGCTGCTAAAGTGCAAGAGGCACGTAAGGTTACGCACGAGATAGAAAGCCTAGTTGCACAGGCTCAAGAAAATGAAGAAAATGCTCGCGGTCGTGTGGAGCGCATGCGCCAGCATTTGCGTAAAAATATAGTCACTTCACGTCAGCATATTGATGTGCGCGCCACGGCCATTCGTGCTTTACGTCAAATGCATAGCAATCATTGCTTAGAAAAAGACCGTTTGGCTGAGTTAGAACAGCGCATGCAAGATGCCATAGCTCCGGAGCCTGTGAAAAGTATTTTTCTTATGCTTATGGGCTCGCTGATTATTGCTTGTGGTCTTACAGGCCTTGCATTGCCTATCTTTTTTCAAATGCACACGCTAGAAATTACGCCGCGGTTAATTTTGCCTTTATCGCAATGGTCGGCATATTTAGTGGTGCTGGCAGGTGCAGCCTTTTTAGCTGGTGGTTTACCGCGTTCAGGGGCAGAGCGTAAGCGTTTTGTAGAAGAAATGAATATTTTGCAAAATCGCGTTACCAGTATGCGCCTTGGCTTGACGCATACCGAGGGGCAAATTCAAGAGCAATGCGTGCTGGCAGAAGTTACCGCCCCTGACCCCATTACCTTAGACGCTGTTGAAATCTTGCTTGAGCGTGAAAGAGAAAAATGCGCCACCGATGAGCGCATGCAGCTAGACTTAGAGCAATTACAAGCTGAATATGATGATGCCGCAGAACGCGTTAAAGGGCGCCGCCAAGAGCTAATGAGTGCTCAGCAACAAGAACAACGCGCACTTATGCAGTGGCATGATTGCTTACGTGCGCATTATGTGGAAACCATCCCCTCACCTGATGCAGGGGCAGCATTCTTTGCCCGAGTAGAGGCGGCTTTAGTGGCGCAGGCTTCGGCGCAAAGTTTGGAGCAAGAGGTTGCGCAATTGCACAAGAGTGTGCAGGAACATGTGCAAAAACTCTGTGCCATACCTGCTGTGCAAGATGCTTTGCGTTTTACTCCAGACTCCTTACATTTGGCGCCAGACACTGTGCAAAATCTGTCTTTCGAGCAATTCTCAAATATGTCTGATCAAGACATATCTACCCAAGATATGCCTAATCAAGATATGGCGCCAGAAGAGGGCGCTGTAACTTTGCCCCCATGGGAAAAAGTTTTTGCTGCCGTGCAAACAGTTTTACATGCGTGCCGTGAAGCTGATGAGGCGCTTGAACAGCGCTTAAAAGCAACTACAGCCGTGCAAAACTGTGAATATAGCTTAGAAATGGCAGAAAAAAACCAAGCAGAGATGTCAGAAACCTTGCAAAAAAGTGAAAAAGAGTTGCAAGGCTCTTTGGTAGCGTGGAAAGAAAGCCTTGTAGGCATGGGTATTGATATGGAAATAAGCCCGCGTATGCTACGTACCGTTATGGAATGCATGGAAAAATGCCTTGCCTGCGAAGCTGAGTTGCAACGTTTGCACGAAGAACATGAGCGTATGGAACGCGAGTGCCAAAGCCTTGTGCAACCTTTGCGCGAAGTCTTAGAGTCTGTAGGGCGTCCTTTACCGGCTGAAATGCTGGTGCAAAGCAGCGGGCAAAAGATACCGTATCAAGAAGATTGGCTAAAAGCTTTAGATATTGTGATGCTTGATATGCAAACCAGCCATGAAGCTTTGCAAGCCCAAGAGCAATTGCAAGAGCAAGTAAGCGCCCAAGCAGAAGAGCTTAATGAAGCGGCAAAAGCTTTGCTGGATGCTGAAGCTACCATTAAACACTTATTGCGCTTGGCTCAAACGGAAAATACAGAAGAGTTCTTCCGCTTAGCCCATGTGCGCGCGCAGGGGCTTGAGCTGCAGCGCCGCCGTGATGACCTTGAAGATGCTTTGCGCTTAGCCGCCGGAGATAAAGATTTAGAAGAGTTTTTAGCTTCTTTTGCTCAGCGTGAGCAACATGAATGCGAAGCTTTTTTGCGCGAACAAGAAGCTCAATTGCAACAGCTTATGAGCGAAGAACAAGAAAAAATGCATGAGCTTGCCGGCGTAAGCGCCACTTTGCACGGTCTTGAGCATACAGATGCCATGGCTAAGTTGCGCCAAGAAGAGGGACAAATTCAAGAAAGCATACAAGAGGCGGGGCAACAATGGGCGCAATATGCTGTGGCAAGGCAAATGCTTTTGCAGGCTAAACAGCGTTTTGAAAAAGAGCGACAGCCGCAAGTTATTCGCATGGCTTCAGATATTTTTGCAAAAATTACCAATGATACGTGGAAAGGACTTACGGCTTCGCTAGAAGACAGCTCTTTGCAGGTTATTTCTCCCTATGGCGAACCTGTATCGCCCATGGTGTTAAGTCGTGGCGCGCAAGAGCAATTATACCTTGCCTTACGCCTGGCCTATATTCGTAACCATGCCGCCCATGCCAGCGCTTTGCCCGTAATTATGGATGATGTACTGGTAAACTTTGACCCAGAAAGGGCAGAACGCACCGCTGCGGCGCTTTTGGATTTGAGCCAAAGTGGTAAGCGTCATCAAGTTTTATTCTTTACTTGTCATCCGCATATGGCGGATATGTTGCAAAAAAACCATGCGCAAAGTGCCAGATTTATTGTGGACAATGCGCATATTACACCCGCTTAACTTGCCAATGCGCCTCACAAGCACAGGCTTTAAAGGAAAAATATGGCTTTAAGTTTAGAAGTGCGTGGGCATTTGGTGGCCTTAGGTACCGTGGCGGTATGGGGTTTAACCTTTGTCTCTACCAAGGTGCTGCTTACCGATTACAGTCCGCTAGAGGTTCTGTTTTTTCGCTTTGTGCTGGGCTATGTAACGCTGGTGCTGTGTTATCCGCGCATGTTGCCCATAAAATCTTTTAAGGAAGAACGTCTCTTTATGGCGGCGGGTTTAAGTGGGGTGACCTTATATTTTTTATTAGAAAATATAGCTCTTAATTATACTTTAGCCTCCAATGTGGGTATTATTGTAGCCATTGCGCCTTTTTGCACAGCCTTGTTGGCACAAGTGTTTTTGCGCGGCTATGGTAAGGAGCAACTTTCTTGGACATTTTTTGTGGGCTTTGTGGTGGCCATGAGCGGTATTGGCCTTATTATTTTTAACGGCGCCGTACGTTTAGAACTGAACCCCTTGGGGGATATTTTAGCGGCAGGGGCGGCGCTGACCTGGGCATTTTATTCTATTTTTATGCGTATGATTGGTGAGCTGCGTTATAGTATGGCCTTATGCACGCGGCGGGTCTTTTTTTATGGGGTGCTCTTTATGCTGCCCGTAGTGTTTTGGCAAGGGGTGCATTTTGATATGCAGGTATTTTTACGCCCCATTAATGTTTTTAATTTTCTATTTCTGGCTGTTATTGCTTCCTCTCTGTGCTTTGCTACGTGGAGCTGGTCAGTAAAAGTGTTAGGTGCAGTTAAGGCTTCTGCCTATATTTATCTTGTACCTGTGGTGGCTGTTTTTGCCGCGGCCTTTATTTTGCAAGAAAATATTACTTATCTTGCCATGCTTGGTACGGGGCTTACTCTGACAGGCCTTATTATTTCTGAAATGAAGATAAAAAAAATTACTATAAAAAAGGATAAAATATATGAATAGAGGGCAAGGGGGAAAATCTGTTTTAACCTCTAATAGTACTTTATTGTTATATTATGCTTGCGGACTTATGACTCTTGTAACGGGGATAAGTTTTTTCTTGGCAGCTGTGGGAGCGCTTATTTCGCGCTCGGTGGCACACAAAGAGGGGGCGCCTTTTGTTATACAGCATTGCACATGGATTTTTCGCAGTCTCTGGGTAGGTGGATTGCTTTTTGCGGCGGTGTTTTTCACGGCTTTGCAGTTAGCAGGTGGCCCTTTTTTAAATTTGCCAGATACATCGCACATACAAAGTTTTGAGCAACTATGGGCTGATCCTACATTACGTAAGGCAGTGCAATACGCTTTAGCTTATGTTTGTGTGGGTGGCATGGTCATTTTATGGTTTGTATATCGCATGCTGCGTGGCATGTATATGCTTATTCAGGGCAGTCCGCCTGTAAAATTGTATTAAAGTACATATGTTAGCCGCTATTCATGTGTTTATAACATGGATATGGGGCACGGGAGAAAGTTTATGGCTCAAGTGCTTCCTTTTGCGGCGCCTTCTTGCGTCATACCTGCACATGTGGCAGAAAATGCCGAATTTTTGGCGCATAAAGTGCAAGAAGTCGGCTTATGTTTTTTTGAAGCGAAATCTTGTCTTAAGTATGGCGAGGCAGAGCTTCCAGCTTCACTACGCGCCTTGCCCTTATGCTGGCATATGCATTTACCCGTAGATTTACCTTGGCACAGCGGCGCAAAAGGGGGAGCAAAGGCTGCGCATATGGCCTTGGCTGTGGCGGCAAAAGCGGCTTTTTTACGCCCGCGGTTTGGAGTTTTACATCCCCCCGTGGCACGCAGTGGTGAAGCCTTAGAAAGTGCGCGCGTGCCAGAGCTTTTGCAAGATTTTTTAGAGGTGTGGCAAAAAGAAAGCTCGCTGCCTGTATTGTTAGAAAATATAGACCAAGGGGATTTGCAAAACTTTGACCCAGAGCTTTTTGCCCCAAAGAGTGCACGCTGGCCTAAAGGCGGCTATGGTATTTGCCTTGATGTGGGGCATATGCTTGGTTTTGGTCAAGAAGGCGTCTTGCAAAGGCCGGATTTGTTGCGTAGGGTGCAGTTAGTGCATTGGTCTGCGCCGGGTAAACGTGATGAACATTTGCCTTTAACGCGCTTTACGGCAAGAGAATATGACCTTGTGCATAAGCTTGTGCCCCTTTTACCTGCACAGGTAACACATATGATAGAGATTTTTCGCTGGCAAGGCATTGAAGAATCTGTGCCTGTTTTACAGCGATTACTTAGTCGACACTGAAAAACAACTTAACTGTCAGTAAAAATAAAACTTATAAATCAAATAACGTAATAAACATTGCCAGAAATAAACGTATGGAATACGTTTTCTGGCAATGTTTAGACATAAGAAATGCTTTTTTCAGATGTCGACTACTCAAGACATGCCTTTGGCATGGCTTGCCGCCGCGTAAAATAAGCCGGAATTTACTTCCGGCGGCCCCG
>CAYJND010000068.1:0-10566 GCA_964371565.1 uncultured Desulfovibrionaceae bacterium
CTTGCGCCGCGTACCAGACCAGCTATATCAATAAAATCAACATTGGCGTGAAGAGTTTTTTGCGGATTGGCAAGTTCTGTTAATACTGCAAGGCGTTTATCAGGCACAGCAACGGTGGCCTTATTAGGCTCAATGGTACAAAAAGGGTAGTTGGCGGCCTGCGCATTTTGAGCTTTGGTGAGGGCATTAAAGAGCGTGGATTTTCCCACATTGGGCAATCCTACAATTCCAATACTTAAAGACATATATGAACTCCAAAAGATATTTTAATTTTGTCTTACGCTTGTAAGCGCCAAAGCGATTTTTTGCAAGTAGACATTTTAGGTGAGATTTTATTTACACTAAGAAGTGCGCACTCGACCAGCGCTCAGCCAAGCATCAATTGTGGCATAGAGTAAATCAGGCGCGATAGGCTTAGTTAAGTGATCATTCATACCATGGCTTAGGCTAATTTCTCTATCTCCCGTCATGGCATGTGCCGACATGGCGATAATGGGTAGTTTAGCAAAACGTTCCATGGCACGAATGGTACGTGTGGCGGTAAGACCATCCATAACGGGCATTTGAATATCCATAAAGACAATGTCATAATGATTTGTATTAATCATATCAATGGCTTCTTGACCATTATTGGCAATGTCTACAGTATGCCCTTGGGATGTAATAAGTTCAGCAGCGATAAGTTGATTTATTTCATTATCTTCTACTAAGAGTATATGCCCTGTAGATGAATACTTTGGCTGAAAACTATCTAAATCTAGTACGCGTTTATCAGAGATTTCTTCATTTACATCAAGATCAAAAACAGCACTAAAGCGGAAACGTGAGCCTTTGCCTTCTTCGCTTTCAACCCAAATGCGACCACCCATCATTTCTACAATACGCTTAGAAATAACAAGACCAAGCCCAGTGCCGCCGTATTTTCTGGTGGTGGAGGTATCAGCTTGAGTAAAGGCGCTGAAAAGACGTGAGCATTGTTCTTCTGAAAGACCAATACCAGTATCTTCTACGGTGAAGTAGTAGCAAATTTTGCCTATGCCCTCAAAGCTAATATTATCAATATATACTGCAATACGTCCATTTTGAGTAAATTTAATGGCATTGCCTATAAGATTTAAAAAGACCTGCTTCAGACGTAAGGGGTCACCCAAAAGCTTAGTATCTAGTACATTTTCTGAAAAAATTTCGCCTTGAATATTTTTCTCAATAAATTTAGGTGCAAAGAGGGTGCGCAATTCATCTTGCAAATCAGCTAATGAGAAAGAGACATGCTCCATCTCGAGTTTTCCGGCCTCAATCTTAGAGAAGTCTAGGATATCATTGATGATTCTCAAAAGGCTTTCAGCCGAGAAAAGAATTTTATCCACATAGGATTTTTGCTGTTCTCCGAGCTTTGTGCGTATAAGTAAATGCAAGAGCCCTAAAATACCATTCATGGGGGTGCGAATTTCATGGCTCATGTTGGCCAAAAATTCACCTTTTACACGAGAACTTTTTTCTGCTGCATCGCGCGCCACACATAATGCCTCATGGCTTGAGGCAATTTCTGCCAGCATGGCTTTAAGTACACTTACATCGTTCAGATACGATATAACTCTTTCTTCACCATGAATCATTTGTTTTTTAAGGGTTATCTCCACGGGGAATTGCTTCCCAGTTTTAATATTGATAAGCTCACCCTCATCATAAGAATAGCCCTGGTTAAAAGCCTCGCTAAAGCGCTTGACAAAAACTTCTGCCATAATGCGCCCATCTTTTTGTTTTTCAGGTATAACCCTATGGAAATTTTGCAGATAATCCTCTTTGGTATCAAAACCATATAGAGAAAGAGTAGCTAAGTTGCAATCAATGGGTGCAAAGTCTTTGCTCCAAATATTAATGGCATACGGAGCATTATCTAAAATGGTATTGATATCTTCAAGACTCTGTTCCACCTCACGCATAGAAGATTTCACTTCACGTAAATCTTTGTAGTAAACGACCGCTATATCTTCTTGACCATTTTTGGTGCGAATGATGTTGATTTTTACAGGTAAATCTTGCCCATCAGCACTTACGTGCATCCATTCAAAGCTCGTGTGTCCCTGTTCAAAAACGTCATTTAAATGCTTGTGAATAAGCTCAGCCGAAGAAGTGCCACAAGGCTGGAATTCAGGAGTAAAGTTTTTGAAATTTTTAATATAATCTTCTTTGCTGGTGGCACCAAAAAGATGTAAGGTGGCTTCATTGCAATCAAAAAGCTCAAAGTTTTTATTCCACAGGTCTACACCAATGGGTAAATGTTTAAGCAATAACTGCATGCGATCATAATTACTTATGACGTCATACACTGGTAATTCAAGGGAATTTTTCTCTGAAGCATAGGACAAAAGATATTTCTTGCCATGCAAAAGCAAACACACCACGGTAATGTTTAGATAAAAAGTATTATCATCGCGGTCCACATAGGTCCAATTAAATGAGCAATACCCTTCATCAAGAGCTTTTTGTAAATGGTCAAGTAGGGTTTTACGTGAGCAATTTCCATCTGGCTGAAATTTTGGACAAAAAGAAAAAAATGTAGATAAAAATTCTTCTTTACTTACCCCAACAAGCTCTAGGCGTTTATTGGTGCAGTCCATAAGCTGTAGGTCTTCATTCCATAAGGTTGACCCCAGTAAAGATGTATTCATAATTTGACGCGCCAAGGTATCACTTGCGTCATCTTCATGTGCAGAGTCTGTTTTAACCCATTGTATTGGTGTTAAATGGCAAAGCAAATAGCCCTTATTATCTTGAGTGAAGTGTGTGAATTGAATATTAGCAAGAAGCTCTTCGCCGGTAGGTTTGCAAAAAACAAAAGTGCACTTACCTTGCCCTTCCACAAGGGCTAAGCGTGCTACATCGCGTAATATGTCTACAGAAAATTTTCCGTTGGGCTGACGTTTTGGATAGATTTTTTTATACTGTTTTTTAAAGATCTCAACGCTATCAAGGCCTAAAAACTCTAACTGAGCTTGATTGCAGTATAAATTATCAAGATTTTCTGTCCAACAAGAAATGCATTGCGGAGAATTCTCCAACAAGGCCAAGGCTAGTGCAGGGGGGGGCGAGGAATGCACTGTTTCAAAAGACATAAGCTACCTAATCTTTGCAAAAAAAAGTTCACCAAAAAATCTAAAAAAAATCTAAACATAAGGCACAAAAAAGAAGTAATACTAAAAAAAAACTTTGGCAAGTACTTTTAGAAGTATTTTTTTTATATAATACACAGTAAAACACTATAGATAGATAAAACTTAGTTTTTTACTCAGAAAAAAACAACAAGTCGCAATAAAAATGAATACTTTTTTCATTTTATAAAAAATATGGCGACTGCTTTTCGGGGAGCAGTCGCCACAAGGGTTTGGAGATAAATTCTATATGCTAAGCGTTATTAGCGCTTCATGTTAATAACTTGTTCCAGCATGGTATCTACGGTGGTGATACCCTTAGAGTTACCTTGGAAGCCGCGCTGGGTTACAATCATCTGCACAAATTCTACCGACATATCCACGTTGGACTGTTCGATATTATAGGCATTGATGGTACCCATGCCGGCAATACCAGCTTGAGCTTGCTGAATGCTACCGGATTCGGCAGTTTCAGAGTACAGGTTACCGCCCTCACGGTACAGACCTTGAGGATTTACAAAGTCGTACATGGCAATTTGGTAAAGGGGCATTTCGATGCCGTTATTGTAAATGCCGTAGAGTACTCCATTGGCGTCGATACGGGCATTGGACAAATTACCGGAACCATAACCATCTTGCGAGCTGAAAGCGATGCTAGAAGAATCACCTCTATTGGTGGAGGCACCACTGGCGCGCTCTGCAGGCACCAAGGTAGCTAAGTCACCGTAGCTAATGGTGGTAGCTGTACCGCCGGCGGAAGCCAACATCACATCTGCCATAGAAGTTGTAGAGCTAGGGCTTGAGCCTACGATGCCGCCCATGGCCCAAGGGCTTGTGGGGCTTTCAGATTGTAAACCAAGGTCAAATTCAATGAGAATATCTTCAGCTTCTTTTGACTTGGTTGGGTCATCTTCTTGCTTGGACTGACTAATGGAGTTACCCATGGGGTGACCGGAAAAGTTTGCCGTAAATACAGGGTAGCCGGAATCAGACACTGGGGTAGGCTGCCAAGACAAAGCCGAATCAGGATGCCCATAGGTGGCCTCAATACCCGTTACTTCAGCAGTTGTGGGGTCATCATAGTAAACGCTGTTAAAAGCAGGGTTATATGCAGCATCATATTGCACTTGATAGGTAGAATCATAAGCCTTTTGGTAGTCAGCACTTTGCCTTAATTCATCCTCAAGTTCTATAGCATATTTACCGTCATATGCAGTGGTATATGCTGGATTTGCAGCAACAGAAGCAGCATAACCGTTATCATAAGCAGCTTGCTGTTCAGCGTCGGTAAGCTCTCTTGGAGGCGTTTCTGCAGCAGCAGCAGCTATGGCAGCATTTAAAGCTGCTTCAGCATCAGTGATTACAGTAGGAACTGCAATTTCAGCAGCAGCTTTAGCAGCTTTAGCAGCGGCAGCTTCAGCGGCAGTTCTGGTAGCAGTCGTTATGGCCGCCATACCAGCTGCATCAGCCGCCAATTCAATGTTGCCTAAGTTGGCCGCCACAGCAGCTTCGCCAGCAGCTTTAGCATCTTCTAAAATTTTATCTGGGTCTACAGCGCCAACACCGGGCATTTCACCAGCTGCTAAATCTGCATTAGACATATAGGTGTAGGAAGTTTGGCTTACTAAGTTACCAGATGCATCGAAAATCATGGTGCCTTTCATGAGGATACCAGCAGCTTCTGTTTCTTGGAAGCTGGTAGCACCGGTGAGAACACCTGTATCAGAATCATAGGTACCGCCAAAGGAGCGAGCGTCATCTTCCGGATCCATGGTAAGTAAGTATTCATACACTTCATAGCCTTCAGGAAGACCTTCAATAACATCCACTCTATTACCATTGGCATCAAGCTTTTCTGTGGGCACTTGGTCAAAATAGCAAGTGAGGTTATGCACATTACCGGCTTCGTCATATACTTCGATATGCGCAGGATATACATAGGCATCGTCAGAAAGGGCAGGGTCACCAGGGTTTTCAATGGCATGCTTACCATTCCAGCTTTCAGCCATGGCAAAAAGCGGATTGTTAACGTCTGTGCTCTTATCAAGACCATCTTCTGCCGTAAGGTTTACGGAAAATTCTACTTTAGTGGTAGCTTTGGGCGCTATGGACCATGTGTCTAACACGATGTCTTGAGCGCTACCTACGGTTTGAATGCCTTGAGGCTCAGAAACTAGGGGGTTAACACCTGTGGCAGGCAGGGGAGTATCAATATTATCCACAGGCCAGCCTTGTAAAACTTCACCGGAAGGCAAAGTTAAGTAGCCTTGGTTATTGAAGTTAAAGTTGCCTGCGCGGGTATAAAAATCTGCGCCTGTATCTGGGTTTACCACTTTAAAGAAACCATCGCCAGAAATGGCAAGGTCAGTGGCATTATTGGTGGATTCAAAAGAACCTTGAGAAAAATCTGTGACGATGGTGTTAATGCCTACGCCAAAACCAATTTGCGTGGAACCGCCACCGCTGAAGCTATCTTGATATACAAAATCTTCAAAGTCCATACGTTGGCTTTTAAAGCCAATGGTACTTACGTTGGCAAGGTTGTTACTGATGACGTTCATTTTTTCGCCATGTGCCAGCAAACCGGATACACTAGTCCACATACTTGATGAAAGACCCATAATCTACCTCCAAATTAACCTAATCATATACTTGAATTATGGAATGTGCAGCGTCCCGAAATTGCTGTGCATTCCCACCTAAAAAACATTGTTACGGCGTTGTTGTATCACCTGTATCAGGAGTTGTACCTGAACCACTGTTACCACCATCAGGATCTGCCGGATCGGTGGGTTCCGCTGGATCAGTAGGCTCTGTAGGATCTACTGGATCCGTGGGCTCCGTAGTATCAGGATCAGTATCATCGTCATCCGTTTCCGGAGTAGGTGTTACTGTACTTTCTTCTGGAAGCGATACACGACGCACACCGGAAAGGGCTGTGGTGCGACCATCAGAAAGTGAAAGATACGCAATACCGCCATCATTGATAACGCCAGTTACCAGGCCGTCTACCACCACATCGTAATTGATAATGGTATCGCCATCGGCGTTTTTAAACTCTGGATACAAGGTAAAGATACCGTCAGAAGCTTTAGCGCCGCCATAAATGGTACCGTCCCAAGCAAATTCATAAGTACCAGAGCTTTGAGCGGGCAGTTCAATGGTGTTGACCACAACACCGTTGGAGTCTACCACGTTAATGGTACCAGAAGACATATTTTCACCAATAGCATAACGCATCTTAGAGATGGTTTCAGCGCCTGTGGTGACATTGGTTTGCTTGCTGATGGTATTGCCGGTTACGTCTACGTTCTTACCAATGTAAGATGTGGCGTTAACCAATTGCTGACTTTCAGTGGCGGCGGTAAGAGAGGTCATGCTCTCATTCATGTTCATCATTTGTTCAAGGCTGGAGAATTGTGCCAACTGAGCGATGAATTCCTTATCTTCCATGGGATTCAATGGATCTTGATATTGGAATTGCGTCACAAGTAGGAGCATGAAATCTTCTTTACCAAGGGTGCTGCCCCCGATTTCGGAAGATACGGCGCTGCTAATGGCGCTACTGCTAGATACTGCTGACATATGGAACTCCCTTGCCTAAAAACTAGGCTACGATATACAATGATTGAGCGGCATTTCCTGCCGAACTACTCATACCTTGCATATTGCGTTCCAAAGTTGTTCCATTTATATTTGTGTTATCATTTCGAACCTTTCCAAGGTTGCGTAAACGCTCCATGAGTTCTTTCTGGGCATTTTCTTCCTGACGTGCTTTACTTTGCTGCTGGTCATTCCAGTTGTCGTAAGATGCAGAATTTTCCTGTCCACCTTGGCGTACTTCAATTTTATCTACTTTTACGCCTTGCTCTTCTAATTGAGAACGTATGAGATCCATTTGCTTTTGCAACGCTTCTGCAGTTTCTGAACGCTCAGAACGGATAAGGGCGCTCACTTCGCCATTGCGTGCTGTAAGGGTAATATTTAAGGTGCCAAGCTCTGCAGGGTGCAATTGCAACTCAAGGCTCTTAGTACCATCTTTAGCGGCAGTAAGTAGAGCTCTCTCCACTTGCTGAGCAGCTTGAGTAGCTAAATGTGCCTTTTGCGCCTGCGTATTAGCCATATTTTGTGCCAATTGGGCAGAAGTAGCCGCCACGCCGCCAATACCAATGACAGGAGTGGTAATATTTTTAGAAGCACTGGCTGCAGCGCTGGCGCTTTCGGTGCGTACGGTAGTCTTATCTAACACTTGCCCCCATGCGTCTTGACGCTGATCATTTTTACCATCGGTAAAATCACGGGCAAACTCTTGGCCTTGTTCCTTAGTGGAAGCCTCTTTGCCAAGAAGTTCTTTACCTAAACCGTCCTTAGGCGCTTGAGCATCTTCTTTTAAAGATACATCCTTAATAACATCTTTAGCACCATCAAGGGCGTCGCCTTTGGTCATGGCCTTTTCAAGCTGGCCTTCCATTTGTGAGCCACGCGCACCCTCAAGGTTACTATTCACAGTTTCCATGACGGTTTTTTCTATGTAGACTTTTTTGTGCTCAGACTTGCGTGAAGAAAGCTCATAGGCGCTTTTTTCCGCCTCCATACGATCACGAGCTTCTTGCAAAAGTGGCCCTAAGGTCTTTTCTAAGGCGGCTTTTAACTTTTCTTGTCTGGCATCATCCACCGTAAAGTCACTTTTAGCAGGGGTCAAAAAGGAAGAAAGCCCTTCTTTGGTAAGGTTAATACTTGTCTTGTTACCAAATTGACTTAAAAGCTGTTGTGTTGATTCATCAGAA
Source organism: uncultured Desulfovibrionaceae bacterium (assembly GCA_964371565.1). Lineage (GTDB taxonomy): Bacteria > Desulfobacterota > Desulfovibrionia > Desulfovibrionales > Desulfovibrionaceae > CAYJAD01. Next base: position 7,940 of record CAYJND010000068.1, read on the forward strand.
AGCCCCATGGATTTAGCAAGAACACCCATCTCTTTTGCTGTGAACATGGCGCTATTGCCCTGTAAATTATCCATGGCAGTAACGAGAGCATCTAAAGCTGCTTCGCCATTACGATTATTTAAGTAACCGCGAATATCGCTATATAAATCACCGCTAGGGTCAAGCTTATTGGCAAGAGATTTTAGAGTGTTGCGCTCATCTTCAGAAAGGGTGGGGTAATCGCGCATATTTTGCAAAGCCGCCATAACTTCCCCTAAGGAAGAACCACCGGGTTGCTCGGCAAGCTTGCGAAGCTCTTCAAGACTCTCGGCAGGGGCGCCTTCTTTGAGTAGATCGCTTTCAAGCTCTTCTAACTCTTGTTGGGTAAAGAAAACTTCATCGGCGGTGTAGGTGACACCATTATCTGTGGAGCTTAAATTGTAAGGAGCTTGTGCTAAAGGCGTTACCTCAGCAGTTTCTAGTGCCACTTCCACCGAATGACTTTCACCGTTAGCCACAGCATTACGAGCATCTTGCTGATGCGCCAAAGCTTCGGCAAAGCTATCGCCGGCAGAACCAGAAAAATCCGCCCCAAGAAAATAGGTATCGGTAAGAGATAAAAGACTCTTGGATGTGGTGGGCATAATTTGCATGGTAAACACTCCTTGTGCTAAATGCTATACAAAGATTGTTCCAAAACAAAATATTTTATAATATTAGCATATTAAAAGATAGACCTTCATGCATACGGCAGAAAGTTCAGCCTCAATGAGGAACTTTCTGCCGTTATTTAAGATACAGAAATTAAAACACTATATTAGAGTGCTGCCACTTGCCCATCGGTGCGAGGCTCTGTACCACCCATAAAAATAGGGCATTGTTCAGGTGAAGTTGGGGCTTTTTGCCAAATACATTGTCCACGCCCAAAATCTCTATCTTGCACAGTACCATAGCGAATATCATGGCCTTTACGCTGTAATGCTTCGGCAAGAGATGGGGGAAAGCTAGCTTCTACTTCTACGGTGCGTCCTTGTGTCCAGCGAAAGCGCGGAGCATCGAGGGCTGCTTGAGGGTTTAGGTGTTGATCTATCATGCGGTGCGCGAGCATGACGTGACCTTGGGGCTGAATGAAGCCGCCCATCATTCCGAATGGGCCAAATGGGCCAAACTGGCTACATTCTGAAGAAGTAGAGCAGGCGGTAGTATTTTTCTCTATAGGTGTTATAAAGCCTGGGATAATAGTATGATAGGGCAGTTTACCCCCAGCTACAACATTGGGGTGACTTTCATCCATACTAAAGCAAGCCCCGCGATTTTGCAGCGCTATGCCTGTGCCAGGCACCACCACACCTGAGCCAAAGCCCGTGTAATTGCTTTGAATATACGACACCATATTGCCATCTGCATCGGCAGTGGCAAGGTATACCGTCCCGCCCTTGGGCGGCTGCATGGGGCTGGGCTCAAGGGCTGTATTGCCAATACAAGACGCGCGCTGCGCGGCAAAGTCTTTATGTAGCAAAGCTTCAACACGCACCCGCATATGCGCAGGATCAGCAATATGGGCAAGACCATCGGCAAAAGCCAGCTTTACCGCTTCAATAAGCTTATGCATAGTTTCAGGGCTATCAGCATGAGACATATCAAAGTTATTTAATGTTTGCAAAGCCATAAGAGATATAATGCCATGCCCATTAGGGGGGAGCTCCCATACATTATAGCCACGATACGCTACTTTAATAGGATCTACCCATTGCGGTGCAAAATCAGCCAAATCTTCGCCACGCAAATAGCCACCTTCTTGTTGCATAAAAGCATCCATTTTTTGTGCAAGGGCGCCATTATAAAAAGATTTTGCTTGAGTTTCAGCTATTTCTTGCAAGGTTTGCGCTTGCTCTGGCATAGCCCAAAGGGATCCTGCATGAGGGCTTTTTCCATGACATGTAAAAGTGCTTTCCCAGTGGCGCAAAGCAGTATATTTTTGGGCTGCTTTGCTATAGTGACTATGGGCTTTTTTCCATAAATCTGCCGTTATGGGCGCCACCGCAAACCCTTTTTCCGCATAATCTATGGCAGGCTTCAAGCATTGCTTTAAAGATAGTTTACCAAAACGTGTATTTAATGCTGCCCAGGCACTGGGAGCACCGGGAACAGTAATGGGTATAAGACCATCAAAGGGCATAGCTTCATAACCGGCTTTTTTCACAATATTATGAGAAAGTAAATGCGGGGCTCGTCCGCTGGAGTTTAAGCCAAAAAGCTCTTCTTTCATCCATACCAAGGCAAAAGCATCGCCACCAATGCCATTACCTGTTGGCTCCACCACCGTTAAACACGCTGCCGTAGCCACAGCGGCATCCACAGCATTACCGCCTTGTTCTAAAATACGTAAACCGGCCTGCGCTGCCAATGGCTGTGAAGTAGCCACCATGGCGCGTGAACCAAACACAACATTTCGCCGCGAAGCATAAGGATAATAGTAAGGATCAAAGTGCATACCGCCCCCATTAAAATAAGATGGAAAAGTATAAAAAGAAAAAAAAAATCTGTCTAGAGGGATGCTTCACATGGCATAAAAAAAGGGGCGTTTTCACACCCCTAAGGTTGCTGGAAAAGTCACTGGGGGAAAACCTTTTGTGAACAAAAGGTTC
>CAYJND010000069.1:0-304 GCA_964371565.1 uncultured Desulfovibrionaceae bacterium
ACATATATTCCTCCGAAATTTTATTTTATATGATTTTTATTTTTTTGATGATTTCTTGGGGGAAGGGAAAACCCCCCATCCCTTTTCCAAAAAACTTTCTTGGCGGCGACAATACACCTTTAATGAACATTGTAGCCGCATGGAAAATTTAATAAGAGTTTATTTTTTGTTTTATTCCCCCTTTATTTCATGGCGCCGTGAATTTCATATGAGATAAATCTCTATCGCCTATGAAAGTTTTTTGGAAGGGGGGTCTGGGGGGAAACCTTTTCTTGAGAAAAGGTTTCCCCCAGTAAATTAAAAA
>CAYJND010000069.1:314-7140 GCA_964371565.1 uncultured Desulfovibrionaceae bacterium
TTGGGGGGGGGGGGGTGGGGGTTCATTTTTTTATATACCATGGGCCCCCCCCCAGTAAATTAAAAACAAAAATAATTTACAAATCTTACTTCGCTACTTTATCAGCGCAATCATCACAAAGCTGTGTAAATAAGTGCCCCATCTTATCTTTCTTGGTATGCAAATAGGTGCTATTGCATTCGCAAGCCTTGGTTTCAATGGGCACGCGCTCAACTATTTCAATGCCGTAGCCCTCAAGCCCCACAATCTTTTTGGGATTATTGGTCATCATGCGCATTTTGCTAATGCCAAGATCTACCAGCATCTGCGCGCCGGTGCCATAGTCGCGTAAATCTGGCGCAAAGCCTAATTTTTCATTGGCTTCTACGGTATCAAGCCCTTGATCTTGCAGGGCATAAGCGCGAATTTTATTGGCAAGGCCAATGCCACGCCCCTCTTGACGCATATACCGTACTGCCCCGCGCCCTTCTTTTTCAATTTGCGCCAAGGCCGCACCTAATTGCCCGCGGCAATCGCAACGTATGGAACCTAGCGCATCGCCGGTAAGGCATTCGCTGTGCACACGCACAAGCACCGGATCTGTGCCGGAAAGATCGCCTTTAACTATGGCTACATGCTCACTGCTATCCACATCATTTTCATAGGCTATGATGGAGAAATTGCCGTAAATGGTAGGTAATTGCGCCTCAGCCACACGGCGTACAGACACTTGCCCGCGGCGCATGCGATAGCGAATAAGATCTTTTACTGCGGCGATTTTTAAATTATGCTCTGCAGCAAACACTTCTAATTCTGGCAGACGCATCATTTCGCCATCATCATTCATAATTTCGCAAATAACCGCCGCATCTTTGCAGCCGGCAAGTACGGAAAGATCTACAGAGCCTTCTGTTTGTCCGGCGCGTACCAATACGCCACCAGGACGAGCGCGCAAGGGGAAAATATGCCCTGGGGTCACAATATCTTCGGGGCGAGCGTCGTCGGCCACAGCAGTCAAAATGGTGGTGGCTCTATCAGCGGCAGAAATACCTGTAGTTACGCCAGTACGCGCCTCAATGGACACGGTAAAATTGGTACCAAATTGCGAACCATTACGCTGGGTCATAAGACCTAATTCCATATAATCGCAGCGTTCAGCACTTAGGGGCAAGCAAATAAGCCCGCGCCCGTATTTTGCCATAAAGTTGATGATTTCTGGGGTCACATGCTCAGCGGCAATGGTTAAGTCCCCTTCATTTTCACGGTCTTCATCATCCACCAAGATAATCATTTTTCCTTGGCGAATTTCCTCAATGGCCTCTTCAATGGTACACAATGGCATAGCTTTATTTCCTTACAATAATAACGATTTATAAAAATCCATGTTGTTTTAGTAAATTTTCTGTTACGGCACTTTCACTGGGGCTTTTTTGTGCAAGCTGTGCCTGGTAAGGGCTTAGCATATGGCGCACATATTTGCCTATAATATCAGTTTCTAAATTCACCTTAGAGCCAGTTTTCCATGCCCCCACCGTGGTCACCGACCACGTTTCGGGAATAACATTCACCTCTAAAAAATCCGCCCCGCAAGCATTGACCGTAAGGCTTATGCCGTCCAAGGTTACAGAACCTTTAGAAATAATTTCTGGACTGTATTTAGCGGGAAATTGCAAACGAATACAGCGCGATTGCCCTGCAGGCGTAATGCTAAGCACTGTGGCAACACAATCCACATGCCCGCTCACCATATGCCCGCCAAGACGCTGCCCCACAGCTAAAGCGCGCTCTAGATTTACTAAAGTGCCCTGCTGCAATAAGCCTATATTGGTATGTTGTAAAGATTCAGCAGAAACAAAGGCAGAAAATGAATGGCTATCACCGCTTTCTACCGTAAGGCATACCCCATTAACAGCAATGGATTCACCAAGTTCTAGCGAATCTAAAGCAAAATGCGTACGCAACAATAAACGCGTATCGCCGCCTTGGGGCTGCACAGTAAGTACGGTGCCTTGTCCTTGAATTAGTCCTGTAAACATTATTTAGGTCTCAATACTATATGGATGTCTTCGCCATGCATTTCATAATCGCTAATGCGTAAAGAAAGGGCTTCGGACATATTCATGGGGCTTTTACCATCAAAAAGCGGTCTGGCTTCATTATCACCCAAAATGCGCGGCGCTAAGTGTAAATGAAATTCATCCACAAGGCCAAGCTCGAGCAAGCTTAAAGCTAATTTACCGCCACCTTCGCAAAGCACATAGGGGCATTGCAATTCAGAAAATAAACGCCCCAGTAAAATATCTAATTGCGGCAAACGTATGGCACCACTTTGCGGCGCTTCAGACCATACCCTAGCCCCCATTTCTACCAAGGTTCGCGCTGTGGGCGAAGCCGCACCAGCTGGGGTAGAAAAGAACAGGGCATCTTTAGGGCGCGTTTGCAAAATGGTATTTTCAAGATTAACTACGGGCAAGCGCGAAGTAACAATGCAGGCCAGTGGTTGCGGGCCATCTTCCCCCTCTGGGTAACGCACGGTAAGGCGCGGATTATCTTCACGAAAGGTACCGCCGCCTATCATAATGGCGCCGCCCACACGTGCAATATTTTTACGCATGATTTGCACCCTATGGCGCGAATCTTCACCGCTAACCCATTGCGACTGCCCCGTACGTGTGGCAATGCGTCCATCAAGAGTAGATGCTAGCTTTAAAAGCACGTAGGGGCGCTTTTTTTCTTGCCAGCACAAAAAATCTGCGAGCACATCACGGCATAAATCTACTTCAACGCCCTCATCAACCTGCACCCCTTGCGCGCGCAAATGCTCTACACCGCCAGCAGCAATGGGATTAGGATCGCGCAGGCCAATAACCACATGCTTAATACCTGCTTCTAAAATAGCAGCAGTGCAAGGCGGGGTTTTGCCATGATGATTACAAGGCTCTAAGGTGACCACAAGAGTGCATTGACTAGGATCAATATTTTTAGCCTTGGCATCGTTTAAGCATTCCACCTCTGCATGGGGACCACCGCAAACTTTATGCCAGCCCTCAGCTACAATATGTCCGTCGCGCACCAGCACCGCCCCCACACAAGGGTTAGGATAGACGAGGGCACGCCCTTTTTGAGCCAAAGCAGCGGCATGGCGCATATGCAAGGCAAAGGCACGTTGATCCATAAAATTTACTCCTGCACGGCCTTTACCTGTTTATGGGTAATGCCTGCTTCATTCAACATTTGTAAGGCCAAGTCATCGGGATAATAATCCACATATGAAATACTTTTTACACCACAATTTATAAGCAATTTCGTACAAATACCGCAAGGAAATGTGGTACAATATATATCAGCGCCAGCCAGTGGCGTGCCATGTATGGCAGCTTGCACAATAATATTTTGCTCAGCATGAATGGCGCGGCACATTTCGTGACGCTCCCCAGAGGGAATTTGCAATTGCTGGCGCAAACAGCCTATTTGTAAACAGTGCTCTAAACCTGCCGGAGCGCCATTGTAGCCTGTGGCAAGAATATGATTATCTTTAACGGCTATGGCGCCCACTTTACGGCGTAAACACGTACTGCGCTCTGCCACCATAAAGGCTATACGCATGAAATAATCAGGCCAAGGCAATCTATCCATAGAGCACTCCCCAAGTATAAAATAGCACAATACACGCTTAACCTTGCTTTGCCAAGTGTATTTGCGAGGGGGATTTTTTGTTTTACGGGGGAGCTTATTGCATTTAAATTTCACCCTAATAACGTAAATTTGTTAGCGCGGTGCTTTGGGGTATTTCTTTGAATAAAAGTTTCGCTTGAAAGAGGGCTATGTTAACCGCGTTATTCGTTATGAGTATTTTTATACGTAGAGATCTCGTCACCGTGGGCTCTACGTAAAAAATACCCCAAAAAGCTACGCAGACACTACATTCAATCAAACAACAAACCCCTCTTGCCCCTACCCCCCAATCACTCTCACATCTGCACTGCCAGCCCCGTGCACAATGTCTTCTGCCTCACGGCGACAAGCCTCACAAGCCCCACGCGGCATATGCACACAAAGCCCCTCTTGCACCCTGCTCGAAGTGGTATGCGTAACCACCACACCTGGGCAATGCTCACAAAGGCGCGTCATTTCCACCTGCTCGTCACATACCCTATCGGTATCATAATAAATATCACGCTCTCTTTGCCACCATGCACTTTGCCTATAACTCACCTTATGCCCCTCATGCGGCGTGCTGGGCGGCTTGTAATATTGCGCCACCACCTCATCACACAAAGCAGCAATATATTCTGTTATTCTTACCTCTTGCTTTAATAAAGCCGGCGACCATTGTGGCTCATAAATATCGCTAAAGTCTTTTTCTGCCAGCGCCAAACAAATGGCTAAATTCACATAGGGCAAAGCCCCGCGTATGGCATAGCCCCCCTCAAGTACAGCTATATGCGGCTGTAATAGTTGTGTAAGTGTAGCATACCCCTGCGCGGTAAGGCGCATATCTGCTAGGGGATCGGTAAAGTGATTATCTTGCCCCGCAGAATTAATAATAAGATGCGGTTTAAAATCTGCCAAAATAGGCATCACCGCATGCTGCACGGCATATAAATAGCCAGCATCTCCGGTTTTAGGCGGCAAAGGAATATTTACGGTTTTACCCAATGCACCGGGGCCGCCGCACTCTTGCACAAAACCTGAACCGGGGTACAAAGTGCGCCCATCTTGATGTAATGAAATAAATAAAGTATTGGGGTCATTCCAAAAAATATCTTGACTGCCATCGCCGTGATGACAATCGGTATCCACCACAGCTATGCGTAAATCTTCCCCTGAAGCCAGCGGGTAACTATGACGAATAAAGTCCAACATAATGGCTTCAATATTCACATTACAAAAACCGCGATTACCATGACTTATACGCATGGCATGGTGCCCTGGCGGGCGCACTAAAGCAAAAGCACGGCGACATTGATTTTCCATAACCAACTTTGCCGCCCTTATGGCACCGCCAGCCGAAGCCAAATGCGAAGCGCTGGCCACAGCCTGCACAGAGGGAAAGCAAAAATGCGTACGCTCTACATCGTCGTAGCTTGCCAATTGCGGCTTATATTCCCTGATGCCGGGCATATCAAAGAGCCCCTCTTCACGCAATTGATCTTGGGTATAGAGCAGGCGCTCTTCTCTTTCGGGATGGGTGGGGGAAATGGCAAAGTCAAAGGCAGGAAAAAAGACAATGCCTAAATCTTGTTTTTTGTGAGTGAGTGGCATGGCGTAACTCAAGCGCCCCTTGAAAGGAAAGCAAGCACAAGCAAGGGGAAAGTTTTTGGCGCTGAAAAAACTTTCCCCTCACCTGTAAAACAATTTCAAAATTAATCGTCTAGGAATTCATCATCGGCGGCTTCAAAAATATCTGCCGCATAACGAGCCTGACTGACCATTTCTGCGTAGCAAGCAAGGGCTTGCACAAAGGCCATATTGGTGGCGGCATAAGCTACAAAAAGCACATCGTCAAAATCGCGCATGACAAAGATACCACCCTTTTGCTGCGGGTCGCGGTACACTTCGCACCACACTTTGCTATCATCACCAAGGCAAGAATGCACCTGCCATGGGGCTGTGGGCTTGCCACTGACATCACAATACTGGCACACTTTTTCCGTGGGCATTTGCTCTAAGCGTTTGCCCGTCCATTCAACAGTATAGCATTCATAAGGCATAAAAATTCTCCTCTTATAGCAAATTATAAGGCTAAAGCATCAATACATTGTTTTAACACTACCTCAGGACTCTTACTAGCATCCACACAATGAAAACGCGAGGAATCTTCTTGCGCTTGTTGCAAATAACTTTGACGAATGCGACTGTGAAAAGCCACACTTTCAGCATCAAAACGCCCTTCGCTTTGCGCCATATCTAAAGCGGCATTACGCGCATGGGCGCGCTGTAGACCCTGCTCTACAGCTACATCTAAAAGCAATACCTTATGCGGCATAAGGCCTGCAATGGCCTTGGCATTAAGGCTTTGCAATTCCGCCACATCAAGGCCGCGACCGCCCCCTTGATAAGCATAGGTAGAATGCACATAACGGTCACAAATAACTAGCTCGCCGCGCTCTAAAGCCGGACGTATGACCTCTTCTACATGTTGCGCCCTATCGGCCAAAAAAAGAAAAAGCTCTGCCCGTGAGCAAATGTGCGAGCGCGTATCTAAAAGCAAAGTCCGTAAATGCTTACCAAGGGCTGAACCGCCAGGCTCTCGCGTGCATAAAACTGTAGCTCCAAGGCTTTCAAAATGCGCCGCAAGCCCCTTTTGTACCGTAGACTTACCAGAGCCTTCTATACCTTCAAGAGTGATAAACATTGCGCCTCCGCTGGGGCTTTTATAGTGCTTACAGTTTTTTCTGGCGTGGGCATAGCTTTAAACATTTGCCGCTCTAAAGTGCGTTGATAGGGCGTCCAAGCGCCTATTTCTACCTGCGAAAAAATATCGCGACATTGCGCCATCTTGGCATCTACATTATCCATATAATGCAGCAGCATGGCCTCTGCCGTATGCGGCACGCGCGGCGAGCCAAATTCATAGGTACCATGATGGCTTAGCACCAAATGTTTAAAATGCAAAACAAGCTCGGCTTCTAGGCCAGATTTTTGCAAAAAAGGCTGTAAATAATCCAGCGCCAATTGCATATGCCCAAGCAAACGCCCTTCATCAGAGTAATCTGTCACAAGGCCGTAGGTAAATTCCCATATCTTGCCAAGGTCATGAAAAACAGCGCCCACTAAAAGCACTTGTCTATCAATTTCACCATAATGACTTGCCGTGCTCATGGCAAGCTTTGCCACGCCAAGG
>CAYJND010000069.1:7150-10555 GCA_964371565.1 uncultured Desulfovibrionaceae bacterium
TTGAGCTAAGCTCATACATACTTTAGCAACGGCAAGGCTATGCTCTAAAAGACCGCCCCTATAAGCATGATGCACGGTTTTCGCCGCAGGGCATTCTTTCCAAGCTGTGCGCAAGGTATCGTCTTTAAAAACGGAGAAAACAAATTTTCGCCACGGTTTATGGGTCAATTCTTTTTTGCATAGCAGCTCTAGCTCTTCCCACATGGCATCCACATCATAGGGGCTAGAAGTCACATATAAGGCCATATCTAACTCAGCTATGGCTTCATCATCCACCATACTAAGGGTATCGATGGTCAGCTGTAATTGGTCTCTATACAGTGAAGTGCGCCCGCTAATTTGCACAAAAGACCCTGCAGGAAGTTCGGTAAACTCTTGACTTAAAGGGCTCCAAATCTTCGCCTCAAGAGAGCCGCTGGCATCGCGCAATTCCACTTTCCAAAAAGGGCCGTTGCGGGCTTGCAATTGCGATGCTGCCGCCAGCAAAAAAATGCCTTCTATTTTTGTATCTGCCAATATATCTTTTATAAGTATATGTTCTTGCATATTTTTCTCTCAAAATGCCTTAGCGACATACTTTGCCAAAAAAGACAAAGCGTGCTATGCATGAGTCTTAGAGCATATGCCATAAGCTTAGCCATGGCATACAATTTTTATCCTGTAAGCTTTGCTTTTTTTGGAGGTCTTGTCAATTGAACATTTTACTTAGCAATGACGACGGCATATATTCCGTGGGGCTGCGCGCCCTATATACGGCCTTTGTGGAGGCCGGTCATACGGTGTATGTGGTGGCGCCGCTTACCGAACAGTCGGCTGTATCTAATTCTATTACAGTGTTTAATGCCTTACGCACCAAGGAAATCATTGACGCAGAGTTTACCGGCCTTGGTGTGCACGGCACCCCTGCCGATTGCGTCAAGCTTGCCCTTGGCGCACTTTTGCCCAAAAAACCAGACTTGGTTATTTCCGGCATTAACTCAGGCCCCAATGTGGGGTCAGACATTCGCTATTCTGGCACCATAGCCGCCGCTTGCGAAGCTGCCCATGCCGGCATACATGCCATGGCAGTATCTTTTGACAATTACCGCCCTGTAGATTTATTAGCACAAGCCCGCCACGCTGTAGGCCTTGTAAAAACATTGCCTTGGGAATGCATCGCCCCGCGCTGTGTAGTTAATGTAAACTACCCGGACTGCCCCATTGCAGACATACAAGGAGTGCGCACCTGTGCCCATGCTAAAGCTTTATGGGACGATAGCTATAATGAGCGCCAAGACCCGCGTGGCAATAAATATTGGTGGTTACATGGCGAAATGCGTCATCAAGATGTGGCAGAAAATTCAGACCGCGATTTGCTGAGCAAGGGTTATGTCACCGTAACCCCTTTGCGTTTTGAATACACACATCATGAATGCTTAGCAGAAATGGAAAAAGCTTTGCAAAAATAAGAAAATTTTAAAGCTTGCTTTTTGTGGCAATATCCATAGATATCAAGCCATATTTGAAGCGCAAAAAGAAATTCCTTTAGGTATTTTTCTCTTCCTATTTATTTTTTTTTACGCTATTATCACATGAATTTTAAATTTGTTTGTTTTTTACACGAAAAGGAGTTCGCTATGCCTCTTATTGGACCGCATGACATGTTTAAACGTGCCTACGCCGAAGGTTTTGCCATTGGCGGTTTTAATGTGAACAATATGGAAATTATCCAAGGGATTATGCAAGCCGCTGCGCAAGAAAAATCCCCCGTAATTTTACAAGTATCTGCTGGTGCGCGTAAATATGCCGGCCAGATTTACATTATGAAGCTAGTTGAAGCTGCTTTATTAGAAGAAGACGTGCCTGTGGTTGTGCACTTAGATCACGGTTCTAGCTTTGAAATGTGCAAAGATTGCATCGACGGCGGTTTTACCTCTGTTATGATTGACGGCTCACACCTTTCTTTTGAAGAAAATATCGCCCTTACCAAACAAGTGGTAGACTATGCCCACGACAAAGGCGTTTGGGTAGAAGCAGAGCTTGGTAAATTAGCCGGCATTGAAGAGCATGTGCAATCTGATGAGCATGTATACACCGAACCTGACGAGGCTGTAGAGTTTGTACAACGCACTGGCTGTGATTCTTTAGCCATTGCCATTGGTACCAGCCATGGTGCTTATAAGTTTAAAGGCGAAGCGCAATTAGACTTCCCTCGTTTAGAAAAAATTTCTGAACTATTACCTAATTACCCCTTGGTATTGCACGGCGCATCTTCTGTACCAGCAGAGTTTACTGCCATGTGCAACTCTTTTGGTGGCAATGTGGGCGACGCTAAAGGCGTGCCCGAAGATATGTTGCGCAAAGCCGCTGCCTCTGGCGTGTGCAAAATCAACGTGGACACTGACATTCGCCTTGCTATGACAGCCACCATTCGTAAATTCTTTGCTGAAAATCCAGAGCAATTTGACCCCCGTGGTTATTTAAGCCCTGCGCGTGTAGCCGTAAAGGAAATGGTTGCCCATAAAATACGTAATGTTATGGGTTCATCCGGAAAAATCTAATACCTTTAGGGCTTTGTAAATACAAAGCCCTTTTTTTAAATCCTTTTACATTGTTTATCGTGAGGAAGACATGTCCATTACCATAGGCATCAATGGCTTCGGGCGCATTGGTCGTTATTTAGTTCGCTTGTTGGCAGACAACAAAGATATCAAGATTGGGGCCATCAATGCCCGCGCCGCCAATGCCTCTTTGGCATATTTATTCAAATACGATTCCACCCAAGGACGTTTTCAAGGCACAGTGGATCACGATGATGATGGGCTTATCATCAACGGTGTGCATATTCCTGTAACGCGATGTAGCTTGGGTGCATGGGAATGGGATAAATATGGTGTAGATATTGCTGTTGAAACCTCTGGCGCTGTAAAATTACGCGCCGGACTTGCAGAACATATAGCTTGCGGTGCGAAAAAAGCTATTATTTCTGCGCCCTCTAAAGATGCTGACGTCACTTTAGTTATGGGCGTCAATGAACATATGTACGATGCTAGCACTCATGATGTTATTTCTGCTGCATCGTGTACTACCAACTGCTTGGCCCCTGCCACCAAGGTCTTACACGAAAATTTTGGCATCATTCATGGGCTTGTAAATACCATTCACTCTTATACCATGAGTCAGCGCATTGTAGACGGTACCCATAAAGACATGCGCCGTGGTCGCGCGGCAGCCGTATCTATGTTGCCTACATCCACCGGCGCTGCCAAGGCTTTATCCTTGGTGCTTCCAGAACTTACCGGCAAGCTCGATGGCATGGCTGTGCGCGTACCTACGCCCAATGTGTCCATGGTAGACGTTACCTGCGAAGTGGAAAAAGCCTGTACCGTAGAAGAAGTAAACGCAGCCTTTAAAAAAGCTTCTGAA
>CAYJND010000070.1:0-6513 GCA_964371565.1 uncultured Desulfovibrionaceae bacterium
GCGCCATAGTGCTGGATGAAGAACATGACAGCTCTTTTAAACAAGATGAAAAACTGCCCTACCAAGCAAAAGAAGTTGCATGGTTTCGCATTGCACAACATAAGGGACTTTTAGTGCTAGGCTCTGCTACGCCAGACCTTAAAACATTTTACGCCGCCAAAGAGGGTAAATTGCCTGTTCAAACATTGCCCGCACGGGTAGGTGGTGGCACCTTGCCAGAAATTACCTTGGTCAATATTAGTGGACAAAAAAGCTCGCAAGCCACTTTAGCACCAGAAAGCGAGCTTGCCTTGAAAGAGACCCTTGACCGCGGCGAACAAGCGGTTATCTTATTAAATAGACGTGGTTATGCACCCCTAATGTACTGCCTTGACTGCAATCAAGTGGCGCGTTGCCCCCATTGCGAAATTGGCCTTACCTATCATAAAGGTCGTGAACGCCTTATTTGCCACTATTGCGGTCATGCGGTGCCCTTTCCTGCCTTGTGTACCCATTGTAAAGGCATGCATTTTTTACCCATGGGCGAGGGTACAGAAAAACTCAGTGAGCATTTAGCCGCCATAACCAAGGCTAAAGTTTTACGCCTTGATAAAGACAGCACTCGCCGTGAAGGACGCATGGAAGAAATTTTAGAAGCCTTTGGACGAGAAGAAGCACAAATTTTAGTGGGCACGCAAATGCTGTCTAAGGGGCATCACTTTCCGCAAGTGACTTTGGCACTTATTGCCGATGGCGACCTTGGCCTTAATACCCCCGATTATCGCGCCGCAGAGCGTACATTTCAACTATTAGTACAATCTGCCGGACGCGCCGGACGTGGGCAAAAGCCCGGAAAGGTACTTATTCAAACCCGCGATGTAAACCATTACTGCTGGAAATACATTCAAAACGCCGATTTTGAAGGATTTTACACCGAAGAAATAACCAGACGCGAAAAAAGGCGTTATCCGCCCTTTGTGCATTTGGCTCTTATTCGCATGAGCTTTGGGTTAGACTTTAGCGAGGGCCCAGCTCACATTTTGCGCATGGGCGCAGAATTACGCCGCCATGGTCAAGAGCTGGGTCTTAGCGTCCTTGGCCCAGCCCCGGCGCCGCTGGCTTTTTTGCGAGGGCAAAAACGCTTTCATTGCTTAATAAAAGGGCATAATTGGCAAAATATGCGTTCTTTATACGCCAAAGCTTTAGATTTATCTGATAAAAAGCATATGAAGCTTTCTCTTGACCTTGACCCGCTTAATATGTATTAGGAGCGCTACTTAACAGTGACACCGCTATTTTTCACAGCGGCACTACACCCCCCTTGTATTTTTTTTGGAGGATTTTTATGCGTAAACTTCGTGTTCTTGTGCTCTCTGCCCTTTTGACCTTATGTATGGGCGGTTCTGCCATGGCAGAAGGCTTTGCCATGACTGAATGGTCTGCCCGTGGTCTTAGCCTTGCCGGCGGTATGGTAGGTCGCGCCGACGACGTATCTGCCCTTGCCTACAATGCTGCTGGTATTACCCAGCTTCCCGGCATTCACATCATGGGCGGCGCTTCCTTTGTAGCCCCTTATGGCAGCATCAACTTTGACCAAAGTGGTCATACTGCCAAAACCAAAACCGCTATTTGGGTGCCCGGCCATGGTTATATGAGCTACCAGCTTAATGATAACGTATGGTTAGGCTTTGGCATGTTTACCCGTTTTGGCCTTGGTAATAACTATGCTGATGAATGGATAGGCAATAATAACGTGCATGGCATTGGCTTAACCACCCTTTCTGCTGTGCCCACCATTGCTTATAAAATCAACGATATGTTCTCCGTGTCCTTGGGCGTGGAAATCATGTATATGGAAATGTTCCAAAATAAGAATGTTTTCAAACAGCAAGAACAAGCAGCTGGCTATTCCAACAATTCCAATCTCGACGGCAGCGGCGTGGGCTTTGGCTTACACCTTGGTCTACATGCTAAATTTAACGAACAGTGGTCTGCAGGTTTAGCCTATAAGAGCCAAGTAACTCAAAATATTTACGGTGAAGCTAAGTTTGACTCCACTATGGGTGGCATCTTCCCAAACAAAACCAACATCCACGGCACCATGCAATTACCTGACTCTTTAGCTTTAGGTATTATGTACAAGCCTTTAGAAAATTTAAGCTTTGAAGTGGGCGCCGTATATACACGTTGGTCTACCTTTAATCACTTAAATATTTATTTCTCCGATGATAATGGTGTATTTGACTCCATTTCCGAAAAGAATTGGCGCGACGGCTGGAACTTTAACGCCAGCGTAGAATATGCCCCTCTTGATTGGCTCACCTTGCGTGCCGGTTACTGGCATGAAACCGACGTTACCGACAATAAGTTTGCCGATTACATGATGCCCACCAATGGTCGCGATGCTATTTCTTTAGGTGTAGGCTTAAAGTATGAAAACTGGACCTTGGATCTTGCCTACGCACACCTTTGGATTTACGATGTAAAATACAACGATAACCTCGATAGTGGCGTTTATGCCGGTTCGTCCTCCAATGTGGGCGCCGACATCTACTCTTTCTCCATTGGTTATACTTTCTAGTAATTTACTTTAACGAGTTTTGAGAGCGCCTTCGAGCGCTCTCAAACATAAACAAAGCCGTCCAAATAGTCTCGAGATGGTTTCGAGACGGTCTTTGTACCCCCCGCGCTAACAGGCTGCTAACCTACCTTTTGAGCGCTTTCTTTTACCCCGCCTCTCTCTTTTCCTTTGCGCTCAACAAGTGTACTTTACTGACCTCTTTTTTTCTGGCATAGGTAATGCGTTTTGTTTTTTAGCCGATAAAGTAGTATAATCGACATTTCAAAGGGAGAATGTTTATGAAATTGATGCAGAGAATCTTGCTGCCTATTACTCTGATCATTATGCTCTGTATGAGTGTTTTGAGCTATTTGACTTATAACGAAGCGTCTAAGTCATTAACAGAGTCCTCGCTTAATACCATGCAGGTGACCACAGAATCCATGCAGCGCATGCTGGATTACACCATTGCATCTTCTAAAACCTTTGTAAAAATCACCGCCACAGGCAAATTCATCGTTAGCCTTATGGAAAAAGATGAAATAAGCTCAAATGATATTAGCAATACTAATACATGGCTCAAAACCAGAGCCTCTGAACTTGGAATGATTAACGGCTTCAACCTAATCGACACCAAGGGTATAATCATTGCCTCATCTAACCCCAGCGCTGTGGGTACTGACCTTTCTTTCCGCGACTATTTTCAAACAGCAGTTAAGGGCACTATACCCGAAACAGCGCCGCGCATGTCTACCATTACCAATGAAGTACTGCTAGCTGTGGTAATTCCGGTAAGAAATAGCCAAGGTAACATTTTGGGCGTGCTGAGCGGCGATATTTCCTTTGCCAAGGTATATGAAACTGTTATTAAAGGCATTACCGTGGGCAAAGAAGGCTACGCTATTGCCATTGACAGTAAGGGTCGCGTAGTACTAGATGGACACAAAGATGTGCTCTTAAAAGACAATTTAAGCATCACCCCCGATATGCGTCGCATTGCACAAGCAGGCAATGGCATGCACACCTACGTAAACCTTTTTGGTCAGCCTGTTATTGCTTATAGCACCAAGCTTAAAGGCTCTGATATGACCATCATAGCCCGCGCCGAAGAAAGAGATGTTTTCTCTAACCTTACAGATATTCGCAATCTTTCCCTCATGGCCACCGTCATAGCCATGTTTGTGGCTGCTATTGTGGCCTTTATCATTGTGCGGCCTGTGGTTAGCGCTGTAGCCAAGGGCGCAGACTTTGCCACAGCCATTGCCCAAGGTAAACTTGATGGTACCCTTGCTGTGCAGCGTACAGACGAAATTGGAAACCTTGCCAACGCTTTACGCTCCATACCAGAATCTCTTAACAAAATTATGCAAGAATATGCCAAAGTTAAAGAAGATTTAATTCAAGGTAATATTCTTGTACAAGGTAATGCTGCACAATTTGAAGGCGCCTATGCAGACCTAATCAAAGGCACCAATACCACCTTGGCGCAATATCAAAGTATTTTAAATAATCTCACATCCCCCTTAGTTGTGCTAGATAAAAATTTACGCGTTATCTACGCTAACAATGTGTGCCAACAAGTGGTAGGCTCTGATTATAAAAATAAAACATGCAAAGAAATTATGAATCGCGATGATTCTGGCACGCCTGGCGATGCACTTAATAAAGCTGTAGCAACCTTACGTCCCGCCACCGGTGCCACCATTGCCAGACCACGTGGTGTGGCCAGAGATATATCCTATACGGCAATACCTTTTATCGATGATAAGGGAAAACTAGCCTCCGTATTACAGCTTATTACAGACTTAACGGACGTTAAAAATACTGAGCGCACCATTGTAGAAGTAGCCACCAATGCCCAAGATATTTCTGAGCGTATGGCTACAGCTTCTAGAGAGCTTTCTGCACAGGTTAACGAAGTGTCCATTGGCGCTGAAACCCAGCGTGACCGCGTTACCTCCACTGCCGCCGCCATGGAACAAATGAATACAGCGGTTTTGGAAGTGGCACACAATGCTGGCGAAGCCAATAGCCAATCAGACAATGTGCGTAATAAAGCCACCGAAGGTACAGACCTTGTGCATCAAGTGGTTAACGCCATTAAGAGCGTCAATGATGTGGCCTTAGAATTAGAAAAAAATATGCAGCAACTTGGCAAACAAGCCGAAAGCATTGGCAGCGTTATGGATGTGATTTCAGACATTGCTGACCAAACCAACTTGCTCGCCTTAAACGCCGCCATTGAGGCCGCTAGAGCTGGCGAAGCAGGACGCGGCTTTGCTGTGGTAGCCGATGAGGTACGCAAGCTTGCAGAAAAAACCATGACTGCCACCACCGAAGTTGGCAATAGCATTCGCGGTATTCAGCAAACTACCAGCATGAATATTGAGCGCGTAAGTCAAAGCACCACTTACGCAGGTAAGGCCACAGAATTAGCCGCCGTTTCTGGTGCAGCTCTTGAAGAAATTCTAGATCTTGCCAATAACAATACGGCGCTCATTTCTGGCATTGCCACCGCTGCAGAAGAACAATCTGCCACCTCTGAAGAGATAAACCGCTCCATTGATGAAATTAACCACATTGCTAGCTCTACCGCCACAGGCATGACTGAAGCCTCTCAAGCAGTGCATGAGTTATCAGAAATGGCCAATGAGTTACAAATTCAATTGCAAAAGCTTATGCAAAAGTAATTAGCTACTCATATCATACAGAAAACCTTGAGTTTTGCGCCCCTGCAAGACTCAAGGTTTTTTTATTCATAAGCCACCATATGCGCCACAAGTTTGCTCCACGTGGCATGAGAAGTACTATGGTCTAAACAAATAAATTCACAGCCCTCATGTAGGCACTGTTCATAAACATGATAATGCCCATGCAACCATTTGGTAGGCTTGTAGCGTCTGCGAATACACTCTAAATGCTCTTGTGAAGGCTCTATGCCATGATGACTTTTAGCTTGCATGGGCACTCCTAGGGGGCGAGCATGGCTTACTATCCAATCAATGTTCATATCAGGCAAAGCTTGCATATCTTTAAGGGAGATACCTTCTTGTGGCCACCACGCCCTATGCCCTGTGCGTTTTTCATGTTTAATACGGCGCTCTGTATCCTGCGCCTGACTTTCTGCCCCTCCGCAAAAAAGCACTTTGGTGCCATCTAGCAAAGACAGTACAGCCCCAAAGGTGGCAAAATAAATACTGGGCGCCACTTCTATAAAGGGTTGGTCTGGGCGCTGCTCTTGCAAATAGTCGAGCATATCGTGGTTTTCGTGATTGCCAGCGCACCAATATATTTTAACATGCCCCCCATGCAAAAAATCCACTTTATTTTTAATGGCTGCGCTATAATCACAATCTGGCCAAAAAAAACTCAAATCGCCGCATTGCAACAAAATAATTTCTAAAGCACCTTCACTAGCTATAGAGCGCATAAGTCTATTACTACGAATATTTTTATTAATAAAAATATTCAGAGCATGAAAATCTGCGTGAATATCGCCAAGAGCGTAAATAATTTGCTGCAATTTTGCCTCCACAAAATATATAACGTACTATTTTTTGTAGTTTATCTCAGTCTACCTACGGTGAGCAAGAAAAAAGCCAAACAAAAAAATATTGACAAAGTCTGTCAATACAGGTTTAATAGGAATTATTATTATAAACCAATAGCCCTTAAACTTGGAGGATGAACATGATTGAAATTGGCATGCTTGCACCAGAATTTACCACCAAAGCCTATGAAAATGGTGAATTCAAAGATGTGTCCTTGAGCGATTATCGCGGTAAGTGGGTATTTTTATTCTTCTACCCCGGCGACTTTACCTTTGTTTGAGTAACCGAAGTTGCTGCAGTTGCAGCAAAGATTGATCATTTTCAAAAGCTTGGCGTACAAGTTTTAGGCATGAGCATGGACAGTGTCTTTGTTCATAAAATGTGGGATGAACAAGAAATTTCTAAAATGATTGGCGAGAAGGT
>CAYJND010000070.1:6523-10486 GCA_964371565.1 uncultured Desulfovibrionaceae bacterium
TTCCCTCTTCTCTCAGACCCTTGCGGCAATATAGGCAAAACCTATGGCGTTTTCTCTGCCAGTGATTCTATTAACCTGCGTGGTAGCTTTATCATTAACCCTAGCGGTATTGTGCAAAGCATGGAAGTTGTAGCCGCACCTGTAGGCCGTGAATTTGACGAAACCTTACGCCAAATCGAAGCCCATCAGCACGTTTGCGCCACCAAAGGTTGCCAAGTAACCCCCACCGCCTGGAAACCCGGCAATCAAGTGCTAGAACCTGCCCCTACCCTCGTAGGTAAAGTTTGGGAAACTTGGACTCCGCAATTTTACTATCGTACCTCTAAGTAAAAAATACTCTGCTCTAGCAGAAAAATAACTCTATAACCTTCCTAAGCTTTCCTAGTTAAGTTTGTCTTAGCTAGGAAAGTTTTTTATAAGATAGAGCAAATACAGCTCAAAATAAACCATACAAGCTATTCATAGCTTGCACCTTTGTCTACTAACCTTGTGCTTTAATTTGCAGCTTTTCTTCGCTTAAAATGCGCACGGTATTTCCCTCAAGAGATATGGCACCACAATCAACAAGCAAAGACAATTGACGCGAAACAGTTTCGCGGGCAAGCCCCAGCAAATTTGCCAAATCATTACGCGAAATGGCAAGATGTATGCGTTGGGAGTTTTTTTCAAGAGATATTCTATGCAAAATATAGCCTGCCACGCGCGTGCCTGCGTTACGTTCTCCTTGCGCGGCGAGTTTATGCAATAACATGCGTTGCCGCGCGGCAAAAATCGCTAGAATTCGCGACGCAAGCAAGGGCACCTCTTGCACTAACGAGTGGCAATCCTTAGCAGAAAGAAAAAGCGTATGCGCGCTTTTTACGGCAATGGCAGTAGCAGGATGTGTATTTTTTTGAAAAACAGCCCCCTCACCCACAATATGCCCAGGGCGCACAAGAAATAGTATTAGCTCTCTGCCATCTAAGGTAGTGCGAGTAACCTTCACATGCCCCTCAAGCACAATATATATGCCCGTGGCCTCTTGCCCTTCTTCAAATAAAGTAGCACTTGCTTTGAAGACTTTTGACTGCAGGCAAGCAAATATGCGCTCGCATTGCTCTGGAGAAAGGCCTTGTAACAGCGCAATATGTTGCAATTGAGCAAAATAATCTTTCATGATGTTATAAGCTTGGTAGTATAGACGTATGCGCTGTGCAGCAGAAAAGTTTTGCTACACAGCGCAAATTATTATCTATGTAAAAGTGTTGCAAGGTCTTCTTCAGCCGTGGTTATGGGTTGTATTTGCCATTTATCCACGAGTATTTGCAAAACATCTGGCGAAATAAAAGACGGTAAAGAAGGCCCAAGGCGTACATTTTTTACACCTAATGCCAAAAGCGTCAGTAAAATAGACACAGCCTTTTGCTCATACCACGACAGCACCAAGGATAAAGGTAAATCGTTGACGGTGCATTGTAAAGCTTCAGCCAGAGCAAGTGCCACTTGCACAGCGGCATAGGCATCATTACATTGTCCTAGATCTAGCAATCGAGGAAAGGGCCCCAGTGTTCCTAAATCTTTATCAAAAAATCTAAACTTACCGCAAGCAAGGGTTAAAATAAGCGTATCTTGAGGGCTTTTTTCTACAAACTCTGTATAGTAATTGCGCCCTGGCTTGGCACCGTCGCAACCACCCACTAAGAATATATGCTTTAAGGCGCCACTTTTCACAGCATCAAGCACTGCCGGCGCGGCATCGAGCAAGGTTTTACGCCCAAAACCCACTGTTACATGTCCTTTGTCTGTGTCTTCCGCAAAGCCCTCCATGCTTAAGGCTTTTTCTATAACCTTAGAAAAATCCCCTTGAGGGCAATGCTCTACCTGAGGATACCCTACGGCGCCTGTGGTAAATATTTTATCGCTGTGACTACCAGGATTTTGAATACAGTTGGTGGTAAAAAGCACCGCTCCGGGCAGGTCTGCCATTTCTTTTTGTTGATTTTGCCATGCTGTACCAAAATGACCAGCAAGGTGAGGAAAGGCTTTGAGCCTTGGATAGCCATGGGCAGGCAGCATTTCTCCATGAGTGTAAATATGTATGCCTTTACCTGCTGTTTGCTGTAATAAATGATATAAATCTAATAAATCATGACCTGAAATAACAATGGCTTTACCTTTTTTATGCCCAAGCGGCACCTGAGTGGGCTCTGGATGGCCAAAATTATCTGTATTTCCTTTTTCTAAAAGTTCCATGGCAAGCAAATTAGCATGCCCGCATTCTAAAACAAGATTAAGCCAATCTTCCAGTAAATGCTCTTGTGCATTACCATGCTTATCAGGCAAACCTGCAGCTAAAGCTTTTTTAATAAAGCTATATACGCTAGTGTTGTATTGCTCTAAAATGGCGGCATGATCGGCATAAGCAGCCACCCCCTTGGTTCCATACAGCAGTATTTGCATAAGCGAATTAACATTCACATCCTCTGACATGCTATCCATTGTCCAAGCATTTTTTTGTACTTCGGCCAAAGATTTTTCTAAAGCCTCAGCGGTAAATTGCGGTGAACATCCCAGCTTTTCAGCAATTTTTTTGCGCAAAAGAATACATTCTTCTATACAGCTTTGCAAGGCAGCTTCATCAAAATTCACATTGGTCAGCGTTCTAAATAGAGATTTGGCTATGAACATATCTACTTGAGCATCAGTAAGATCCTTAGCGTCAGCTTTTAAACTTGTTTGCGCAAGAAGACGCAAGGCATAAATGAGTTCATCTTGAATTTTTGCCGTGGTAGCTTTTTTTCCGCAAACGCCTATTTTTTCGCAGGCCACTTCTTTGGATCTTTGTTCACATTGATTACAATACATATATATACCTCCGTGTTTTTATTATTTTATCCAATTAAAAACAAAGCTACAGATTCTTTTAATACACTTCTTGTATAAATAAAAAAAAACTCTTTGTTGGTGACGCACATCACAAAATAAATCTTTTTTGCGCAAATATGGCATAACGTACTTTTTGTGTAAAAAAGGGGTCTTTTAGTAGCGAAAAAAGCTGTGCACAAAAATAAATTAATCTATGCTTTGTGACGCAAATCACAGATTTCAATTTAAATATAGGTTATTTTACTAAATGTCGCTCATAAACTATGGATGATGGTATATGAGCCTTAGAGATTCCCTATAAAAAGGAGGAAAGATGAAGCATGCAAATCGCTTTACGTTTTTAACTCTGGTGGTAGGTGTTGTTCTCGGTGTCAGTGCTTTGGCCGCTTCTCAATACGTTATCAAACGTACCAACGATCGTGCCTTTTGCGCTTCTTGCCATGTGATGCTTCCTGCGTCTGTTTCTCACAAAACATCTCTTCATGCGAATCTAGCGTGTAATGATTGCCATTTACCGCATGGTTCTGTGGTAAACTATGTGTGGACCAAGGCTAAACTTGGTGCCACAGATATTTATCTCAATGCTACGGGCAATTATGACCTTCCTATTATGTCCACCACGGATATGAAAGGCATCATTCAAGATAATTGCATTCGTTGTCACACAATGACCAACAAAAATGTTGCTGTGATGATGGCCAAGGACTCTTGTGTGTCGTGTCATCGCAATGTTCCGCATCAAAGAATGAAACCTGTAGACGCAAGGATGGTAAGCTATGAATAAAGTGTCTTATTTTATGCTAAGTGTTTTAGCTCTCTGTTGCCTCTTTCTTGTGGCGTGTGACGACAGTAAGGTGGAAACCAAGCTCACAACGCCTGTATATAAAACAGGGCTTGGTGAAAAAGAGTATAAGCTTGACCCATTTATGAAAATCTTTCCCGAACATGCTGCTTCGTATGAAAGAAATAACGAAACTGAAATAATGACCGAATATAAGGGGTCTATCAATTATAGAAAAAATGACAATGTGAACCCCTTGCGTAAAGGTTTTAAACACGCACAGCCTTATTTAAAAAATTTATGGCTGGGCTATCCCT
>CAYJND010000071.1:0-10338 GCA_964371565.1 uncultured Desulfovibrionaceae bacterium
CTTCACTGCGTTTCGCGTCATGACATCCCCCTTACAGTGCTACGCACAAGGGGGAGAGGTAAGGGATAGAAAGATTTTTGGAAGTATTTTTTCTATTTCAGCACTGCTCTAAAATGATGTAGGGGATAGAAAGAAAATAATGAGTATTTCTTACTCCCATTCAGTCTGGGGTAGAGGTTGGAAAGATTTTTAGAAGAGGATTTATTTTTTTATTTCAGCACTACCTAAAATACTGGTATCAATTGCATCGATACCAATTGTATTTTAGGATAGTGCTGAAAAATGCTCACGTAGCGGTGATATATCTTCAACAGATTAACGCACCGTACTTAATTAGTAAGTTTATTTTGTGGTGAGTTGTCGAAGTTACAGTAGATAAAACTAAAATAATTTGTGTTGTACCCCATACCCCCACTCACCGCGCGGAGCTAGCAAGTCTAGCAGTGCCGCGTAGGCGTACCTTGTACGCCGAGCTCCGTAGTGCATCCTTTTGGCGCAAGGCGGCAAAAGATAACGCAGGGATTGGCCACTGCAGACTGCCAAATAGGGGGAAGCCGGGTTTTAAAGGGCTGGCGAGGGGGACCAATAGTCCCCCATGAAGCCCTTTAGAAAAAAACGTATATGAAGCGTAAAATTCTTTTGCCTCCGCGGTGATAGAGTTCTACGTTACCTAACCCCAAAAGGTTCTTTTGCCTCCGCGGTGATGAATCTCTAAGTTACAATGAATCCTAAATGCCTCCACGGTGACAAACCTCTAAACTACATCCCCCAAGCCATGAATTTTGACGAAAACACAAATTCAATATATTTTCATTCTACCCATGGTCAAAAAAAAAATAATGCTTACCTTAAACACAATCACAACAGAGGAGAATATATGACAAGTCAAATAAAAACACTTTTACTCTTAGGCCTACTTTCTGGCCTTATTATTGTGCTGGGCGGCGCCCTTGGCGGCAAAACCGGCATTATCATAGCCTTTGGTCTGGCTCTTGCTATGAACGTAGGCTCCTATTGGTATTCAGATAAGATTGTGCTTAAAATGTACCGTGCGCGTGAGCTTTCCCCTAGCGATGCCCCTGCCTTGCACCACATGGTAGAAGAGCTCGCCGCCCGTGCTGGCATTCCCAAGCCCCGTGTATGCATTATCCCAGAGCAAGCCCCCAACGCTTTTGCCACCGGTCGTGACCCAGAGCACGGCGTTGTGGCTGTTACTGAGGGCATTATGCAATTGCTCACCCCTGAAGAACTGCGCGGCGTTATTGCTCACGAAATTGGGCACATTGCCAATAGAGATATCCTTATTCAAACGGTGGCTGGTGTGCTGGCTTCTGCCATTGTGTCCATTGCCAATATGATGCAATTTGCGGCTATTTTTGGCATGGGTCGCAGTGATGATGAGGAAGGCGGCGGTGGCAATATGCTCAGCGGCTTACTTATGGCCTTTTTGGCACCGCTGGCGGCAAGTCTTATTCAAATGGCAATTTCGCGCTCGCGTGAATATTTAGCCGACGATACCGGCGCTCATATTAGTGGCGATCCTTTGGCCTTGGCTGGGGCTTTGCAAAAATTACAAAGCTATAGCCAGCGCATACCTATGAAAAACGGCAATGCTAGCACTGAGCAAATGTTCATTGTATCCCCGCTTTTTGGCGGCGGTATGACGAAGCTTTTTAGCACCCACCCGCCCATTGAAGAGCGCGTGGCACGTTTGCAAAATATGGCGCGTTAGTGCGTGCTTGGCAAACCGTTCTAGTCGCCTACTGCAAAAGTTGATTTCAGGCAGGCTGTTCAAAAGCAGTAAGATGCAAGGAAGTTAAAAAAGTCAAGATGCGCAGTGTATTAGGCATACATAAGCAGTTTGACTTTTTTACACTGACGACGCAGATTGCCGTTTTCAACAGCTTATTAACAACAAAGCCCCTCGTTACATATACAACGAGGGGCTTTGTTTGTGGTAAAAAAGACGGCTAAAATGAATATATAATGCCGCCAAAGAGCGAATAAGTCACGGGTTTATGAGAATCTACCATGGGGCTATCTAGCACTTGCGGGCTTAAAAAACGCACACTACCGCCTAAAGTGGCTGAAATGCTTTGGGTAAAGGCATAGTTTATGCGTAACCCCACATAAGGCTCTACAGCCATATTTTTAATATCATGCTCATGCAGACCAGTACGGGCAGATTCTGCGCCGCTAACGCCATAATAGTAGTCTAAATATTCAGCGCTAAAAAATTTGGCACCCACAAAGGGGGTAATCATAAGGCGCTGATAACGCAGGGCATAATCATACTCTAAGGTGCCCACAATGCCGCTGTGTGTGGAAAGCACATTGGTAGCCGCCGAGGCACGTAAGGTTCCGCCAAAGGGCATATCCATGGTGGCGCCAACGCCGGCTAAAAGAGAACCATAGCGATTTTCTAAATGCTCCAAAGCGTCGTCATCACTGTAGTGCGAAAAGAAATTGGTGAAGTCATACTCTAAAAATGCTGTGAGCTTCAGCTCTTTCATGGGCGAATATTGCACCCCGCCTTGGGTGCCGCGTACGTATATATATTTGCCATTATAGGCAATAATGGGTGTGGGCGTCCATCGATCGTATTTTTTATAGGGGCTAGAACTAAAAGCCCCCCCTGCACCCAAAAGCCATGTGGGGGCTTGTGGCCTTGGGGGCTGCTTTTCTGCGGCGGCGTGGGCATTTTCCTTTGCCATAACAGTAGGGGCAAAAATGAGCGATAGGACCAGTAAAAGACAGAATACGGAAAATTGAGAAGTTTTTTGCATGATGGCTCCTTTGTAAAAAGCAAAGTGGTGTAAAACATATAAAAGATGGCATGTGACATAGTAAATATCAAGGGTGGAAAAAGACTTTTTTCTGCATGGAATCATTGATGACAGTATTATATATTTGCCCTTTACGTGTTTTCTGTATACAATTGGCAGAAAGTACTTCAACAAAAGGACAGCGTATGAACACATCAAGAGAACAACTAGCTTCACGACTTGGTTTTCTGCTTTTGTCTGCCGGCTGTGCCATAGGTCTTGGCAATGTCTGGCGTTTCCCTTTCATTGCTGGGCAATACGGCGGTGCGGTATTTCTCGCAGCGTATTTTTTCTTCCTCTTTGCTGTAGGTTTGCCCATTCTTATTATGGAATTTTCCATGGGGCGCGCGGCGCAAAAAAGCTGGGGCAGAGCCTTTAACACCTTAGAAAAACCAGGCTCGTGCTGGAATAAATTAGGCATCATTGGCGGCCTTGGTCCCTTTATTTTAATGATGTTTTATATTCCTGTGGCAAGCTGGCTGGTGGCGTATTGTTATCACACAGCTTCCGGCGCTTTAGCCCCTTTAGACCCTAAGCAAGTGGGTGAATTTTTTAGCACTATGCTGTCAGAACCGTGGCCCATGTATGGCTGGTCTATGCTGGTTATTGTGCTGGGCATTGGTTCTTGCATGCTTGGCTTACAAAAAGGTGTGGAGCGTATAGTCAAGTTTCTTATGCTAGGATTATTGGCCTTATTACTCATCTTGGCTTTTCACTCTTTAACTCTTTCTGGCGCCAGCGAGGGCTTAAGCTTTTATTTAGCACCGGACTTTGCCAGAGCCCAAAAAGCCGGACTTTTAAATTTGCTTAACGATGCCATGAATCAGGCCTTTTTCACCATTAGTGTGGGCATTGGCTCCATGATGATTTTTGGTTCGTACTTAAGCAAAGAGCGCTCTCTCACCAGTGAGGCAACCTATATTATAGGCTTAGATACCTTCGTGGCCTTGATGGCAGGTATTATTATTTTCCCTGCTTGTTTTACCTTTGGAGTAGAGCCCAACGCTGGCCCTGCACTGATATTTATTACCCTGCCTAATATTTTTAATTCCATGGGCGGCGGAAATTTCTGGGGCTTACTCTTCTTTATCTTTATGGCCTGCGCAGCGCTTACTACCGTAATTGCAGTATTTGAGGCCATCATTGCCTATTTGATGGACGTGCACAATATGACACGCACAAAAGCCAACATTGTGACCTTTGTGGCCATAAGCTTAGGCGTGTTGCCTTGTATTTTAGGCTTTAACTTGTGGGCGCATATTCAGCCACTGGGTAAGGGAAGTAGCATTTTAGACTTGGAAGATTTTATTATTAGCCAAAATCTGCTCCCCTTGGGCTCCTTGGCTGTGCTGATATTTTGTACTTCGCGCTATGGCTGGGGCTTTGATAATTTCTCAAAAGAAGCCGATGCCGGTGAGGGGCGTAAATTCCCCGCTGCCATGCGCTTATATTTGGCCTATGTATTACCCCTAATTATTCTTTTTGTATTTGCCCAAGGCTATATTAAGCTGTTTAAGTAAAATAAAAGAAATAAACTACATAAAAGCCGCATTGTTTAATACACAGTGCGGCTTTTTATTGTAATTGTCATGCAAAGAAAATAAAAACCGCTTATGTATGTATTACACAAGCGGCCTTAACTGTTTTTTAGCGTAGCATAAGCGTTTAGCTCATGCGCATGGTGGTGTTATCGTCTTTTTTATCAAGCACCTGCCTAGGCACTACACGCACGCCTCAGCCACAAGGGGATAGATATACAAGGTCGTACTTTTTCATAAGCCAGCGAATAAGCGCGGCTATGCCTATAAAAAGCAGTGCCAATAAAATATCCCACATAGTGCTATTTTCCCATGCTATTTAAAAAGTCTTTATTGCTCTTGGTGCCACGCATTTTTTCTAGCAAGAATTCCATGCTGTCAATGGGGGACATGGGCGCCAAGATTTTGCGTAAAATCCATACGCGGTTAAGCACATCGTCACCCAACAAGAGGTCTTCTTTACGAGTACCAGAGCGGTTGATGTCCATGGCAGGGTAGACGCGCTTATCAGATAGATGACGGTCAAGGTAAATTTCCATATTACCGGTACCTTTGAATTCTTCAAAGATAACTTCATCCATACGCGAACCTGTGTCAATGAGTGCTGAAGCAATAATGGTAAGGCTACCGCCTTCTTCTACATTACGTGCAGCCCCAAAAAAGCGTTTGGGACGTTGCAAAGCATTGGCATCAAGACCGCCAGAAAGCACACGACCAGAGGGCGGTGTTACCGCATTATAGGCGCGTCCAAGGCGGGTGATAGAGTCAAGCAAAATAACCACATCGCGCTTGCGCTCAACCAGACGTTTGGCTTTTTCAAGTACCATTTCACAGACTTGCACGTGACGCTGTGGGGGCTCGTCAAAGGTAGAACT
The DNA here is from genome assembly GCA_964371565.1 of uncultured Desulfovibrionaceae bacterium. Classification (GTDB taxonomy): domain Bacteria; phylum Desulfobacterota; class Desulfovibrionia; order Desulfovibrionales; family Desulfovibrionaceae; genus CAYJAD01. The sequence goes on from CAYJND010000071.1 coordinate 5,239, forward strand.
TACCACTTCTGCATTTTTAACGGTACGCTCCATATCTGTTACTTCTTCTGGGCGTTCGTCAATGAGCAAAACGATAAGGTAAACTTCAGGGTTATTGGCGTTGATAGCATTGGCAAGGGATTGTAATAAAATAGTCTTACCGGTGCGCGGCGGCGCTACAATAAGGCCACGTTGCCCGCAGCCAATGGGAGCCATAAGATCAATAATTCGGTTAGAAAGATTTTTGTCTCCATTTTCCATGGAGAGCTGCACATCGGGATAAATGGGGGTAAGGTTATCAAAAAGCACCAGATTTTTTGCATGCTCTGGGGCTTCCATGCCGATTTCTGTCACTTTTAAGAGGGCAAAGTAACGTTCGCCATCTTTTGGGGGGCGAATTTGCCCAGAAACGATATCACCTTTTCGCAATGAAAAGCGTCGTATTTGTGAGGGGGAAACATAAATATCGTCGGCCCCTGGCATATAGCTGCATAAGGGGGAACGTAAAAAACCAAAACCATCGGGCAATATTTCTAATACACCATCACCGTAAATGGCGCCATTTTGCGAAGAGCAAGATTGTAACAAAGAGAAAATGAGCTCTTGTTTGCGCATGGAACTGGCATTTTCAAGATTATACTGCTCGGCAAGTTCCATAAGGTCTTGCATGGTCTTTGTTTTTAATTCGGACAGGTTTAAAACGCTTTCGGCATTTTCCACAGTCACATCGGGGTTTACTTTTTTCTTACGCATATTGATCCATTAGTAGTTGTATGTCTTACCTGTGATAGGCAAGGAGGGCTGATTTTCCACAGTATGCCATTAAATACAAAAGGCAAGGCCGTATAAGCTGTTGGGTGGGAGCTGATTGTAACTTTGTTATACAGGTCAATGAGGTATTGTTTGTTATAAACAACCCAAGAGCTTAGTAGTAAGTGCTTAAGCACCACTAGGCATTGTTGTTCGGTCGCTCTGATTTTTTTCCTAAAGCACTTTGCTGAGGCACAGAGTTAATTAACAGAAAAATCAAGGCTACTTATGTATTTTACATAAGATAAATGAGGAATACCGAAGCAAGCGGAACATAACCGCATTTACCACGGAAAGCAAGCAAAAAGTGTATAAAAATGAAAATTATTCTTTGACTATATTGGAAGGATAGTAAGAAAGGATTTTATCTTTTACACTTTGCTCATCCATGTCAAGCACTTCAGCCAGCTCGCCTGTAATAAGTAACATGGCTTGCTCTAGCATTCGTTTTTCACCAAAAGACAATTCTTTGTTTTGCCCAATAAGCAAAAGTTCATGAACTACCTTGGCAACTTCTAATAAGTTTACACTTTTAAGCTTTTCAGAGTATTCTCTAAAACGTCTATTCCAATTTTGCCCTGTGTGTACGGGGGGTTTTTCCTCGCTGCAGAGTAATTGCAAAATTTCTTGAGCTTTGTCGCCATCGCTCAAGGGCCTTAGTCCTACATTAAGCGCATTATTTACGGGGACCATGAGGGTAATATTGTTGGAGACTATGCGAACTATATAAAATTCACACTGAACACCAGATATTTCATCATGGGCGATGCGCTCTATCTTGCCGACACCCTGTGCAGGATATACGACCATTTCATCAGTTTGGAACAAGGTAGGCCTCGCATTTTTGGGGGTGAAAGAAGAGACTTTTAACCGAATTGTATATAATATAACTACGTTTTGCAACTTGTCTAGTATAAAGCTTGCATTGGTAGTGGCACCCCTAAAGTGCAAAGCAATTTTCTCTATGTCTTTGGGGGGATGAAAAGATGCTTTGGAGCAAAAAACTCTATGGGCAAGCACTTTACTTTTCCATAGAGTTTTTAAAAAAGAACTTATTTAATACTGAGCGCGTGGGCAGTGGCAGCTTTAAGACCTTCATCTAAAAATACATTCAAAACTTCCACAGAATAAGGCAGACACTTTTCTAAAGCCTCTTTTTCTTCTGCCTTGGGACGCGCCAATACATAAGAAGATACATCGCCGTGTTCTGGCAAAGTGGGGCGCCCAATTCCCATACGCAGGCGGTAAAAATCTGGCGTGCCAAGGCTTTGGCTAATGGATTTAAGACCATTATGCCCGGCATTACCGCCGCCAAATTTAAAGCGTAATTGCCCAGGCCTGATATCTAATTCATCGTGCAAGACAATGAGGTCTTTGGCATTAAGTTTATGCCAAGCAAGCAAAGGCTGTACGCTTTGACCGCTTAAATTCATAAAGGTTAGGGGCTTTGCCAAAAGCCACCATGCACCGGAATCATCCACCGAGGCGCGCCACAACTCGCATTGAAATTTATTACCGCTTAAAGATTCCATACGCCCGCCATGGGCAGCGCGTTCGAGCAGATGATCTATAAGCATAAAGCCCATATTGTGGCGCGTGTCTTGATATTTGGCACCGGGGTTACCGAGGCCTACAATTAAGCCTTTATATTGCATTTATTTTTTCCTTTATCTTGTCTTTGAGTTGCGTGCAGGGGTAAACCAAGCCCAGCGCAGGTGGCAGCCATATGGGCAGCAATATGCTTAGCATACAGGGCGCTCATGGCGCACATATGCCCCCCGCCGGGCAGTACTATAAGTTTTTTTTGCGGCGCAGATATGCTTTGCAAACTTTCTTGCATCATGGATAGGGTAAAAAGAGCGTCATTTTTTGCCGTATACAGATAGACAGGGCAGGTGATGCTTCCCTCTTTTTCGACTTGGCGTAAATCTAAATGAAAGAGGCTTGAAAGAAAAGCCAGCGGATAGGTGAAGCGATTGTGTTTTTGATCCATGCGCACTTTATAGGCGCCGTGTAAAATACGGCTCAGAGAAAGATAGGCTAACAAGGGAATGGGCAAAGCCGGAAAAAGCTTTGCGCCAAAGCGCAGCATGCGTAATAAAATATTTTTGTGGCGCAAAAAAGGGCGAAATCTCGTCACAGAGCCGGCATCTTCTTTATGCGGCAATAAAGTATTAATGGGAAAAATAGCTTTGACTTGCGTGTTTTGCATCGCGTGGGCTAGGCAGGCAATACCGCCCTGACTATGCCCGCTGATAACAATGGGGCCGCTAAAAGCAAGCCTTGCAAAGGCCTCAGCGCTTTTGCCATTGGCTAAAATATCGTGCATAGTAAAGGCTTTTTTACGGCGTGGGCTTTGCCCGTGACTTAGCGGATGCAAGGCCACCACATTACAGCCAAGGCGATAGAGCTCTTCAAGCAAAATGGGATACATATGCGGTGAACCCATGGTACCTGGATAAAAAACCACTGTGACGGCCTCACGAGCATTTTCCCACACGGAAAGGCAAATGGGATTATGCTTTGAGGGCAAGGTAACCGTATAGGTTGGCTGAAAGAAAATTTTTTTGTGTGCCATACAATATAAAAAAAGCCGATTACCCCGCAAGGCAATCGGCCATAAATATTTGGATTAAGCCAATAATTAGGCTTGTGCGTCTTCTGCTTCGTCTTTTACTTTAGAGATAACAGAAACGATGGCAAAGTTTTGGTCGTAGCTTGCAGTTACGCCAGCAGGTAATTCTAAATCTGCTACACGTAAGGAAGAGTTAAGACCCATGTCGGTTACGTCAATTTCAATCTTCTTAGGAAGATCTTGGGGCTTACCAACAAGGTATACGCGCTCACGATAAGTTTCGAGCTTGCCACCAAGCTTTACACCCTTAGAAGTACCGGAGAACTCGATGTTTACGAGTACTTTTACAGGCTTTTCAAGGTCTACACCGTAAAAGTCGATGTGAACAAATTCGTTTTTATAAGGATGGCGCTTAGCTTCCCAAATCATAACTGGATGGGTAGATTTGGTGCCATTGTCGTCAATTTCAAGGGTAAACACAACAGTGCGACCCATTTCTGCATACATTTTTTCCAAAGGAAGAGCGGGCATTTGCACAGCAACATTTTCGCCCTTAGCAGAGTAGAATACACCGGGAACCATGTTTTGTACACGGAGACGGCGATTGTAGCCTTTTCCGAGGCCGTCGCGTTTTTGAGCGTTTAAAACTTTTTCTATGGACATGTTCGTCTCCTTAGCTAATATCCGCTAGCTGCGGTAGGTATAGTATATTTTTACACAAAGAGCACACTGACAGAAGAGCCAGTATGAATATTATGTATGGTTTTTCCAAGCAAAGAGGCAACACTAACCACTTGCAACTTGGGGCATTTTTCTTTTTTCACCTGCATGGGTATGGTATCTGTTACCAAAACCTTTTGCAAAGCGTCGGTGGCATTGATGCGATCCACCGCGGGGCCTGAAAGCACACCGTGGGCGGCACAGGCAATGATATTTTTAGCGCCATTTTGCTTGAGCACTTCAGCGCCGGCACACAAGGTGCCCGCTGTGTCAATCATGTCGTCTACGATGATGGCAGTTTTATCTTGCACATCACCAATAACATGCATGGCTTGGGCTTGGTTTGGTTGGTCGCGACGTTTATCAACAATGGCTAAGCCAGCATTGAGCCTTTTGGCATAAGCGCGCGCTCTTTCCACACCGCCAGCGTCAGGCGAAACCACAACAATGTCTTCGCATTCAATCTGACGCAAATGCTCCATCATAACAGGAACACAATAAATATTATCCACTGGGCAATCAAAAAAACCTTGAATCTGACCAGCATGCACATCAATGGTTACTACGCGCTGAGCCCCTGCAATTTGCAAAAAGTCTGCAATCATCTTGGCAGATATGGGCGCACGTGGGCTAACCTTGCGGTCTTGGCGAGCATAGCCATAATAAGGAACAACAGCTGTAATTCTTGCGGCGCTGGCTCTTTTTAATGCATCCAACATAAGGCACAATTCAACGAGGTTATCGTTACCCGGTGCACAAGTGGGTTGCACAACAAAAACGTCATCACCACGGATGTTTGCCCCAATTTCTACGCGAATTTCACCATCACTAAAAGTGGAAGTAAGCGAGGGGGTAAGTTGACATCCTAGATGATCGCAAATAGCCAGTGCTAATTGTGGATTGGCTGAACCGGTGACAATTCTTAGGTTGTTAAACATGATGTGCCTTTGCTCTCTGCGCAGTGCGCAATGCGCAATGGAAATAAAAAATGGCAGGGGCGGAAGGGATTGAACCCT
>CAYJND010000072.1:0-8222 GCA_964371565.1 uncultured Desulfovibrionaceae bacterium
ACGCTTTCAAAACCCATATAATCAACGCCAATGCGGCTACGATCAGAGTGGGCTACAGCTTTACCGCTTTTATCAATGATGACAGCAGAGGATATATCGGGAAATTTTTCTACAATGCTTTCTAAAAAGTCATTATCTTCTGCTTGCAAAGCCTTAAACTCTTCGGAAGCATCCATTCCCGAGCCCAATTCATTGGCCAAATAAGCAATTTTTTCAATATTAGTAACGCTGCTGCTCATCTTACTTAAAGAAACAGCGGTGCCAATAATATTATCAATTTCAGAAGCTTGCTTTTTGGCGAATTCAAAAAGCTGCACATCGGTTAAATCATACACACCATCAGAAGCCAGCTTTGAACTTATAAAGGTCAAGGTTGTGGTTCCAAGAATTACGGGAATAAGCGTAAAAAGCAACACTTTCCCTAACAGCTTAAATTTCATATAAACTCCTTTTTTTTGCCGTTTTTTACTTCATAAAAGGACAAAGCAAGCAATCTTTTCATGTCGTAAAGTGCAGCCATTTACGTTTTGCACAAAACAAAATAACCACATACTCTTTATCTATCGGGCGTTTTTGCCATATATTTAGGTTAACATCAAGGTTTTTATAAAAAATCATAGCGTTGTCATAAGAAAGTCACGTATGCTAATCCTCTTGCTAAGTATCCAGCTCTCACGTATTTACTAGGTACTTTACTCATAAAGGACACATATGTTAATCCATCTTCAAAAATTACACCTTTTGCGTAAATTAGGTATTTTTCACTATGCAAACGAGCAAAAAATGTTTCGTAAACCCTTGGTGAACACAAGCCTTTTCATACTAGAATTCTGTCTGATTTCTTATGGCTATGTTCTTTTACATAATTACTATAGCCCCGCAGAAATGGCCATTTCTTATTCCAAATCCCTCTATTTTACTGTTATATCGGCAACAACTGTAGGCTATGGCGACCATTATCCCATACATACCATCACCCAATGGTATGTTATTTTACTTATGATTATCTATTTACCCTTTCGCTTTTTTTATACAGTGGGCGTAGCGGGTTTTCTCTTTAAAATATATCAAGAACTTAAACAAATAGGACGGTGGTTTCCCATGTTACATGATCACGTAATTGTTTATTGTAATGCCAACACCATAGAACGAAATAATTTTTTGTGGTTACAACGTTTTGTGGAAGAAAAAAAACGCTCTTTAAAATACGGCAACACAGATATTTTGCTGGTCAATGGCAATCAAGATGCCAATGAAAACCTTAATGATTTTTTTGCCGCCCATGGCCATAAGCTTAAAGATGTGCATTTTGTCAATGCCAACCTAAACGAAACAAATTTTTTTGCAAATATTCGCATAGAACACGCTGAGCGCGTCTATGTGCTAGCCGATGAGCATGACATTAGCTCTGATTCTAATGTCTTTGATATGATTTATCGCATTGAAAAAGAAACAAAATATGATAAAGGCGTCACGGCAGAGCTTGTTAATGATAGCAATAGGGAGCGCATTGCCACCTTGGGCGCCAATGTGATTTTGCGCCCCAACCGATCCATGCCAGAAATGCTTATTACCTGCACCATTGCCCCTGGCTCGGCACAAATGCTTGAGGAGATTTCCTCCCGCGGCGGAGACAGTATTGAACGCTTTGAGCTTTTACCCAAAGAATTCACCTGGGGAGACCTTTTATATGAACTTAGCATGCAAGATATAGGCACTGCCACGGCTGTAATTTACGCCAAGGCAGATGCCCCTTATAGTGAACACGTAGACCCCAACCCCAAGGGGCCAAGCCGCATTAAAAATGCTCAAGGTGTCTTAATACTGATTCATGAAATGCGCACCAAATCTTATGAGCAAATTCAAGAAAAAATTCATGCCATAGTGCAAAAGTTACCGTAATATTTGCGGTAAAAAAAGCACGCTATCAGGAAAACACAGCATAATAACTAAACACAAAATATACGCCGGTAAAAAGAGCGTGGCGCCCTTAAAAACCATGGGTAAGGGCACACGCTGGCGCACATCCTTGGCAGAAAGATTAGAAACAATATAGGCCGCAATACCCACCGGCGGCGTCATGGCACCAAGGCTGGTCACCACAATAAGCACCATGCTCAGCCAGAGAGGATTCCACTGCATGGCCTCTGCCAAAGGAAAAAAGATAGGTAAAGCAATAACAAGCAAAGCTAAGGCGTCCATAACCATGCCGCCAAGCACAAAGATACTCAACACAAAAAATAAAATTAAAGCTTCAGGCAAGTGTATAGTTGTCAACGCTGTAGCCAAATCAAAGGGCAAGCGCGTTAACGTTAAAAACTTACCAAACATAGACGCCCCCGCCAAAAGAAAAATCAACATGGCAGAAATGGTCAGGCTTTCTTCTAAAGCTTTTATAAAACCTTTCCAGCTTAATGTTCTGCGCACGCAACCTAAAGCTATAGCCGCAAAGGCCCCAGCGCCGCCGGCTTCTGTGGGGGTAAAAATGCCAAAGCCTAGACATAGTACCACCAAGGTAAAGAGAAAAAGCCCCTCTAACACGCCCCCAAAACTTGCAATGCGCTGCGCCCATGTGTTTTTGGCAGAAATGGGGGCCCAATGCTTATGCTTATGCACCACCACGCCCACAGTAAGCATAAAAAGCACTAACAATAACACGCCAGGCACAAGGCCGCCTAGAAAAAGAGCTTCGATGGATTGCGCCGTCTGCACGCCCACCACAATGGCCACTACGCTTGGCGGAATAATGGCACCAAGGGTAGTGCCCGCCACTAAGGTGCCGGTGGAAAGCACATCATGGTATCCATAACGACGCATTTCTGGTAGCGCCACCACAGACATGGTGGCTGCCGTAGCAGTATTTGAACCGCAAATAGCCGCAAAGCCCCCGCAAGCAGCTAAGGTGGCAAAGCACAAGCCTCCGCGCCTATGTCCGCACCAGCTTTGCATACTGGCATATAGGCGCTCGCTTAAACCTGTATGAAAGCAAATTTGCCCCATAAAAATAAAACAGGGAATAACCGTCAGCCCATAATTAGAAAACACACCCCAAAGTTCATTGCCCACCATATTAAAAGCCATGGCTGTGCCATCTAAATATGCATAACCGCCAAAACCCAGCAAAGCGAGTAATAAAGCTATGGGTATGCGCACATATACAATTCCCACCAAGAGCACGCCTAAAATCAACAGGGCTATTCCAGAAGCAGACATATTCTTTTCCTTTACCTAGCGCCCTTTACTCATGGCAAATTGTCTCTGTTTTGCCATATACATGCGTAAAAGACGTACACGCGGTATACGCACTGAAAGCTTTTGCACAAGATGCACACATTGCAAAACGAGCACCACACTTTGCCCAGCAATGCCAAGCGTAAGCGCTGCCACAAAAAGAGCAGAAGCTATATTCCAGCCATCCACCGTTTCCATACCTTCGTGCACAAAAAGGGTAAGGTCATATAACTCTACAGCACAAGCAACAGTGATAGCCAAACAAAGAATATGCACAAAGCATTGCTGCACAGCTCGCATAGAGGATGATAAATGCTCAAAGCGTACCCCCACCTCAGCATGGGCTTGCTTCAATTGTACCCAAGGCAAGCATAAGCCCAGTGCCGCTGCCCCTAAATAGCCGCTCAGCTCTACACAGCCGCGCAAGCTTTCACCGCCTGCGCGTAGGGCTATATTTAAAACTGTTAAGGATAACATACTTAAAAAAAGCACGGCTCCCACACAGAATAAAGCCCCAGCAAATCTTTTTATATATACCTGTACCATAACAACCTCTTATTTTAACGCCTGCTTTTATGGCTGAGTAACCTTAAATTGTGCGCGAAATTTCTCAATATCATCTAAAATAGCCTGCGCATTTAAGCCCTTATCTTGGGCGCGTTCTTTCCACGCATCTATTAAGGGCGCTGTAACACTTTGTATCTGGCTTTGCTCTTGTGCAGAAAGTGTAGCGAGTGCAAAGTTATGTTCTTTTTGTGCCCACTCAAGTGCTTTTTTACCTGCTGCATCCACAAGGTCGCCGGTAAATTGCACATGACTGTCGGCATAGTCTTCAATAATCTTACGAGTTGCCTCTGGTAAGGCCTCCCAGCTGTCTTTATTCATAATAACTGCAAAGGGATATACAGGCATATTCACCGTAAGGCCAAAAGCGCAACGCTCAGCATAGTTCATATCATACAGCGTATCCCACGAAGAACACACCCCATCCACCACGCCTTTTTGCAAAGCTTCGGGAGTTTCTGACATGGGTATAGAAACCACAGAGCCCCCCATGGCTTCTAAAGCATCAGAGATGGCTCCAGAGGCACGTAAGGGAATATTTTTTAAATCCGCAAGTTTTTGCACAGGTTTCGAGCTCATAATTTGCGAAGGGGCAGAGGTGAAAATAGAAAGCACTTTATACCGCGCCAATTCTTTGGGCTTGTGCGCTTTAAATACTTCCCAGGCCACATAACTAGCCTCTGCAGCAGAAGAAAAACCAAGAGGTAAACCAAATAATTCAAATAATGGAAAAGATCCGGGATAGTACAACATACTCATGCAACCAATATCTGCCTGCCCACGGGCTACCCCGCGCAGCATGGCCTTAACATCTAATAAGGTGCCCCCTGGGAAAGTTTGCACCTCTAACTTTCCTTCAGGTAAAGCCGCTGTGCGCTCTTGTATGGCAGTTATCCACGCATCCATTTGCTTACTAGGAAAGGTGCTAGCTGGGGGAAAATTAGCATAACGTAAAGCTTTTGCTTGCACAAAACCTACGCTTAACACCATGATGCATACGGCACTTGTTATGCCCATAACTATTTTCTTTAACATTTGTTTTTCCTCACGCATATAGAAATAAAAAAGAGTTCCTCACATCAGGAACTCTTTGCACACATCACAACATCAAAAAGCCCTGATACTTTTGTATCAACGCCACCAATGTGTACCTAAGAAAGAATTTCCTAAATCATGCTTTACATATTTTTTGTTATTCTTTGTGTGCATATATTTCCCCTTCTGTTTAGCCGCATACTGTATACAAAACATACACCTGCATACTGTATACAGTCAAGCCTTTTTGCAAAAATAAAGCGCTTTTTAACAATAAACTACAAAATTTGATATATTTCGACATCTTGCAAGCTCTCTGAAGCTAAAGCCATGGCATAGCCTTCTGCCCATAACCACACACGTATGGTATAATCCTTACCATGCAACGTGGCTTTAAAGAGCTGCGCATGCGACGTGGCTTTTATGCAAAGCTCTTGTAGTGGAAAAAATAAACCACAACCATGCGCTTTAAGCACTGCCTCTTTCATAGACCATAACACAGCCATGTCCTGTGCGTTATTTGGTTTAATCGCATCATGAGGGTGCCAAAAACTTTCGAGAGGGGCATCACCCGCCACAAATACGTTTTGTATATCAAAGCCAATACTATGGCCGGTATTTACGGCAACGGCGCACCACGCATCGCTGTGTGAAATAGAAAAGTGCACATCTGCATGGGGGGCAAGTATATAGGGTTTACCCTGCTCTTGCGTAGCGAAGCGCAAAAGATGCGGTGAAGTTTTTTTATATGCTGCGCACACGTGACGCTTTAAGAAATGGCTCACGGCAAAGCGTTGGCTATCTTCTGCTAAGAGATATTTTGCCCTGCGCGCTTGTTCTTCAGCAGAAAAAAAAGTCGCATCTGGCAAAGTTATATGCTGCTTTGCGAGCACTATACTTGTGCTCTGAGAAAAAGGAAATGTACTTATTTCGTGAGTAGTCAAATACAAAGGGCTACGCTCTTGGGTCGCTAAAATAAAATAACACCTTGTTATATCAAGATTTAATGTTTTTACAGCACTATCTAGCATAATTACTCATCATAAAGTTTACATAGAGATATAATCTCTGGCGCTATCATTGGCTAAATCTACTAAAAACGCAAGTTATTCCGACCTCAAATTACTACTAATATACTATATTTTAACACAAAAAAATATTGTATATTTGACACCTTTTTTTGCCTGTGCTAGTGCCTACACAGACAAGGTTACCATCATAAAGATCACCTAATGCCTTATCAGCCTATTGTAAAAGTCGACTTCAGGCAGGCTGGTAAATACACTAAGATGCGAAGAAGTGAAAAAAATCAAGATGCGCAATGTATGAGACATACATAAGCAATTTTTATGCTGCCGACGCAGATTACTGCATTTCAACAGCTTGTTATTGTTTCACCCAAGGATTACACATGAAAACTATTGCCAAAAAGTTGCGTAAGAAAGCATGCTTTCTTCTCTTTTTTCTCTGCATGAGCGCAGCCACTACTACTCACCTAGCTAAGGCTGCCCCCGATGTACCATTTTCCCCATCTAGCACAGACACTGCCATACAAAATAAGTATGTAGGAGTAGAGGCCTGTGTGGAATGTCATGAAGAAATTGTAGAGATTTATCGCAAAACCTCTGGCAAGGCAGAAAGTGATAAATCCGTACTAAAAATGCGCGAAAAGCTTACTCAAGTAGAATTTGAAAAATGTCTTTCGTGCCATACCACAGGCTATGGCGAACCCACTGGCTTTGTAAGTTTTGAAAAAACACCGCATCTTGCCGAGGTTGGCTGTGAATCTTGTCATGGTATGGGCTATATTCACACCCAAGAAGCCAGCGCAGATAGCATTCAAGTAAAGCCAACGCTGGAGCTATGCTCTAGATGCCATGACGATACACAAGTACCCCGTATTCATTACGACGGCAGAGTGCATGCCGGTGGTCATTAATCTTTGCTTTTTGCCGTGAGGTATATATGTTAGCCAATACTAAATATATAGGTCGTCGTTTTTCTGTACTTCTTATCCTTATGATGACCATTGTAATAGGCATCACTGTGGCCTGGATAACCTATGCCAATAAAGAACGCTCTCTTTTACAAATGGAGCACGCCACAGAATTATCTGAAAAACTTATGCAAACCATCATCTATCGGCCCATGGTAGCTGGTGATGATGCTGCCACTCGTCAAGAGTTTGCCTTTCTGGCTAAAAAGCATCCAGACACCCATATGCATATGTCAAGTTTTATTGACAAAATAACCTATTCAACCCAAAACAATACCATAGGAAAATCTTTACAATTCATTGATCTGCCTCCCCTTGTGGCGCAAGAAGCCAAGCGCGCATTAAAGCAAAATATAGAATATACGGCTTTGGTAGAGCACAAAGACAAATGGTACTATAGTAAGATAAGCTCTATACCCAATGAGAAAAACTGTTACCATTGCCACGGCGCTACGCAACCCATTTTGGGGCAATTTACCATTTTGCGTGATGTAACGCCCGTTGTGAACGAGCTAGATAGCGCCACATATAAAACCATTGCCATAGGCCTTGTTTCTCTTATTGTTATGGTTATTTTGCTACAATTCTTCATTAAAAAAGTTATTGTGGCGCGCCTTGATATTTTACGCGATGCCAGCACCAGCGTTACCCAAGGTAACCTAGATATAGATTTTACCGTTGAGGGCAAAGACGAACTGGCAACCCTTGCGCAGAATCTCGAAATAATGGTGAAAAATATTAAAAGAGAAACAGGCTTTTCACAAAGTATTTTAGCTGGTGTACCTGTACCCTATCTTGTGGTGGACACAGAGAAAAAAGTCACAGCATGTAATAAAATCATTTTAGAAGCCTTTGGCGCTGATCTTGAGCCAGAGCAGTGCAAAGGTACCTTACTGCGCGACTTCACAACGCAAGTAGGCCTTGGGGATTCCATCTTTAGCCGAGTGCTTGAATCAGAAAAAGATTTGAGCAACTACCCTCTTTCTTTTGTAAACTTGCGCGGCATACAAAAGCATTTTCTTATAACATCTAAAGTACTCTATGATTTAGATAAAAAGCTTATTGGCGCTTTTGCCGTGGGTGTAGATATTACCGCCATTCACGAACAACAAGCTAAAGTAGAAGAGCAAAATTCGCGTATAGCTCAAAGCGCAGAAGATGCTGGCGAAATCTCGCAACTTGTGGCTAACAGCTCTACCCTTTTAGCCGAGCAAGTAAGCACTGCCAAGTCAGCTGCTTTGAACATTTTAGAGCAAACGCAAAACTCTGTTTCGGCCTGCTTGCATATGCAAACTAGCTCGCAATCTGTGACAGATCAGGCCGCCCATGCTTCTGACCTAGCAGCTCACGCCTATGAAGAGGCCAGTACTGGACGCCAAGTGGTTAGCCAAGTGGT
>CAYJND010000072.1:8232-10187 GCA_964371565.1 uncultured Desulfovibrionaceae bacterium
GACACAAGTAAACACTCTGTCACAAGACATGAACACATTAGGATCACAAGCTGCAGAAATAACACGCATAACACTTGTTATCAATGATATTGCCGATCAAACAAACCTGCTTGCACTTAATGCTGCCATTGAGGCAGCTAGAGCCGGCGAGGCTGGTCGCGGCTTTGCAGTGGTAGCAGATGAAGTGCGTAAACTTGCTGAAAAAACACAAGAAGCCACAAAGCAAGTCAATACCAGCATTACTTCCATTGTAAACGGCATTGCTTGCGCCAGCACTGGCGCTGAGAAAACCCTTGAGCTTATGAATGCGGCTACCAATTTCTCACAACAATCAGGTCTAGCCCTAGAAAGCATACACACCATGATACAAAATACAGCCAATAATATTGGCACCATGGCCGATGCTGCTCAAGGACAAAAGACCACAGTTTCACATATGGGTGATGGTATTGATGTTATTAATACCATTACCACCACCACTGTTGAAGCCATGAATGTGGCTGAAAATGCCGTGCAAGAGCTTAAATCTACCGTACATAGGCTCAATGATGTTATTGCAAAAATGAATGAAAACCCGTCTAAAAAGTAATTTTTAAATTCTTTTTCTTACTTTACCAAGGCTTAGCACAGCAAAGTGCTAAGCCTTTTTTATATACAGGCTGTGTAAGTACACTACAAGCTAACAGGATACAATAACGTATAATTCGTCATCTGCTCATATGAGCACATAAGCATATATTCAAAAAGCCTTGACACAAGGCGTTAGCGCTGTAGATTTAGGGTTCTATCCCACTAAAAAAACAGATAAAAACATAGTGTTAAACGTGTTACAAAAATCAAAAATAAATATTATTTTCATAATATGCCTTTCCATTATGCTCTTGGCCTGCACAGAGCAAGAAAAAGACACTTCTCCCCTCACCCTTGGCTGTAGCAATTTTTCTGACTCGCTAGCCCCTAGTGCTTCGCCCAATTATGCATGGGGTACCCCGCGCGCTATGGCATTGGCGAAGGATTGTTTAAATTTATGGGAGACAGCACCACAAAACCTCTCGCCTTACAGACCGGTGATATTGATATGGTAGATAGCATAACCACAGCGCACGATTTGAGACTTTTAAGAAAATCGCCCGACTTTCACGTATCTGACCCCCTAAGCACAAGAGATGCTTTTTCCTATATCAAGCACCAAGGTGTTTTAGCTCACAATCCTTTACGCGAGGCCATTTTATTAGCCATAATGGTGGTAAATCAACAATTTGACCTTGCCATTTGCTCTTGATTCACAGTACCTGTGGGCGATACTGTAGGACTTTTAGAAAATTGGTATTCTAAAAGTGATGTGAATTATAGCAAATGCCATAGCCAAGCTTATGATACAACCTATGAAGCATTGCTTGGCCAAATAAACCCCAAGGCACAAAAAAATATTATAGAAAAGCTACAACAAGTGCTTATAGATGACTTTGCCGTCATGGTATATGGCTCCTATAAAAGCAATCTATCCAGCTCTCATACCATTAGCGATGTGGTTATGCCTATGTCTGAAAGCTATTGAATAAGCAAAGACATTAAACCCAGCGGCAAGTAAGCACGTTATACCCGCATAAAGAGAAAGAATCCCCCTTACGTATAAAAAACTAGTTAGCAAAAATCTAAGCCATGCTGGATTGCACATGCTAAGGAACTTTATGGACTTCCACTGCGTAAGATTGCCCACAATCGTAAATCTATGCAAAGCCGACTTTACCCTTGTCCGCCAGAGAAACAAGCGCATATGAAAGAAGCCTTTCGTTTTTTTGGGATGCTCTAGTATATCCTCTAATTTTACTCATAAACACCGTTAAAAAGATTTAAAGAATGTAAAAAAATAGGGCTTACAGATTTTTGCTGCAGCCCTTAAAATATTTGGTGCACCCGGCAGGAATCGAACCTGCGGCCTACCGCTTAGGAGG
>CAYJND010000073.1:0-9712 GCA_964371565.1 uncultured Desulfovibrionaceae bacterium
ACAGCTTAGTGAAAGGTGCTACAATAAGGAACACTTCACCACTGATAAGGTGAACCAAAGTCCACATATCGCTAGGAGCTTGAGCTGCCATAAAACCGGATACAAAAGGAACAGCAGTAATAAGTAATACCATCCACTCTTTAAAACCGGTCAAAGCACGAACTTCAGGAAGCATCACACGGCGAATAGCTAAGATAGCAAGACCAGCCAAAGCGGCATAGGTTAAGATATCAGCTACAGCCATGGGAAGGCTTGGAAGACTAATGCCAAGAGCATTTTCTAAAAGTACTGTGTGACCCACTAAGAAAAGGGGTAATAAAATTGCGCCTACATGCAACAAGAAAAAGCCAGCCATCATAAGTGGCTGTTGACGCCAACCATGAGTCCCACCAGGGATAAGCCAAGCAAAAATAGAAGCAAGAGCACCGCGAATACCGCGAGCCATTTGGGGTTTGTAAGCTACACGCTCCAAACGCCAATCAAGACCGTTGATGTAAAGCACCACTCGTGCAATCATGCCCACTACAAAAACGAGCACGGAAACTGCGAGGCCTGGGCCTGTAAGAAATTCCATCATAATATATGCCTCCCAATGAGCTTATTGTGCAGCAGCTTGCTTGGCAGCAATCTCTGTGTTGTGACAGCTACGGCAAGAAGCAAGGGCTGGGCCTGTGGGCTTTCCGTCTGCTACCTTAGCGTGACAGCTTACACAGCTATCATGAACATAAGCCATAACTTTATCAGCTGGCATTTTTTCACTGTCAAGGAAGTATTCTTCACTTTCAGTGTGGCAGCTTTCACAGTCATCTTCAAGAGCTGCTATATGCAGATCGTGAGAAAAAAATACTGGAGGCATTTTATCGGCCTTCAATGTTTCCAGCACAAAAGGGATTCTCTCCACATCTTCTGCGCTATGAGCCTCATCCACCATCATGACAGGACAAATAGCCAGCATTGCAAATAATGCCGCCATAAGCCCGTGTTTCAATACCCTAGCCTGTTTTTTCATGCCTACTCCTCTACGTACTAGGATGATAATTTACTCTGCAGAGTGCAGAGCACAAACACAGACCGTGTAAAAGCATTCCCCCTACACGGTTAACCTAATCCAAAAATTCGAGCAAAGCCAAGATGTCAAAAAACATCCGCCCTGCTGACAAAGCCTATAACAAAAATCATAGCTAAAAGCACTCTTTTTTTTAACATGAGTTTTTTTCCTTTATGGCTTTTTGATGACAAAGCTTTTTTTTACTAGATTATTTCATGCAAACACTGTAGTATGTATTCAAATATTAAAGAATAATATACTTACTTTACAAAACGTTATCTAGAATTTCGCACGCATTAGGAGCTATTTATGCATGACATGGACATATCCCCCGACGAACAACCAGAGGAACATGCCATGGAAAGCCAAGGCACAGCCACTATTAATTGTGCCTCTTCTCCTCTTATCCACGCAGATGAAAAACAATGCACCTTGCAAGAAATAGAAGAACTTTCCTGCTCTGGTCTTTTTTTTAATCGTGATATTAATTGGCTTTCTTTTAATGCCAAAGTCTTACAAGAAGCCTTAGAGCCTAAAGTACCCCTCTTAGAACAATTAAAATTTTTAAGCATTTTTTACAATAATTTAGATGAATTTTTCATGGTGCGCGTGGCAAACCTTATGCGCCAGTACGTAGGAAATGTGGTGAATACTGCCCCGGATAAAATCACCCCAGGGCGCCAATTGGCTGAAATTCGCCGCCAAACCTTGCGCCTTGTAGCCATTGCGCACGATCATTGGCAAAAAAAACTTTGCCGCCAACTCAAAGACCGTGGCGTGCGTCTTGTGCGCTATATTGACTTAACTAAAAAGCAACAAAAGTTTTTAGATGATTATTTTATGGATGAGATTTTTCCCATCCTTACGCCACAGGCCATTGATCCCAGCCACCCATTACCGATTATCACTAATTTAAGCCGCAATTTAGTGGTGCATTTACGTGATAAATATGGTAACAATAGATATGCGCGCATCAAAATACCTAATAATATTCCACGTTTTCTTTTTATCCCGCGCACAAAAGATGCTAAAACCTATGCAGCTTTAGGATTTTCTGCCAATGCAAGAGATAATGACATTATCTTCATTGACGACCTTATCAAGGTGCACTTACAAAGCCTTTTTGCCGGTCATGAATTGATGGCGGTGGGCTTTTTCCGCATTACTCGTAATACAGATATTGAAATTGAAGAAGATGAAGCCGATGACCTCTTAGAAGCCATTCGTGATCTTGTAAATCAGCGTCGTTTTGGCGATGTAGTACGCTTAGAAATTTCAGAAGACACCCCTGCTGATTTGCGCCGTTTTCTTATGGAACACCTTGAGGTGCTGCCCTATCAAGTATACCGCATAAAAGGCCCCATGGCTTTTTCTGAAATGATGGAACTGTATGGGCTAGACAAGCCAAGCCTTAAAGATGAGCGCTTGGTACCGCACATTCATCCCGTATGCCGCGATGAAAATGATTTAAATATCTTCGATGCCATAGCACAAAAAGATATTTTGCTCTATCACCCCTATGATAGTTTCTTACCTGTGCAAGAATTTATCCAAAAAGCCAGCATGGATCCGGGCGTTATTGCCATTAAACAAACTCTTTACCGTGCAGGCAGCGACTCCCCCATCGTAGATGCACTTATTCAGGCTCGCCTCATGGGCAAGCAAGTAACTGCGGTTGTGGAGCTAAAAGCTCGTTTTGACGAAGAACGCAATATTACTTGGGCAGAAGAAATGGAAAAGGCCGGCGTACACGTGGTGTACGGTATGCCAGGTATGAAAATTCATACTAAGCTTTGTCTTGTTATTCGTCGTGAGCCGCAAGGGGTTACGCGCTATGTGCACATGGGCACCGGTAATTACAACCCCTCCACAGCAAAAGTTTATACAGACTTAGCTCTTTTCACCGCACACAATGAAATATGCGCCGATGTAAGCGATATTTTTAACACCATGACTGGCTATGCCGAGCAAGAGTCATATAGGCATCTTTTTGTTTCGCCAAACTTTATGCGCAGTAAACTCATTGAAGCCATTCATGCAGAAATCACACGCCATAAAAAACATGGTGATGGGAAAATATTTATAAAATGCAATCAGGTAGCAGATAAAGCCTGCATTCAAGCCTTGTACCATGCCTCCATGGCAGGGGTACAAGTACGCATGCAAGTACGCGGCGTATGTTGCTTGCGCCCTCAAGTACCAGGAGTGAGCGACAATATAGAAGTGACGTCCTTGGTAGGACGCTTTTTAGAGCACCCAAGAGTTTATTATTTCCATAATGGCGGAGATAGTAAAATATATATTGGCAGTGCTGACCTTATGCCGCGCAATCTTGATAGACGCATTGAAACTTTAGTGCCTATTCTTGACCCAGACTTGCGCAAACAATTGCGAGATGAAATTTTACTTACTCATCTTGATGATACAGCTAAAGCCTATGTATTACAAGAAAATGGAAGTTATATTCGTCGTAGAATTGCCCGTGGTGAAACGCCCTTTAACGCGCAAAAAGAAATGATGCGTATGCGTGAGGGAAAATAAGGCATGCCCACAAAAACACAGCCAAGCTTAGCGCCTGCGCTCATACCCATCCTCAAAGAATCTTTAGAGCATGGCGCTTGCGTAGCACATCTAGCCTTGGCGCTTTTTGACGGCCTTAGCCCCCTGCATAAGCTTTCTAAAAAATGGCGAGAAATCTTAAATTTAGGTGCTAAACTTCACGATATTGGCTGGATATATGGTAAAAAATCCCACCATAAAAACTCTGCTACCATGATACGTCAAGGATATATAGTTACAGATATACCTCTGCCTCAAGCTGTGCCCTCTAAAATACGCCCTTTGGTAGCCTTGGTGGCACGTTATCACCGTCGCGCCGACCCAAGCCTTGCGCAAAAACATTTTGCTTGCCTCACACCTAACGAACAGCATGCCATACGTTTTTTGGCTGCCATTATTCGCCTTGCCGATGCACTAGACTTTAGCCATACAGGCAGTGTAAAAAATGTTCATGTACATCTTTTTGAAAAACATGTACAATTAGAGATTGTAGGCACAAACCCTTGTTTAGCTGAAATTTATAGAGTTGATGTGAAAAAAGCCCTTTTTTGCGAAATTTTTCACCTTAATATACTGTGCACCTACACAAAAGAAAAATAACATCTTTTTTGAGGTACTATGAGCTCTTTACTTAATTCGCCCTCTGCTCCCAAGACAGTGCAAACAGAAGAACCTGTAGATAAAAAAAATAAAGTTATTGGTATTATTGACCTTGGTAGTAATTCTGCACGTTTACTCTTGGTGCAAGTTGCCCCCGACGGTGCTTATAGCGTCATCAATAGGGTAAAGCATATGGTGCGCCTTGGGGAAAATGCCTTTGAAACAAAAATGCTGCAAGAATCTGCCATGCAGCGTACGCTCATAGTACTACACTCATTTATGGAAATGTGCCAAAAATATGAAGTTTCTGAAATTTTCCCCATGGCTACGGCCGCCATGCGCGATGCAAACAATGCCATAGATTTTTTGCATAAGGTACGTGAAGAAACGGGGCTAGAGTTGCAAATAATATCTGGTCATGAAGAAGCAAGACTCATTTGCCTTGGGGTTTCTAGCGGCCTTCCTGCAAGTCTTGGTTTAAGGGTATACATTGATATTGGCGGCGGCAGTACAGAGGTAGCCGTGGCCAATACGCAAAATACCGAATGCCTTGATTCGCTAAAAGTAGGCTGCGTGCGCGTTACCAATAAATTTTTAAGTGAATACACAGATAAAGTACCCAAGCATATTTTCGCTGCCATGTGTACCTATGTACGTAGCAAAGCCAGTCATACCACAGGGCGCCTAAAAAACTATGCCCTAGCAGAGCTCGTCGGTAGCTCGGGCACAGCCCTTGCCTTGCAAAATATTGGCCATAGATTACAATTTGGCTCAGCACCTACAGCTGAACAAAATACTTTAAGTATTGAAGGCTTACGCCTGGCTATAAAGCATATTTGTAACCTTACAGCAGAAGAAAGACGCCATTTACCAGGGGTAAATACCAGACGGGCTGAAGTGCTAGTTGCAGGAGCAGCCATATTGCTCACCCTTATGGAAGATTTTGATTTTACACAACTTACTGTAAGCACACGTAATCTACAAGATGGAATTCTTATGGATTATTTACAGCGTCATTCTTTGCATACAGAAGAAGTTGGCAATTCTGTGCGTGAAAAAAGTATTTTACAGCTGGCTAATCGCTGCCAATATGAGGTTGAACACTCAAGACATGTGGCAAACCTTACCTTACAAATTCATGATTCTGCCGTGGATGTAGGGCTTATTCGCCTAGACCACCAAGCAAGAGAGCTTTTACACTATGCCGCCCTTTTACACGATATTGGCATTTTTATTGCCTATGCCAAACATGCCGTGCACGGCGCCTATATTATCAATAAGTCAGAGCTGTTAGGTTTTACAGAAGACGAAATTGAATTCATGGCAACCTTAGTGCAAATGCACAATTTAAAACTTGGCAGAAAATCTTTTAGCCCCATCCCTAAAGGTCAAGGACTGCGCCGACATTTAAAGCTTTTCCCCATATTTTTAGCTTTAGCAGAAAATATGGACCGCTTACACTGTAGCCATGTGCAAGAAACACATTTTGCACGCATTAAAGAAAAGCTCTCCCTTATTATTAGTGGTAAAAATATCAGCCCTGTAGAAGTTGATGCGGTAAGCATTATGGATGAATTGCTCCAATGCGCTGTGGAAGAAAAAGTAAATATTCATTTCACTGAGCTCTCTTTATAATCGTCTATAACGCTCTATAAGCTCAAGGTAATCTGCGCATGTAGGCAGACTACCTTTAGCTTTTTCTATTTGTGATTTTCTTCTCTTACTTTTATATAGATAAACAGTGCGTTCTCTTCTGCCGCCATCATGCAATGCATTTATGCATTATAAACTTCATTACAATATCTTCATAAATATACAAATAATAACAACTACTTTACACATTCGCCTCATAATAAGCGACACTATCAATGCAAATATGCATCGCGCTACATACTGCATCATACTACAAGATATATATGAAAAAGAAAAAAACAATGCAAAATTGCATTACTTTCTTAAGTATATTCATGAACAAAATTCTTTTTCGCTGTGCGCACAATCTAGTTTTCTACTGCCAAGAATTTTTTTGCCACTGCTAAAAAAGCTTCATATTACAACACTTGTGCATAAAATAACAAAACAAACACACAATAAATTTGTTCAGAAAATTTATCTTGGTACACCTTTTGCTCAAAGGGGGAGGTGCTCAAGCCATAAGGCTGAGCTTGAGAAATAAAACTTTTTTACTTTTTTAGGAGCTTCATTTCATGAACCATGCCCAGAGTCCTCCGCACGCAGAAGAAAGAGCAAATCTAAGTAAAACCATGTCCCCCCTTGCCACATGGGCCCTTGCATTTGGGTCTATTATTGGTTGGGGGGCTTTTGTTATGCCAAGCTTACGCTTTTTACCCCAATCAGGCCCCTTAGCTTCCTGTATAGGCTTTGCCCTTGGTGGCATCTTGCTTATGTTTGTAGCCATAGGCTATGGCAAAATTGTGGGCAAATACCCCGTGGCTGGCGGCGCATTTGCCTATGCTTACGCGGCCTTTGGCTCCACAGCATCTTTCATTTGTGGCTGGGCCATGGTGCTGGGCTACCTTTCCATCATAGCCCTAAATGCCACCGCTTTAGTATTGCTTACCCGCTTTCTCATGCCAGGTATATTAGACTTTGGGCACCTCTATGTTATTGCTAATTGGGATATTTACTTAGGCGAGTTACTGTTTTTAGAGGCCGTTTTGATCATCTTTGGCATATTGAACATGATTGGTGCTGACGTAATCAGTAAAATTCAAGTGGCTTTAGCCGTTGTTTTAGCCATTGGTGTAGCAGCGCTTACCATAGGCACTTTCACAGCACAAACAGCCACTTTAAGCAATTTAAATCCCCTTTTTGCTGAAAATAAAAGCGCTCTAGCCAGTATTGCCGCGGTAGTAGCCGTAGCACCATGGCTCTATGTAGGCTTTGACACCATTCCGCAAGCGGCAGAAGAATTTAACTTTTCAGCAGAAAAAGCTATTAAGCTTATGCTATTAGCTATCACTTGCGGTATTATTGTTTACGCTTTGGTTACAGTAGCTGTGGGTATAGTTATTCCTTATCCTGAGCTTATCAAGTTAGATACCCCATGGCATACAGGTTATGTGGCTGACCTAGCCCTTGGTTCCTACGGTACCATATTCTTAGCCATGGCTGTAGTGGCTGGCATCCTCACTGGTATCAACGGTTTTTATGTGGCTAGCTCCCGCTTGCTCTTTAGCATGGGTCGTGCGCACATTCTGCCCACATGGTTTGCAAAAATTGACGCTAAGCACAAAACTCCTAAAAATGCCCTGACCTTTACCCTAGCTTTTGTACTCATTGCTCCTTTCTTTGGACGCGAAGTTTTAGACTGGGTAGTAAGCATGTCTGCCATTGGCACCATCATTGCTTACCTTTTCGCCTCTTGGGCCGCTTATAAAATTCTCTCGCGCGACAAAACCGAAAGCCCATGGATGTTGCGCTGCGCCATCTTAGGTTGCATTAGCTCTGTTATTTGCCTGGGTTTGCTCACGCTACCTTTCTCTCCCGCAGTTATTGGCAAAGAATCTGCTTATGCCCTACTGGCTTGGGTGATACTCGGCGGTATTTTCTACATGGCACGCTGGAATGATATGCGCAACTTTCCCACCTTTGAACGCGCTTACCTGATTTTGGGTGAATCTGATTTAACCGACTATGTTACTTACCGCAGTAACAAAAAATAAATCTCCTAAACTCACTAGACACAGAAAACCCCGCCATGGTCATGCCAAGGCGGGGTTTTCGCTTTATTCATGAGTGATAGATGTCACATCAATACGATATTTTTGTGCCTTACGCACAATGGTAGACTGGTTGACCTTTAACCTTTTTGCAGCCTTATAGGTGCTACCAAGCTCTCGTAAAGCTGCGCCAATAAGACTTTTTTCCACATGCTCCACCGCTTCCTTTAAGCTGGTATTCATCACATAGGAAGGTAAGGTTTGCGTAGGCAAATCAGCTAGTAAATACGAGGGCAAATCTTCCATACGAAATACAGCACTATCGCACATAGTATGTAAATATTGCACAAGAGCGCGTAATTCACGAATATTTCCAGGCCAAGAATAAGATGTTAATGTAGACAACACTGTGGGAGCAAAACTACGTTTCCCCTCTTTGCCATCCATAAGCTGCAGAAAATGGAACATAAGCTCAGGAATGTCTTCGGGACGCTGGCGCAAAGAAGGTATTTCAATGGGTAATACCCGCAAGCGATAAAATAAATCTTGTCTAAAAGTCCCCTGAGCTACCATGTCTTCTAAATCTTTGTTGGTCGCTGCAATAACACGCACATCGCATTGCAAGGCCTTGCTGCCCCCCACACGACGAAAAGAGGAATCATCAAGCACGTGCAAAAGCGTAGCCTGCATGGTTAAGGGCAACTCCCCCACTTCATCCAAAAATAAAGTCCCACCTGTGGCTAGCTCAAAAACACCCTTTTTTCCTTCGCGCAAAGCACCGGTAAAAGCGCCACGCTCATAACCAAAAAGCTCAGATTCTACTAATTGTTCAGGAATGCCCCCACAATTTAGGGCAATAAATGGGCCGTCTTTGCGCGCACTCATTTCGTGAATACGCTTAGCAGTAAGGCTTTTCCCCGTACCTGTTTCACCTAAAATCATACAAATGGCCGTATGCTGCGCAGCTTTAAGCATATTTTGGCGCAGCACAGCTGAAGCTTCGCTAATACCCACAATACCGTAATTTTCTAAAGATTCCAGCTTAGCTTTATAATTTTTATTGCTTCGTTCAAGCTCAGAAAGACGCGATTGCATGGTATCTAATTCTGTAATATCACGAATGGAAGCAATAACACGCCATACCTTTCCATCTTCATCAAAAATGGGCGTGCTCGTATTCAAACAGCGTCGTCCATTGGCATAATCATCAAACATAGTTACAGTGCGTTTTTCTTCTAAAGCGCGCAAAGTAACACACGCAGTGAATTTAAAATCTTCCATGGCTTCACGCACATGTTTACCCACCACATCAGCACTGGCAATGCCGGCAATGCGCTCCATGGCATTATTTATCCGCAAAGTAACACCCTGCGCATCAATAACCCAAATACCATCGTGAATAGAATCTAAAAGTACCGCTTGTTCTCTTTCGTGCAATCCAGTGTTAACTGTAGCTTTCATATATACCTCATAACAAAAATAGCAATGCACCCTTGCATTAGCAATGCTTTTTCGCATTGCTAATACTCTTTATTATATAACATGTTAGCAAAAGTCAATGCATTTTTGCATTATACACCTTTTGCATGTGTAATCGCACTTTTTCATCTTACTTCCACGTGAAAAATAAAAGCAATATTTTCACAAGCTTATTTTTTTTCGACCATTTTAGTTATTTTTTTCTACTTGGCACGGTGCTTGCTATATATAAAGCATGTTCATGAACATCATGAGCAACTTGTTCTAGGAACTTTATTAAAAACTTTATTTTAGGAGAATCACAATGATTATAGGTGTACCAAAAGAAATTAAGGCCAATGAA
>CAYJND010000074.1:0-9594 GCA_964371565.1 uncultured Desulfovibrionaceae bacterium
ATGTCCTGAAAATACATGGATAACCCTTTGTAAAAAATTAGACCCTTCTAAAACGTCCTTCTTCCCAAGCGATACCAAGATGAAATTGTACAAAACCATCAATGGCTCGAAAACAGCCCTGTCTATCTTTAGCAGACAAGGAAAATATATCCCACCCAGCGGCAGGAGCAATTTCTACCTTATGAAGCAATGCCAACACAGCCGCCGATAAGTGCACTGTATAAGCAAGGGATTTACGCGCTGGCTCACAATGCACACAATGCGCCACCCCTTCATTCATATGAAAAACACATTCTTTATGCGCCAAACTCTCACCGCACACCATACACTCATGCCAAGCTGGGGCAAAGCCTTGCTCTGATGCGACACGCAAACGAAAAAGCACGGGATACAAAGAATGCGGCACTGCATCGCCCTCAAAAAGCGTAAATAACTCTTGCAACAAGGCATATGCCGTGGGCGCGCCCTCTTGTGAAATGCCAAAAGCTTCTAAAAAACGCACACAATTCATAAGCATGCCAAGGCGTGAAAAATCACTGCGCAAGCGCTGCGGGCCGTATTGCAAGGTGCCTTCTTCTATGGCTAAATATTGCCCATTACGACTGCTTTTAAGCCGGCAATCAATGGTATTAAGTACATCTAAACAGCCACAAAAACGACGACGGCTACGACTGCCCCCAAAAGCAAAAACTGTCATCAGACCGCGCTTTTGTGAGAATATTCGTAGCCACATATCCGCTTCGCGAAAACGTCCTGTTTGTAGCACTATGGCAGAATCATTCCATTCCATATACTTTACTTAGGTGGAAAATTCACCGTTTTTTCTTCTCCGTCTTGCCCAAGACTTGGCACTGCTACACCATTATAGTGAATACGTACCCCGCCCACATTACCTATTTTTAACTGTAAAGAACTATCAAAGGTTAGGGCAAAAGTATCACCGGGCTTTAAAGCAAATTGTCTTAACCCTGCACCATCTGCGGTGGAATGTATCCACGTATTGCTAAGAGCCGTCACAATTATTTTATGCGGTCCTTCTTGCGCTGAAGCTGCTGCAATGACCTGAGAGGCCGTGCCTTGAGCCTGTCCTGCTCGCTCAGATTGAACAGATTGAACAGCTTGTGTAGCCACAGGCTCTTGCGCTATAGGCTGTGCAGCTACACTTTTTTGTGCAGAACTTTTTTCTTGCATCTGGCCAGCTTGCGCGGGAGAGGCAGATTTTGCAGAAGCTTGAGACGCTGTTTGCGCAGAGTCCGTCGATGCCGCCGCCGAGGGTGACGTGCTTGGCGCTGTCGAAGAAGTTGCTTCCTCTTTCAAAGCTGGCGCCGGCTCAGCCGATGGTGCATACTTTTCTTGTAAAGAAACAAAGAGCGTCGTGTTATTATACAGCCAAAAGCCCCCTGCCCCCATAGCAAGCACACAAATTAGAATAAATACAGGGATAAGGGGCAGAGAAATCTTTTTTGCCCCCACAGCAGGCGTAACAATGGTGGAAGTTTTTTGTACTTCGTCAGTATCATACAGGGCAGGTGTAGCTAAAAGTTCTTGCACATCAAGCTCAAGAAATTTGCCATAGGCAGCTACAAAACCCCGCACATATACGGCATGAGGCAAGGAGGCAGCGTCACCAGCTTCGATGGCACGCAAAACACGCGAGCTTATCTTTAAGCCGTCAGCCACATCTTCTACAGAAAGATATTTACGCTCTCTTTCTGCACGTAAGGCTTGCCCCAATTCTTCCAAAGACTCCCACATACATTTTCCTGCTTTTTAAGCTTAGATGCGAATTTCTACCACAGCCTTTTGACGCAATTGATGCACATATTCATCAAAACGCTCTTTGAGGCGTGGCTCACGCACCATGTGGTTAGCCATGGCCTCTGCCTCAGCGAAAGGCATGGTAGTGCCACCTTTTACGGATTTAGTTACCTTAAATTGCGTTCTTTTTCCGTTCATCATAATAATTGGGCTCACGCCGCCTTCAGGAATTTTTTTAATTAACTCTACCAATTGAGGAGGCATTTTGCTAAAGTCAACAGGGCCAATATGACCGCCGCCAGCCTTATTGGGGCCAAGGGTAATTTGTCTGGCTATAATCTCAAATTTTTCAGGATGCTTTTTAATTCTTGCATCTAAAGCTTCGGCGTCCACATTGTCGGGATACACTAAAAGAGCCATTTCTGTCACAGGCTTAGTAACAAATTTATCTAAATTAGCATTATAATAAGCACGTACTTCATCAGGGGTTACCACAACCTTGCGACCCACCATGGCAGCCATAAGCTTTTGACGCACAATGCTATTAGCTATACGTCTTTGCAAGCCAGTAACACTTAGCCCCTCTTGTGTAAGTTGCTTTTCAAAATTAGCCTTAGAAAGGCCACTTTGTTGCATCATACGCCCGATTTCCGTATCAATTTCTTCAGAGCTAGCTATAATACCTTGCTTTTCAGCCACATCGGCAATAATAAGCTCTAAAATCATATCATCCAATGTTTGTGAAAATATTTCACGCCCCTGAGGACTCTCTTGCGCCTTAGAGGGGCTAATACCAGCTTTTTGCAAAGCAGAGGCTGCTTGACGCTCTAAATCGTAATAAGAAATCATTCTTCCATTAACCACCGCGGCAACCTGATTCACTGTGGCAGCATGAGCTGAGGAAGCAAAAATTAAACACAACACACAGATATACAATATTTTTTTCACAATAACTCCTACTAATAACTGTTTGTATAAAAATTAAACATAAAAGATAAAATAATCAAAAACTCGTGTCTTTGGCTACTACTAACCCCTTATGAAACTAGTACTCACTTTACAAAAACACTCTGCACTTTAGCCCCTTTCGAACCAAGATGCAATGCCTAGAGCACGTTCTTTTTTTTCTTTAAAAAGCAAAGACTTAATACATATCTTGCACAAGGTGCTTTGAAATACGAATTTTTGAATTTACTACAGCTTGTTCAAGCCATTTATCAAAAACAAAAATCAGCTCTTCGTCGGCTAGAAAATCTTCAATATACACATAGGCTTCTTCAGGCTCCAGCACGCGCGCCGGTACATGCTCTTTTAAACAGATTACCGAAAATTGCTTCTCATCTTGGATGATAGAGGTGCATGCCGAGTCTTTAAGAGCGTAAACCATTTTTTGCCACTGCTTAGGCACTTCACTGTGTGCCATAGACATTTCTACAGGTTGTAATTCTTCTAAACGGGCTAGTAGATCATCTGTGCGTTGCAAGCCCTGTAAATTTTTTTTATCTTCAGCATCTACTACATAAATAGCATAATTTTCTTCTAGCATAAAACGCTCTTTATGTTTTTCGTAATAGGCCTGAACTGCCGCAAGCGACGGCACGAAATCTTTACGTAAAACTTGATCTGTAAACATTTGCAAAGCCAAATTGTATCGTAAAACCGTACGCCAAGCGTCTTTATTAAGCCCATTTTCTACAAAATATTTTTCAAATTCATCCTGAGGATAATCAGCGGCAATGGCCTTTTCGTACTTTTGCACATCTTCAGGCCTAACACTAAGCCCCTGTTCTTCTAAAGCCTGCAACACAAGCTCATACACAAGTAAATTGCCCAGCGTTTTGCCGTATTGCTTACGCAATTGATGTAAAGAAAATTGCTCAAAGATGCCCATGCCAGACATATTTGCCTCTTGTAAAGCCTCTAACGTAGCTAAAGTGATGGGTCTGTCATTAACCGTTGCCACCACGTGAGCTGGTTTTTCTTCAAAAACACAGCCCATGGGCATACACAAAAGCACTAACAGTAAAATATATTTAATTCGCATAAATACCTACCTAGATCCTGTATACATATGTATTGATATTAACATAATTTTTTGTTTTATTCACTACATTAAGCAGATGCATCTTTTTGCAATGCCAAGAGCAAGGCCCCAGCTTTTTCTAAATGCTGCGTGAGTGCCCTTTGCCCCTCAGCAAAACGTATTTCCAAAGATGTAGCAGGAATAGGCCGTAAAACATACCCTGAACCATCACACTTTGTCATAAATGCAACTAATTTTTCAGCATCAAGGCTATTTTGATTTTTATCCCAATGTATGGTGACCTTATGGGCATAAATATCTGCTTTTTGCGCTTGAAGGGTGCCCAAAAGTTGCTTAAAGCTTAGCACAGCCAAGAAATTTTCAAATTCCACAGGAAAAGCCCCAAAACGGTCACGCATGGCAAGGCTAATATCTTCGCGCGTGGCACCGTCCGTGGCAGAGCTCAAAGCTTTATAATAGCGCAAGCGCTCTCGCCCATCTTGCACATAACCATTAGGAATATGCGCAGGCACGCCAATGGTTAACTCTGTTTCTGTGGTCACCGCTGAGGGTGTGCCTTTAAGGCGGCTTACGGCTTCTTCCAGCATTTCTAAAAACAAATCAAGGCCTAAGCGCGTCATATGCCCAGATTGTACTTCGCCTAAAATATTACCAGCACCGCGCAGGCGCAAATCTTCCATGGCCACCTGAAAGCCTGCTCCAAGATAGTCCAATTCTAAAATAATGCGCAAACGTTCCCGCGCCGTATCCGAAAGCCTGTGTTCCTCAGGAATGACAAAAAAAGCATAAGCCTGTCTATCAGAGCGCCCCACACGCCCGCGCAATTGATACAATTGCCCAAGGCCAAACATATGCGCCTGATCCACAATAAGTGTATTGGCACGCGGAAAATCTAAGCCCGATTCCACAATGGAAGTGCACACCAGCACATCAAGCTCTCCATGCCAAAATTTGTGCATGGTTTCTTCCAGCTCTTTTTCACCCATTTGCCCATGAGCCATACCCACACGCGCCGTGGGCACCAAATTGCGCACATATTCTGCCACGCGCTCTAGCCCCTGCACTCTATTATACACCCAAAATACTTGGCCTTCGCGCTGTAATTCGCGCTCTAAAACTTCTTTAAGTACCTTGCCATCACGTTGCAATATGGCCGTGGATACAGGCTTGCGCTCTGGCGGGGCTGTTTCAATGATAGAAAGCTCACGAATACCTGACATGGAAAGCTGTAAAGTACGCGGAATGGGCGTAGCCGTAAGGGTAAGTGCATCTACATTTTTTTTCAGCGCCTTGAGCTTTTCTTTATGGCGCACCCCAAAGCGTTGTTCCTCGTCCAAAATAAGCAAGCCCAAATTGGGTAAGATAACATCTTTTGAAAGCAGGCGATGCGTGCCCACCACAATATCTATTTGCCCCTGCTCTGCAGCTTTGAGAACTTCTTTTTGCTTTTGCTTAGTGACAAAACGGCTTAACAGGCCAACATTGATGGGAAATCCCGCCAAACGCTGGCGAAAAGTTTGATAATGTTGCTCTGCTAGCACTGTGGTTGGGCACAATAAGGCCACTTGCCGCCCCTCTGCCGCCGCACGGAAAGAGGCACGCAAAGCCACCTCGGTTTTGCCAAAGCCCACATCACCGCATACCAGCCTGTCCATGGGTTCACTTTTAGCCATATCATCCAGCACATCTTGAATGGCCTTAGCTTGGTCTGGAGTTTCTTCAAATCCAAAAGTTGCCTCAAACTCGTGAAATAATTCATCTGGAGGCCCATAACTAAAGCCCTTGGTCACCTTACGCAAGGCATACATTTCTACCAAATCTGCGGCAATTTTTTCAATGGCCTTACGGGCTTTTTCCTTAGAGCTTTGCCACAGTGAACCGCCAAGTTTATCTAAAGAGGGGTCTACCCCATCGCCGCCCTTAAAGCGTTGAATAAGGGAGAGTCTATCGGCAGGCACATAAAGTTTATCGGCGCCAGAATACTCTAAAAGCAAATAATCATTACTTGTTTGCCCCATATCCATATGATGCAAGCCGGCAAAACGCGCAATGCCATAATCTCTATGTACCAGCAAGTCCCCCACCGTGAGATCATCAAAGCGATCTAAACCGCGAAAAGCCCCTGCCGCAGTGCGCGCACGCTTTTCAGCCTTGGGATAAAGAATATCTTCGCCCAAAATGCGCACATTATCCCACAGTAAATCCATGCCGCCGCGCCAAGGCGCCACCAAAGCATAAAGTCCATCACGCTGCGGCGCATAGCGCAAGTGTGGCATAATACCATCTTGCTCAGCCAAGGCCAAAAATTTTGCGCGGCTACGCTCGGTTGCAAAGGAAAGCAACACCTGCCTTTTTTCCCCTTGCCATTGTTTAAGACCTGCCACCAATTGCTGCCAAGGCCTATCTTGCGCCCTTTGCGCCGCCTCAGCCCCGCCCACAGGCGGGAATAAATCTACAAAAGTATGTAGCTGCTTTTCTTGTAAATCTACATAGCCTTTAAGCTCGCTTTGTTCTAAATTTTCTTGATCTTGCCCCGTTAAGGCACCCATGACCAGCGGTTCGTGGTAGATGGTGCGGGCAGTGTCCCACAAAGCAAAAAGCGTTGCCGCCTCACGCAATACCATGCGCGCCAATTGTGGCACGGCACTCTCTTCACTTTGCACATTGTCTGCTAAAACCCGCGCGGTGCTTTCCAGCTCTTCCTTGGTGTCTGCCTCTCCCGGTAAAAGCCATACGCTATCTTTAGCAAGCCACTCTTCTAGTACTGTAGGGGCATCATAAAAAGTTCCGGGCAAAAGGCCTGCGCCCCCCCTGCTAGCGGCTTTTTTGAAATCATGCACGTGATTTTCATCAAGCAAGCCTTTTTGCAATAATCTTTCCCAACGTTGTGCGGCTTTAGCATGCAAAGCCTCAGAAGCCGCTATGGGCTGCGGTGCCAATAAGGTCACTTCTGGCATAGACACTAAAGAACGCTGTGAAGTGGCGTCAAAAAGGCGCATATCTTCCAGTAAATCACCAAAAAATTCTAAGCGTACCGGTTTTTCATAACCAGGAGGAAAAATATCTAAAATATCACCGCGCTGTGCCAATTCACCGGGGCGAGATACCATTTGCACCCTTTCATAGCCCCATGTAACCGCCTGATCAACCACCAGCTCAGGCGACATTTCGCCCCCCTTGGTCAGCAGTAATTCATGCTCTGCAAAAAAAGTGGTAGGCATGTATTTTACCAATAAACTTTCAGGAGTGAGCACCAAACACGAGGGTTTTTTACTTTGCAAAGCATACAAAGTTGCCATGCGCTCAGCCCATAAGGGCGCCGCACCGCTACCCCCAAACACAGATGGGGGCAAGAAAAGTAAGGGAGACTCCCAGCGTAAACGCTGTACAGGCGCCGCCGCATGCGACATATCAGAAGAAAAAAGCGTTAATAAACCGCGTGCAGCATTAAATTCTTCGCGGGTGCGCACAAGCATTATTGCAGATTGTCCTTGCTCTACACATTGCAAGGCTAAACGACAACGACTTGCCATACCGCTACGGCTAATATGGCAAGCGTTGAATGATGAAAGTATTTTTTTAAGAATTGACATATATATTGAATGGATAAAGCTAGATTTATTGCTACTTTTGGCACGACATTCCTGCAACAAAAGGCATACAGCAAGATAGGCACTCTAGGCCACCTTGTCAAATGAAAGTCTTTTTACAAATAGCTTATCCCCCATAAAAAGCAGAATTATTACCGCTTAGTTAGGAAATGCCTGCCGCAGAGCATCTTCAAGACTTTGCTCGGTATAAATATCGCGCAAAACCACAGGGCTTGTGGCGCCTTCACCCATAGGGAAAAGTGCTGTTAGCGGTATACTGCGGCTACCAAGCGCCTGTAACAGCGCCTCTCCGGCGGCATTATTGCGCGTGATATCTACCTTTATATATTGCACATCATAGGCTTTGCTCCAGGCATGCAAATTAGATTGCGTGAGCACCGTTTTTTCCACATATTTACAATTGGGGCACCAGTCCGCCGTAAATTCTACCATGAGCGGCACTTTGCCAAGCTTGCTTTTAAGCAAAGCAGGGCTAAACTCTTGCCACTGACTTGCATTAGCTCTTTGCTCTTCTTGCTGCGGACCATGGCTGGTGCCAAGTATAAGCACGCAAGCGCTCAGCACAAAAAGCCCTGCCAAAAGTCTACGGCGCCATGCTGGAGCTTGTAAACCGCCAAAAGAACCCCACAGCCACCCTATAAAGGCTAAAATCAACAAGCCCGCCAACATGGGCATGTGCGCATAGCTTGGCAAAATAGAAAAAATATACCACGCCGTACCCAGCAAGAAAAAGGCTATGACTTTTTCCATATACAGCATCCATGCGCCAGGTTTTGGCATAAAGCGCACCCATTGCGGCTGCCATGCAAAAAGCACATAGGGCAGCGACATACCCACACCCACAAAGAAAATAGTCATGACCGTCAAATACAAGGGCTGCAAAAATGCCCATGACAGTACGCCGCCTAAAAGTGGCCCGCTACAAGGGGTTGCCAAAAGCGTTGCCAGCGCCCCTGCAAAAAAAGCCTGACGACGCGGCGAACCATGAGAAGAGCTTTTGATATCAAGCATGGGCAAGGTAAAAAGCCCCATAAGGGATAAGGCCAAAGCAAAAACAAGCACAAGCATAGATGCTACAAAAATAATATTTTGAAAAAGCTCGCCCCACATCAAACCGAGGGAACCTAAAAGTACGCCCAGCACAAGAAATTGCGCCCATATGCCCGCGGCAAAATACATATTATGTTCGCGAAAAGCCGCTATGCGCGCCGCCCCCTCTGTGGAAAGTAACAAAGCTTGAATTTTTAATGTGAGCACAGGAAGCACACAAGGCATAATATTTAAGATAAGCCCAGCCAATAAACCCAACAAAAGAGCTTTGCCAAGGCTACTTACCTCTAAGCTTTGCGCATAGGGAACGGGGGTAAAATGCTCGAGAGAAATTGCATCTTTTTGCGCAGATACATTAAAGGCACCCTGCTGACCTTCTTGCTTTAAACGCGCTAAACCACTACTAAGAGAGGATTTTTTTGCAGTCGCTTGCATAGCATTTTGTGCTATTTTATTTTCTGAAAAATCTTGATGCACAGCGCCGCGCTGCACCGCCTCTTGCCATAGCGAAGCGTACTTTTGCTGCATGAGCAAAGGCAAGGCTTTCCCTTGCGGCACATGCATATTCACTGGCATACGCACGGGCAAACAATGCTTTTGCGAACATAAGAGCAAGCTCAAATACCCTGTTGATGCAAAATTAGACGCTCCCAAAGGCACAAAAAGAAACGTTTGCCCTGTGTAAGCAGAAATCATTTTACCTTTTTCATAATAATCTTCACGCGCTACACTTGGTAAAAAATATACAGGCAAAGATTGCCCCTCGGCATTTGGCACATAAAATTGCAAAGCTTGCCCTGAGTTTGCAGGCTGCCCCTCGGCATTTTGCGGCGCGTAGGTGTAATATTGATCATCTAAATCTAACTGCACTGCCGCCCATAGGTCATTTTCGTGCTGCACATAATGCACCTGCACATGAAGCCCTTGCACGCCATCACTTGTGGCAGCTAAAGCCTGCCCCCCGCCCCAGATTAATGAAAAAAATAGTAAAATAATTATATATATATCATGACGGTTCATAAAAAAATTCCCATTTTCAAAAAAATTAACAAAATTGCTTGACGAAAGTAACCCAATAGGCATATAACCCTCTTCGTCGAGTGGGTCATTAGCTCAATTGGTAGAGCAGTT
>CAYJND010000075.1:0-9553 GCA_964371565.1 uncultured Desulfovibrionaceae bacterium
ATAGCTGTAAGCTTTTTAGAACCTCCCGCCTAGCGGGAGGTTTTCTTCTTCACAAAAAGAGCTTTTAAGGTGTTGCCTCAAAAGCTCTTTTACTATTTATGAGAGTATACTTTTTATGCTACACCAAAATGCGTCAGCAAAATCTTTTCTGCCTCTGCATTCCACAAGCCCTTATGCGCCGTTACGCTGGCATGTAGTTTTGCAAAAAGCGGATCATTTTTACCAAGCTCTTCAAAGTCCGCAATGGCGGTGAGAGGCATATTAATAGGCGTATAGCTTAAAATCTTACCGGCGCGAATATCAGGCAAGGTAGCTGTAGTTTCAGCTACAGCGTCTAAACCGCAGATATGGCTTACCATAACAGCCGTATGTAACTTACCTTCCTCAGAAAGCTGAATGGCTTCTTTAAGGTCGTCGGTATTACCACCAGTGCTACCAAGTATATGCGTAGCCATATAGTGACAATTATACAAATTAATATTAGCCGTAAAATCAGCGTTAGATGGGCCTGCAAAGAAGTTCATGCAACCATCAAAAGCCATCAATTTATCACCAAGTTCTGCCAACTCTTTAATAGGAGCGTATACAAAGACATCATCATAGCCTTTGCCTTGGCTTATATCCATCAACTCTTTATAAATATCAGGATTATTCATAGGGTTAATATAAATAAGCTCTACGCCCTTTTCTTTGGCAAACTCAGGGCTTACCAATTCTTTAGCGCGGGCTATACGGGCATCATCCACATCGGTTACCACTACGCGTGCAGGCTTATTACCTGCCACAAGAGGATACTCAATGGCGCCCAGCCCCATAGGACCGCACCCACCCAAAATGAGCACATTACCGCCCTCTTTAATACCCATGGCATGCTCATAATTTACCTTATTGGTGTGATACATGATATTGTAACCACCAATAATGCAGCTCATGGGCTCACCAAGAGAAGCGTCAAAATAAGCTTGGCCATTGTAATGCAAAAGACAACCTATTTCCATAACTTCTTTAGGAATTATGCAATAGGTGGCAGAGCCGCCAAAAAATTCATACGAATAGCCGGGGGAAGCCAAGCTACCCTTATAATTTAAGGCAGGCTGCAAAGCAAATTTTTCACCTTCTTTAAATTCGTGCTGCCATTTTTTACCTACTTTAACTATATCGCCAGCAAATTCATGCCCAATAATAATAGGATTAGTATCTACATTTTGTGGGCAGCGCTTATGCGCCTTGCCTTGTCTGAGTAATTTGTATGTAGACATACAAATACTATCACTTATAATCTTCACTAAAATTTCATCATCTTTAATTTCAGGAAGTGTAAACTCTTCTAAACGTAAATCATCGGCTCCGTACATACGAACCGCTCTTGTCTTCACGGACATAATAACCTCGTTATCCTGTATAATAATTACACATATTCAAAAGACACTTGTTCTTGCAAGGTCGTAATGATTTCTTTTGAGGGCGCCTTAGTGCCCTCAGTGGTCACCGCACCAGCACTACAAGCCATGGCTAGGCGCACCATATCTTCCAAATTATGGCCTGTCACATGGGCATAGGCAATGGCACCCACGATACTATCCCCAGCCCCTACGGTAGAGGAAACCTTCACCTTAAGGCCGGGAGCCAATATGCATTGCTGCGCTGTCACAAAGAGAGCCCCCTCAGAGCCAAGGGAAAGAGCTACCATGCCCACGCCCTTGTTTTGTATAAGTTCACGGCATAAAGCCTTGAGCTCTGCTGGGTTTACAGCTTGCTTTTCATCTTTTTTAAAGTAACGCAACAGCTCTTCTTTATTAGGTTTAATAAAATCAGGTGCCGCCTCAAGAGCATTAGCAAAAGCATGACCATCTGCATCTACAAAAACACAAGCGCCTTTAGCTTTTAAAGCTAAAGTAAGCTCTTTATAAAAAGCAGGGTCTGCACCTGCATGCATGCTGCCCGCGAGTACAAAAATCGTTTTTTCTTGCCCTGCATGGCTAAACAAAAAGTCTACAAGCCGTGTTTCTTCCTCTTTGCTTACTTCAATGCCTGGGTCATTAACTTCGGTAATACCATTAACCTGATCTAACAATTTCAAGTTAATTCTAGTACTGCCCTCAGTGCGAATAAAACTGTGCTTTAAAGACAAGTCATCCAGCATATGTAAAAGAGCATCACCGTTGCTACCGCCCACAAAGCCCGTAGCTAGCGAATTGCCGCCAAGACTTGCAATGAGCTTAGACACATTGATACCTTTACCACCAG
This sequence comes from uncultured Desulfovibrionaceae bacterium, assembly GCA_964371565.1. Classification (GTDB taxonomy): domain Bacteria; phylum Desulfobacterota; class Desulfovibrionia; order Desulfovibrionales; family Desulfovibrionaceae; genus CAYJAD01. Next base: position 2,248 of record CAYJND010000075.1, read on the forward strand.
CATCTAGCACACTACTTTCTATACGATTAAGCCCCCCCGGCACCAGCGGGGCTATATTTGCTGTTTTATCCAAAGCCGGATTGAGCGTTACTGTAATAATCATATCTAGCCTGTGAAAAGTGCTAAAATCTTTTCCTTACTGGCGGCAGCCACTAACTCTTCCACATCACTTTCTTCTTCAAGAGTTTCTACAATATTTTGTAAAATCTCTAAATGCTCATCGCCAATGGCGGCAATGCCTATAACTAACTTCACCGTTTCATCGCCCCATTCAATACCATCAGGATACGTAATAACGCACAGGCCTGTCTTTTTAATATGACAAGCAGCTTCTTTTTCGGCATGAGGAATGGCTATAAGATTGCCAATGGCTACAGAAAAACCTGCATCACGCGCTATCATGCTTGGCACATAGGCTTCTTCTACCACGCCAGCTTGTACAAGCATGGCGCCGCAGCGCTTTATGGCATCTTCTTTAGACTCTTTTGCTTGACCTAAGATAATATTTTCTGCTGAAATCATGTTATTTTCCTTTATGTTAAACTATTCTATACACAGCACCGTCTTCTACTTTAAGTTCTGAGAGCAGAACATCGTATTCCGGCGCATTTAAAAAATTACTAATAAGTACCAAGTGAGCTGTGGCATTGGCCTGTGCAGCGCGTTCACCCAATTGGTTATGTGTTACCACAATATCGGCATCGGCGGGAATTTCGCTTACAGGCGAATGTTTCACCTCAACGCCTTCAAAACCAGCTGTGCTGAGTTTTTTACGTAATTTTGTAGCCCCCATGGCACTACTGCCCATGCCAGCATCACAAGCAAAGATAATTTTTTTAATCAATCGCTTTTGATCAGAGGCCTGCCCAGAAACATTTTCAGAGGCTCCTTCTGAAACTTGTTCAGCAGCACTTGCTGCCATCGTAACAGAAGCAGTGCCTTTGGCATCAGCTTTCATATCTTGCATTTTCGCTGTAGCTTCAGCCATGGCGTCTTCACCTTCGTCAGCGTCTTTAGCAAAAGCTTTAAGTAATACTACAGACAAAGCAAATGTCACCACTGCTGATAAAGAAATCCCCGCCACGTTAGCTACATAAGCGCCAGAAGGTGTCATAAGTAATTCTGCAAAAATACTTCCGGGAGCTGCAGGGCCAGTAAGACCGCCGCCCAAAGTGCTAATAGTGAACACACCCACAGAACCACCAGCAATCATGGCAATTATGAGGATGGGGTTCATAAGTACAAAGGGGAAGTAAATTTCGTGAATGCCGCCTAAAAAGTGAATAATAGCTGCTCCAGGGGCGCTACTTTTAGCAGAACCTTTACCCACCAGCATATAAGCCAGTAAAAGGCCAAGACCTGGTCCGGGGTTAGATTCAATCATAAAGAAGATGGATTTACCAGCTTCAGTGACCTGCTCTGCACCTAAGGGGGTAAATACACCATGATTGATGGCATTATTTAAGAAAAGTACTTTAGCAGGTTCTACCAAGATAGATGTCAAAGGCAAAAGACCATGATTCACAAGCCAGCTTACGCCTACGCCAAGAGCGCTGGTACCAGCCTCCACCATGGGGCCTATGGCATAAAAAGCTATAATAGCAATGATAGAACCTAATATACCGGAAGAAAAGTTATTTACAAGCATTTCAAAGCCAGCAGGAATTTTACCATCTACTGCTTTGTCAAAGGACTTAATAACAACGCCGCCTAAAGGCCCCACAATCATGGCGCCTAGGAGCATGGGAGTGCTTGGCGCCCCCATAATAACACCAAAAGTAGCCACAGCACCCACAACGCCGCCGCGAATATCATGTATGGCTCTACCGCCAGCAAAACCAATAAGTATAGGCAGTAAATACGTGAGCATGGGGCCAACCAAGGCAGCCAGCTTTTCATTGGGTAGCCAACCCACAGGAATGAATAAGGCCGTAATAAGTCCCCACGCGATAAAGGCGCCAATATTTGGCATAACCATGCCGCTTAAAAAGCGACCAAACAATTGAACACGTTTTTTCATACTTTTATCTACTCCTCTATACATGATCTTTCTTTCTAGTTAGCAAGAAAGATTACATATACTTTATTTATAAAAAACCATTATTCTCATCGGCGTTATATGCTTTTTTGAGTAGTAACAGAAAAATATGCATTTTCTGCATAAAGACAAGTTTTCTATGGGCTAAAAAGCTAGCTTTTGACAAGTCTTTTTTTTCACAAATCCACAAAAAAGAAAAGAAAAACAAACTTACAAATCCTACCCTCTTGACAAAAAAAACAAAAATGTCAACACTCTCCAAAACATATGAGGTTTTTATGAAAATATATGACCAACATTTACACACCTTCCTCTCTAGTGATAGTAAAGAAAGTTTTGAAAATTATCTTCAAAAAACTTTAGAGCTTGGTCTCACCCATTTTGTCAGCACAGAACACTTAGATTTTTCTTGTATTTCCCTTGGAAAAGACGATATGCCAGATCTTGAGTTACAAAAAAGACTTTGTGATCAATTACAGCAAAAATACCCTCTGCATATTTTACGGGGTATAGAACTTGGTTATAAATTTTCTCGCCTCAAAGATATAGAGCATGTTGTAGCAAACTATGACTTTGATGTTATCATCATGTCTGTGCATGAAGCAGAAGATGCCAATTGCGCATGCGGTACTTTTTTGTACGACAAAACGCCCGATGAGGCCTATGCAGCCTATTTAGATATCTATCTGCACATGATGGAGCATTGTTCTTGCTATGACATTGTGGGACATATTGATTTTCTCTTACGCTATATGCCCCCCGTCACCATAGAAAAACACGAAACCCAATTACGCAAACTCTATGCACGCTGTATTGAAAAGAGTAAATGTCTTGAGTTTAATACACGTTTTTTATACAGGCATGAGGATAAACACTACTTAACCTATTTATTTTCGTTATACTATGAATGCGGCGGTAGAAAAGTCTGTTTAGGCAGCGATGCACATACAGTGCACGATTATTTAGGAGCCTTTGATGAAGCACGGCAGTTGCTTAAAACCGTGGGCTTTACCCATATCAGTACATTTCAAAAACGCCAAGAAACACTCATAGCTTTATAAGGCCCACTGCTAAAAAAAACAGTAGGCCTTACTTTTAAACCTTTAACTTTGAGAAATTTTTTCTCGTAATGGCAAGACAGCTGAGGGCGTAACCGACAGTTCATCAAGGCCTATTTCATTGAAAAAGCTTGTTAAATTCATATCATAGGACAATTCACCGCAAATACCCGCCCAAATGCCATTGGCATGGGCATTATCGCACACCATTTTAATCATACGTAAAATAGCTTCGTGATGCGTATCGGTAAATTCAGCAATACTATCATTTTGCCTATCTACAGCAAGGGTATATTGCGTTAAGTCATTAGTACCCATACTAAAGAAGTCTACCTCTTTGGCAAGCAAATCACTAATCATCACCGCCGCTGGGGTTTCAATCATAATGCCCACAGGTATATCCCCTTTAAAGGCAATGCCAGCAGCACTAAGCTCTGCTTTTACTTCTTCAATAATCGCTTTGGAGCGGCGCACCTCTTCTACCGAAATAATCATAGGTAACATAAGATAAATATTACCATGGCAAGCCGCGCGATAAATGGCGCGCAATTGCGTTTTAAAGATTTCGGGACGAGTTAAGCAAATACGAATGGCACGCATACCCATGGCAGGGTTTTCTTCTTGAGGCAAATTAAAGTAATCTGCTTGCTTATCTGCACCAATATCTAATGTACGAATAATAACAGGCTTATCACCCATTTTTTTAGCCACGGTGCTATAGGCAATATATTGGGTTTCTTCACAAGGATAATCTTTACTTTCTAGGTATAAGAATTCACTTCTAAAAAGACCAATTCCCTCAGCATCATTTTCAAGCACAGCTTCCACATCAGCCACGCAACCAATATTAGCATAAAGCTTAATTTCGCGCCCTGACTTAGTCAAAGTTTTCTTACCTCTAAAAGATTCAAGCTTTTGCTTTGCCTCAATTTGAGCTTGCTGCTGCGCTCTTTTTTCTGCCAACGTTTTTTCATCGGGATCGATAATAACAGTGCCCTCTTCACCATCAATGATGGTTAAGGCATTATTATACTTCCTATCAAGACTTTCTTTAAGCCCAATAACAGCAGGAAGACTTAAAGTACGAGCAAAAATGGCTGTATGGGAGTTTTTACTGCCTTGCATGGTGGCAATACCCAAGACCTTTTCACGGTCAAATTGCGCAGTCTCACTAGGAACAAAATCTTCACCGGCATAAATATAGGTGCCTTCATGGCTATCTATACTTTGTTTATTCATGAGAATTTCAACAACACGGCGTGAGATATCTTGTACATCAAGGGCTCTTGCCTTCATGTACTCATCATCCATTTCGGAAAACATTTGAGAAAATTGTTTGGCAGCCTTGCCCACAGCATAAGGGGCAGAAGCTTTATTGGAAGTAATTTCACCGGTGATGGTTTCGCAATAGTCTAAGTCTTCTAGCATCATTTGATGCACTTCAAAGAGCGCAGCATTTTCTTCACCAAGTTTTTCTGCAGTTTTTTTAGCAATAACACCCAATTGCTCAATGGCTTTTACACGTGCTTTTTCAAAGGCGGCTAGTTCTGCTTCTACATTTTCAATGGCATAAAATTCAATATTTAAATCTATTTGCGAGGGAAAATACAAATTACCTATAGCTATACCTTTAGAAACACCCTTACCTTGTAATACTATCATCCTTACTCCTTACATTTGTTAGCAAGTGGTATTTTATAGATTGTTCTCTAAAAATTCTTTAGCCATGGCGCAAGCAGCCTCTGCATCGTCCCCTTCTGCACTAAAAATAATTTCATCGCCCTTTTTTGCGGCTAAAGCCATTACCGCAAATAGCTTTTTGCCATCAGCTGTTTTACCAGCTTTTTCAATTGAAATTTGTGAAGAAAATTTTTGTAATTCTTTTACAAATAATCCAGCAGGTCTGGCATGAATACCTTGTTCATCTTTAATTATGTGGGTAAATGATAGCATAATTCACATCCTTAACAAAAGGTTAACAGTTTATAAAAAATTTAATTACACTTGTTACAAATAGCACAAAAAAAAAATCTTGGCAATAAAATGATGTTTCCTTGAAGAAGTATAGCTTTTATGTAGGAAATTAAAATTTTCATGCGTTAAAAAAGGTGCCCCATAAAAAGAGCACCTTTTTCACTTTTTCTAAAATACTAACGATGCCTTTTCTTTTGCTTAGATTTACCATAAAAGCCACCAGCCACAGCACCAAGACCAGAACCTATAATGCCGCCCCAAGCAGTGCTACCACCAGAAATAGCCGCAATCCCCACGCCAGCTGCAGCCCCTATGGCTGCTCCGCTCATGGCACCTTGGCTGGTTTTAGACATATTGGTGCAGCCAAAAGACCCCACTAAGGCCACGCTTAACACACCTGCTAACATAATTTTTCTCATAATAACTCCATTAAGAGTAATATACTATTTGATATTTATTTTAAGTGAACTATTCAGGCAATCTTGGCTCAATCACATAATCCCAAAGTACTTTCACCACAGGCAGAGAAAGTGCATCTTCATGGGCTGCATACCAAGCATTAATTTCATTAACTATAGCATCTCTGCTGGTGCCATCATCAAAAGCTAAAATCCAATTTTTTGCCAAAGGGCTGAGGCTTTCAATAATAACTTCCCTTTGCATAGATGTGCCTGCTTTTTTCGCTTCTAACTCAGCAATGGCATACTCAATGCTAACAGCGTATTCAATACCAAAGATGATGGCTTCTTTATTATCATCCTCAGATGCCATCCATACTTGCCCTGTTAATTGGGTCAAAGGGTTTGATGCTGCATGGGTTTTGCTTACACTGCAAAATAAAACCAACGCAAGCAGTGAACATAGTAAAAGTTTTTTCATAATATCCTCCTTATAAGAACTATTTTTCAATAATTATTTTTAAGTCCTAGAGTCAATGAGATAAAGAGTCTTTTATTTTTTAATAGCAAAACCTAGCTTTACAAAAGCATATGCCTACTATATAAGAACAATTCCTATTAACTTGCAAGGATAGAAAAAATGTTTAAAAAAAATATGAACTTACTTTTAGCTTGTAAATATTTACCTTCATGGATGCATAAATTTATACCTTGGGATACAGAGTATTATGCCAACCCGCAAAGTAAAAAAGCACAAAGCTTGCCCATATGCCATCACTGCGGATTATGCATGACTGGAAATCACCCTTGCCCAGCCATGAAAAAATCTTCTAATGTATAAAAAAAGCCGAAGCCTTCATCTATTACAAGGCTTCGGCTTTTACATGGTTATACCTAGAGTCTAAGAGCTGAGTCCTTTAGAAAAAGCCTCAGGAGCAGTTAATTGTTCCAACGCCCCTTGTAGGTCTTCTCCGCCAAGAGAGGCCATAGCTGCCACAAGCGCGCCCTCTACAATGGGGGCATCTACAATTTTGAGTTTACGATCAGGCATATTCTCCAGCACCATTTCACTGGTCATAATAGCACTGCCCATATCACAAAAAATAAGCACCCCTTTTTCACTATACACAGCATTAACGGCTGTGTATATTTTTTCAAAACTTGTACCTAAAGATCCATCTTCTAAACCACCAGCCACAGCTATGGGCACATCTGCAGCTAACATTTTTACCAGCTCTAAGGCTCCTTGCGCTAAAGCCGCACTGTGCGATACTATAACAATACCTAGCATAAAAATCCTCGTTGCAACTATGCCTGCAAAGCCTTAGCAATGGTTTGTAATATGAGCAAACTAGAAGTCGCACCAGGGTCTTGATGCCCTAAGCTACGCTCACCAAGGTACGAAGCGCGCCCTTTGGTAGCCACAATGGTTTTGGTATATTCTACACCGCCCTCTGCGGCTTTTTGCATGGCAGCTATATCGCCAGGGGCATTTTTTAAAGATTCATGCACGGGAATAAGCACATCTAATAAAGTTTTCTCCCCTGCTGTAGACTTTCCGCGCATTTTAACACCCTCAATGGCAGCCTCTAGCATGGCAAGAGCATCGTCACCATTAATAGCCATTTTATCTGCCACCACAACACCGGCTTTCATAAGTGCCGTACCGTACAGCGGACCAGCAGCGCCACCCACTGAGCTTACCAAAACCATGCCTAAAGATTTTAAAATAGTTCCGGCATCTTTATCAGTTAAAGAATCTAATTTTTTTTGCACTTCCTCTGCACCGCGAGCCATATTTATACCATGATCGCCATCACCAATGGCAATATCTAAAT
>CAYJND010000076.1:0-9398 GCA_964371565.1 uncultured Desulfovibrionaceae bacterium
CCCACCATGCGCTCTTCTAAAATTTGGCTCAATGGTGTGCCTTGTTATGGCGGCGTAGCCGCTGCCGACGGATATTTGGGCGCCACAGAAATGACAGAAGACGACCCGCTTAATGATCCGTACCCTGGGCAATTTGCCTATGGCGGCGCGCATGTTATCGAAGACCTTGTGGCGGGTAAAAGTGTGCATTTGCAATCGCAATCTTATGGTACCGATTGTTACCCACGTCGCACGCAAGATAGGCATATTACCCTGCAAGACTTACCGCATGCAGAATTGTTAAATCCGCGTAACTGCTATCAAAACTATAATGCCGCCGTAAACCTTACTGGGCGTATTATTTATACTTATATGGGGCCTTTACGTCCCAATATGCAAAACTTGAACTATGCCACAGCAGGGCATTTATCCCCGCTTTTCAATGACCCCTATTTTCGCACCATAGGTATGGGTACGCGTATTTTCTTAGGCGGCGGCGTGGGTTATGTTATTGGCGCTGGTACACAGCATGTGGCTAGCCCTAAGCGCACCGAACGTGGCTTGCCGCTAACGGCTTCAGGCACCCTTATGCTTAAAGGCGATTTAAAAGGTATGCAGCATAAATATATCCGTGGCTTATCGCTCATAGGTTATGGTTGCACCTTGAATGTGGGTGTGGGCATTCCTATTCCCATCTTAAATGAAGAAATGGCATGGTTTACCGGTGTGGATAATAATGACATTTTAATGCCCATTAAAGATTACGGTCATGATTATCCCAATTGCATTCCACGCATCTTAGCCCATGCGCCTTTTGATGAGCTTATGAGTGGCGAAATTGAATTGCTAGATAAAAAAGTAAAAACGGTGCCTTTAACGTCCTATTCTTTGTCTTTAGACGTAGCCAATGAGCTGAAAGATTGGATTCAAAAGGGTGAGTTCTTATTAACCGAACCCGTAGAAACCATTAAAGCTTCTTAAAAGTCTAAGGCTAAAAAACATGAATGTAATTTTTGAAACTATGCAGTCAAGAAGAGCATGCAGGTTTTTCTGTTAGAAAGTGAAGATGTTAAAAAGCCTAAGCCTTTAGCGCGTAAAGAACATTGCTTTTGTGATGCGCTATAAAATAAATAAAAAGGGAGTGTAAGAACGCTCCCTTTTTACTATGGTATGGATTTATTTTGTATACAAAATAAGCGCCATGAAAACTAAATCTTCGGTTCCATTATTGAGAATGCCATGACATTCGCCCTCAGGGCAAATGGTCACATCTCCGGCGTTTACAGTCACTTCTGTGCCATTGTCATTATATAGCCCCGTGCCGGAAAGAATATAATATACTTCAAAGTCGCCTTCATGTTTATGGTTGCCTACCGAGGCACCTGCAGGCAATACAACGCGGTTAAACATACGACCTTTATTGCAAAATTCATTTTCTTTTAACAATACGTGGGCTTCGGTTATGCCAAGGCCTCCACGGTTTTTTTCTATATGCGCCACAGTAACGTCTTGTACTCTTCTTATCATAATAAGTTCTCCCGTATAATATAAATTTAGGCTAAGTTTAGGTGAAAAGGCGTTTTTTTACAAGAAAAAAGCGAAACAGCTTGCGTGACTATATTGTCATTGTACTTTTTCAAAGATTTTTTATATGCTTTTTTTGGCTCATAGAGCCATATTTGAGGAGGACTCAATTATGATTTTAATCACTGGCGGTGCAGGCTATATTGGTAGCCATACCATTGTTTCTTTATTGGCAAAAGACGATAGTGTTTTACAGGATATTGTTATAGTAGATAATTTTTGTAATTCTCGCCCTGAGAGAATACAAACATTAGAGCAAATGACAGGCAAAAAACTACGTTATTATACTGTAGATTGTTGCGATATCGACGCATTAGAAGAAGTTTTTAAAGCTCATGATATTAGCGCTTGCATTCACTTTGCTGGGTTAAAAGCTGTGGGTGAATCTAAGATTTTACCTTTAGAGTATTATAGAAACAATATGACCAGCACGCTGAATGTACTGGCTTTATTAAAAAAATATAACGCCAAAAAGATGATTTTCTCTTCTTCGGCAACGGTGTACGGAACACCGAAATCTAATCCCATTGATGAAAGTTTTCCTTTGTCTGTGACCAATCCTTATGGGCAAACTAAACTTATGACAGAAGATATGTTGCGCGATATTTTTAGCGCCGATGATCAGTGGAGCATAGGTATTTTGCGCTATTTTAACCCCATTGGGGCGCATTCATCAGGTCTTATTGGTGATTATCCTGTAGGTATTCCAAACAATATTATGCCTTATATAAGTCAGGTGGCGCATGGCAAACATGCTGTGTTGCCTGTTTTTGGCAATGATTATGATACACCAGATGGCACCGGCGTGCGGGACTATATTCACGTGATGGATTTAGCCGAGGGGCATGTGGCTATGCTGGAAAAACTGCTTCAAGGTAATGGCTTATATACCTATAATCTTGGCACAGGTGTGGGCTATAGCGTGTTGGATTTGATACAAAATTTTGAAAAGATTAATGGCGTAAAAGTGCCCTATGAAATACGTGAGCGCCGCCCCGGTGATATTGCCACCTGTTATGCTAACCCCGCCAAGGCCTTGGCAGAGCTTGGTTGGCAAACCCAACGTAATTTAGAACAAATGCTACGTGATACATGGAATTTTGAACAAAAAAATGATATAAATTAGCTAATAAATACGAATGCACAGCCTTTGTATTATAAAGAAAGGGGATGGAAATAAGGCATAAACCTTGTTCTCCATCCCCTTAAACTCTCTAATTTAAAAACTAAAATTAACGCGCGCCGTGTTTTTTTAGCAACTTTTCCACATCGTTATATTCATTGTCCTTGGCTATTTTAAGGGCGCTATCTCCATCGTTATTTTTTAGGTTAAGATCTGGCTTATTTTTTAACAGCAAAGTAACTACCTCTATATGTCCGCCGGAAGCCGCGTACATGAGGGGTGTCCAGCCATAGGCATCTTGTGCATTTATACGCGCTTTGTTTTTTAGTAAAAGCGCTACAGCATCCGTATGCCCTACACTGGCAGAAATAATCAACGCTGTCATGCCATTAACGCTTTTGGCGTGTATGTCAGCGCCATTTTCCATAAGAATTTTCATGGCGCCCAATTGCCCGCGGGTGGCAGCTAGCATAAGGGGTGTGCCATCGTCTATGCTTTTGGCATTGGGGTTTGCCTTGTTTTTAAGTAAAATGCGTAAAGCAGATTCTTGCCCGTGTATGGCAGCCAGCATAAGCGGGGTTAATTGCTGATCATTTTTAGCCTCAATGGCAGCGCCTTGCTGTAAAAGTTTTGATATGCTAGCTACGTTGCCGTCTTTTGCTGCCTCAAAAAGTGTTGTGCTTTGCGCGGCAGCGTTAAAGCTTTGGCAAAAACAAAAAATGCATAAAGTTGCCACAAGATATAGGTGACGCATGATAAGCTCTCCTGTAGGTGATTTTGCTTTTGATACTGTATAAGCGTAGTGGGCGCAAGTGAGTTTTATGGCTTTGTAGCTTTGTGGTTCATAAAAAAAGACCTTTGTGAAATACAAAGGTCTTTAAATTTACAGAGCTTATGGCTCTTTTACATAGAGCTAAGGCTTTCCATTTCTGTTTCGGTAAGCAATTTATCAAGGTCAAGCAAGATGAGCAATCTGTCCTCTAGCTTACCTACACCGCGCATGTATTCAGCGCCAATGCCAGCCACAACAGCTGGTGGGGGCTCAACGGTAGATTCTTTAATGCGCAATACTTCGCATACCGCATCTACCACAAAACCTACAATTTGCCCGCCAAGATCCATAACCTTAATACGGGTTTGACTGTCGTGAATAGCGGTTTTCATGCCAAAGCGCTTACGCATATCAATAACGGGTATAACTTTACCGCGTAAATTGATAACCCCTTCCACAAAGGAAGGCGCGTTGGGCACCTTGGTAATGGGCATCATACGGATGATTTCTTGTACCTTTAAAATTTCAACGCCAAATTCTTCTTCGGCAATCTTAAAGGTAACCATTTGGATAAGACTGCTGTCATCCGAGCCATGATAGGTGGCTTTGGTATCGGTTTCACTCATATACTTTTTCTCCTATAGAGTGGTAAAACGTAATGTGCTCTTAAACCTTACATCGGCAGGGCTAAGAAAAACTATAGACATGAGGGATGTAAAATATATAGAGGCGAGGGGTACACTACCAAAGAACAAACCTTTTGACAAATATAAGCTTGTCTAAAAAAGAAGGCCTTGGCTAAGCCAAGGCCATTTTTTTATAAACCTTGCTCTTTCATGTAAACGATAAGGTCGCAAAGGCGGTTTGAATAGCCCCATTCGTTGTCGTACCAGAGTACAATTTTAGCAAAATTGCCATTTTGCACGGTGCAGTATTCAGCTTCTACAATGGAAGAGTGGGGGTTGCCCTTAAAGTCAAGAGACACGAGGGGCAATTCGCTGTATTCTAAAATACCTTTAAGCTCACCCTCAGCGGCTTTTTTCAATACAGCGCGCATGGCTTCTGTGTCAGTGGGTTTGTCAAACAGCGCGGTAAAGTCCACGGCAGATACTGTGGGGGTAGGCACACGCAAAGAGTAACCGCTAAACTTACCCTTCATGGCAGGAATAACCTTAGCCACAGCAGAAGCTGCACCGGTAGAGGTGGGGATAATATTTAAAGCGCCAGCACGAGCGCGACGTAAATCGCTGTGAGGCATATCAAGAATGCGTTGGTCATTGGTATATGAGTGCACGGTGCACATGGTGCCTTGGCTAATACCAAAGGCATCGTGTAAAACTTTTACCACAGGGGCTAAGCAGTTGGTTGTGCAAGATGCGTTAGAAATCATGTGATGCTTGGCAGGGTCATAGTCTTTGTGGTTAACGCCCATAACCAAGGTTAAGTCTTCATTTTTAGAAGGGGATGAGAAGATAACCTTTTTGGGGCCACTTTGCAGGTGCACTTTAGCTTGCTCTGCATCGCGAAATACACCAGAAGATTCAACTACAATGTCAACGCCATGCTCACCCCAAGGGATGTTTTTGGGGTCGCGCTCTTTAGAGCAATGCACATTCCATGCGCCAACTTTTGCGCCATTTTCTGTTACTTCGGCGTTAAAGTTACCTCTACCATATACAGAGTCATACTCAAGTAAATGGAAGCAAGTGTGGGCGTCGCATAAATCGTTAATGGCAACTACTTCCACTTGATCTTGGAAGTTTTTGTGCAAAATGTGAAACATTTGACGACCAATACGGCCAAAGCCGTTAATACCAACGCGTACTTTACTCATAGTAAACCTCTATAATTTTAGTTTTGACAATCACTTTCAATGTTTTTGTATGTCTTTGTGAAAGTGTCAGTCAAGAGTATATAAGTCGTGAACAGTGAAATGACAAGTCTTATTTTGTGAAAAAAAGTTTTTTTACAAAATAAAACCTAGGTGTTTACTGGTGTTTAGGAGGGAAAAGTCGTCCGCGCATAATGGCTTTGTGACCAAATTTTTGCCGTAAAGAATCTAACGCACTGTCAAGTTTATCTTGCTTTTGCAAATGCTCTTGTGGAGCGCTTTGAAAAAGCAAACCTTGCTCAGACCCTGCATGAAAGCCGGAAACGCCAACACCTATGAGGCGTACTTTTTGCGTGAGGGTTACATTTTCTAATAGCTCACAGGCTGTGGCAAAAATAGTTTGTGTGCCTTGGGTGCTTTGATTTAGTGTGCGTGAGCGCGTTATTTGGCTAAAGTCGGCAAACTTTACTTTAAGGGTAATGGTGCGCCCAGAGAGATTTTGCCGGCGTAAAGAGGCACCCACACGCTCTGCCTGCGCCATAAGGTTTTTGTGTAAAAATGCTTTATCTAATGTGTCTTCATGAAAGGTGGTTTCGCAGCTTTCGCTTTTTGGTTCTGTATAGGGCGTTACAAGGCCGTTATCTTGCCCGTGCGCTCTGCGCCACAGCTGCGTCCCGCCTTTGCCAAAGCGTCTATGCCAAAAATTTTCGGGGTAGCGCGCCACATCACCGGCATAACGCACGCCAAGCTTTTGTAAATCTTCCATAAATTTTTTGCCAACGCCGGGTATTTTTTGCACAGGTAGGCTTTGCAAAAAAAGGGGTATGGCTTCGGGATGCAGCACATAAATGCCATGGGGCTTATGTATATCAGAGGCAATTTTTGCTAAAAATTTTTTAGGCGCTGCCCCCACAGAGCAGGTAAGGCCGCCGCTTACATTATATACTGCTTGTTGTATCTGCTGACACAGGTTTTCAATGGGGCCAAAAAGGCGCTCAAGACCGCAGGCATCTATATAGGCCTCATCAATGGAGGCAGGCTCTACCTTAGGGGAAAAGTTTTGCAGGGTAGCCATAATGGCCTCTGAAATTTCTTTATAGCGCTTCATGCGCCCCGGCATGAAAATAAGTTCTGGGCACAATTTTTTAGCCATACCAGAGGGCATGGCCGAGCGTACGCCAAATTTTCTTGCTTCGTAAGAGGCCGCTGAAAGTACCCCGCGTGTGCAATCCGTGCCTACCGCCACAGCTTTACCACGCAGGGCAGGATTGTCCATTTGCTCCACCGAGGCATAAAAGGCGTCCATATCCACATGAATGATCCATGGGATAAGGGGAATTTGAGGGATTTGGGGTATCTGGGAGCTATGGGGGGCAGATGTTGTCATTAGGCGCCTAAAAATTGTACCCAAAGTTTACGATTTCTGGGGCCATCGCTTTCGCATAAATAAATATGTTGCCATGTGCCGAGCTGCACTTTGCCATTTTCAACAATAAGCATAAGCGAAGGGCCAAAAAGGCTGGTCTTTATATGGGCATCGCTATTGCCCTCTGCATGGCGAAAGGAAGCGTCTTGCGGCACCAATCTGTTAAAATAGCTTGTCATATCACGAGCCACATCGGGGTCTGCCCCCTCATTAACAGTAAGACCACAAGTGGTGTGGGGCGAATATAAGAGCACGGCGCCCTTTTGCCACAAGCTTTGTTTTTGCACAAGTTCTTGAACTTGACGGGTAATATCTACCATTTCAACGCGCTTTTGTGTGCCAATAGCAAGTGTTTCCATGTGTTCCTCTTTATGTGCTTATAAGGTAAAAAAAAGCCTTTGCGCATTGACTTATGCGCCTTTCCTTGCCACATTGCCTTTGTATATACCGAGCGCTAACGCGACGCAAGGAGTGACTTTTATGCCATTGGTTCTTGGCTCAGCAGGACATATTGACCACGGGAAAACATCCCTCGTACGCGCCCTTACAGGCATTGATTGTGACCGTCTTGAAGAAGAAAAAAGACGCGGCATTACCATTGAATTGGGTTTTGCCCACTTTATGCTGCCAAGTGGTGAACGCCTTGGCATAGTGGACGTGCCGGGGCATGAACGCTTTGTAAAAAATATGGTAGCCGGCGCGGCGGGTATTGATTTTGTCATGCTTATTATTGCCGCTGATGAGGGTGTTATGCCGCAAACACGTGAGCATGTGGAAATTTGCTCTTTGCTTGGCATTAAGCACGGTTTTGTGGCGCTCACCAAGATTGATATGGTAGATGAAGAGTGGCTGGGCCTTGTGCAAGAAGATGTGAAAAGCTTTTTACAAGGCACATTCTTAGAAGGTGCGCCAATTTTTCCTGTGTCTTCCCTCACTAAAGAGGGGCTAGACGCCTTGCGTGACCATGTGATTTCACAAGCTGCCACCTTAAAGCCCGCCCGTGAAAGTACGCTCTTTCGCTTGCCTGTAGATAGAATTTTTTCCATGAAAGGGCACGGTACTGTGGTTACCGGTACTCTTTTAGCTGGCGAAGTGAGCCTTGGCGATGAGGCTGTATTTATGCCTGATGCTGTGCCAACGCGTATTCGCGGTATTCAATGGCATGGCAATGCCGCCGAAGAGGCTGGCGCCGGTCAACGCTGCGCCCTAAATGTACTCAATGTAGAAGTGGGCGAGGTGCAACGCGGGGCAGTGCTTACGCATCCTGATACATTATTTCCCGCCACGCGCTGGATGGTGCAATTGCAATGCCTTTCTTCTGCCCCCAGAGCTTTGCGCGCCAGAACAGAAATTCACTTTCACCACGGTGCCCGCGAAGTTTCGGCGCGTTTATATTTCTTTGATAGAGACAGGCTGGAGCCAGGGCAAAGTGCGCTTACGGAAATTCGCTTCAATGAGCCCATGGTGGGGC
The DNA here is from genome assembly GCA_964371565.1 of uncultured Desulfovibrionaceae bacterium. Classification (GTDB taxonomy): domain Bacteria; phylum Desulfobacterota; class Desulfovibrionia; order Desulfovibrionales; family Desulfovibrionaceae; genus CAYJAD01. The sequence continues at coordinate 8,187 of CAYJND010000076.1, forward strand.
TTTATGGCGATCGCTGCGTAGTGCGTGCCTATTCGCCTTTGCGCACCGTGGCTGGCGGGGTGCTTGTGCATGCCTTGCCGGAGCCATTACGCCGTAAGGATGTGGACTTTGAGAAAAAGCTGAGCTTGCTTTCTCGCCTTGCTAGTTTAGAGGGGGCAGAGCATTTTGAGCAGCGTGTGTTAAGCCAATTAGAACTAGCCGGTATAGAGGGTTTAAGTTTTGCTGAGCTCATGGTGCTGAGCAATGGCAGTGCCAAAAAGCTGGAAAAACTTTTGCAAGGTCTTGGCGCCAAGGTGACCTGCTTTGATAAGGATGAAAAACGTTATATTTTTGGGCAGGCTTTACAAAAACTTATGCAACAATGCCTTGAGCAAGCCGCGGCTTTCCATAAGCGCGACCCCTTAAAAGTGGGTATGGCGCGCGGGGTTTTATGTCAAAAGCAAAGGCCTAAGCTGGCGCATTTGGTTATTGAGCGTTGTTTGCGTGGTGGTGAACTGGTAGTGGAGGGTGATGTTTTGCGCCTTGCTTCGCATACGGTGCAGCTGGATAGCGATAATACTTCCCTTAAAGAAAAACTCTATGAAGCCCATGCCCATGCGGGGCTTACACCGCCTAATCTTAAAGATGTTTTGGAAGAGCTTAAAGTTGATGCCAAAAAGGCCGCCCCTGTGCTGAAAATGCTGTGCGATGAAAAGCAATTGGTACGGGTGAAGGAAGGCTTGTATTATGCTGAGCCTGTTATTGCTGATATTAAGGAAAAAGTGAAAGGGTGGTTTGAAAGCCATGACGATCTTGATCCTGCGGGCTTGAAAGAAATTTTGAATGGTATTTCTCGTAAGTATCTTATTGCTTTATTAGAGTATATGGATAGGGAGAGGGTTACCATTCGCGTGGGCGATAAGCGCCAGTGGCGGGGTTCCGTTCGCTGAAAATAGGCAATCTGCTTCGTCGGGCTCGTTTTTTACTCCGGTTACGTATGTCTTGATACGCGCCCTGCGTAAAAAAACTTCGCCCTCCTTGCATCTTACCTATTTTGAGCGAACGGCAATGGGGTAAGTTCATCTGCCTCGCATTCGATACCTTTTTAGCAAATTGCCAGTTTGGTGAGAAAATCGTCATAGTGCATTGTATTGTTTTTTTGATATATTTTCGTCGCAATGAAAGTTTTTTGGAAAGGGGGTCTGGGGGAAGAACCTTTTGTTCACAAAAGGT
>CAYJND010000077.1:0-9385 GCA_964371565.1 uncultured Desulfovibrionaceae bacterium
CAGGGTCAAATTTATTTACGGCGCGCATAAGACCCACATTGCCTTCTTGAATAAGATCAAGCACATTTTGCATCCAGCGGCGCTGAAAATCCATGGCGATTTTTACCACTAAGCGCAAATGCGATGATACTAGGCGAAAGGCCGCGTCGGTATCGCCATGATCGCGTACACGCTGAGCAAGGCTTTGCTCTTCATCGGGTTGCAACATGGGGAAGCGGCTCACTTCTTTAAGATACAAATGTAAATTGTCACGGCTAGAGCTTACGCGCGCCAAAGCATGCCCATGGCTTGGGCTTTTGCGAGCGGTGGTACCTTGGCTATGACTGTCGCTATGTTCAGTGTCGTGATCGTCGCTGTCTAAATCAAGCTCGTCTAAATCGTCATGTAGGTCATGCAAGTCATCTAGATCTTCATCTATTTCTTCATGCATGTCATCGTTTACATCTTCTTGTAATGTAGCTATTTTTTTAGCAGAGCCCGTGGCTTGAGAGGCGGCTTTCACAGCGGCTTTTGTCACTTCTAAAATTTGCGCTGTGGCCTCTAAATCCATGGTTAGGTTATCTTGTGTTTGTGGTGTCACCGGTGCCAAAACTTCCACTTGTTCAGGCGCAATAACTTCCACGGGGATATTTTTTTTCTTGGCAGAAGAGGATGCAGAAGCTCTTTTTTCAGGCGCTTTTGTGCTCTTTTTCATAGTATTCTCGATGGTTATGTTGCTATGACAGCTGATGTAGGGGCTGCAGGAGAGGATGCGTTTTTCGTTTGTTCTTTTTGCATTTTTTAAGTAGAAATGTGCGATTAAGGCGTACTTGAGATGAACACAATTTATATCTATCACAAAAGCCTTGGCTTGCACAGTATAAAATGTGGCCTTTCAAGAGATTTTTTTTTGTGAATTTTACGTAAAAAATGCAAGAAAAAAGTATGTTTTGGTTATTTTTGAAGGGAAATTGCTGTTTAATTTCTCTCTTGCCTTTAAAAAAAATTTTTAAGATATTTGACAGATAAAAAATACAATATAATTTATTATGTTGGGAAAATAGCATTGCGTAAAATCACAGCAATGCAAAAAAGGATAGTTAGCTATGAGCGATTTTTGTCATGCTTTACAACAAGGGCGTTTTTTATTTTTAGACGGCGGCATGGGTACCATGTTGCAAGCGGCAGGTTTGCCAGCGGGCATGAGCCCCGAAGAATTTTGTTTAGAACGCCCTGATATTTTGCGTGATATTCATAAAGCCTATGCCCATGCTGGGGCTGATGTGCTCATTACCTGTACCTTTGGGGGCAATGCGCTTAAATTGCCTAAAGGTATGAATGTATTTGAATATAATTCACAAATGGCCAAGGCCGCACGCGCTGCGGCTCAAAGCGCCGGACGGCGCATTTTTGTGGCTGGTGACCTTGGCCCCACAGGCTATTTTGCCAGACCCCTTGGCGAGCTAGAGCCGCGTGACCTTATGGCTGCCTATAGTGAGCAAGTACGCGGCTTATTGCACGGCGGGGTAGATGTATTCTTTATAGAAACGCAATTTGACCTTGCCGAAGCTCGCGCCGCCGTGGTGGCTGTGCGCCAGCAATGCGATTTGCCTATTATGGTGTCTATGACCTTTGAAAATGGGGTGAGCCTAACAGGTACCACACCAGAAATTTTTGTGGAAACCATGCAAAACCTTGGCGTTGTGGCGCTGGGTACCAATTGCAGTGCTGGGCCTGAGCAAATGGTACCTGTGATTGAAGAAATGCTCTCTTATGCCAAAGTGCCTGTGTTGGTAGAGCCCAATGCTGGCTTGCCAGAGCTCATTGACGGCGAAACGGTATTTCGCTTAGATCCCGAAACTTTTGCGCAAAAAACTGCTAAATTTGCCGCTGCCGGTGTGCAACTTTTGGGCGGCTGTTGTGGCACCACCCCCGACCATATTGCCGCATTAAAGCGCGCCGTGGGAGATATGGAATTGCGTCGCCCCTCAGTGCGCGTAAGCGCCGGTAGCCTAGCCTTAACCACACGCTCGCGCATTGTGCGTGTGGGCGAGGAATATCCCTTTACCATCATTGGCGAGCGCATTAATCCAACGGGTAAAAAACAACTTACAGCAGAATTTCAAGCGGCGGAATACGGCCTTGCCTTGCGCTTTGCCGATGAGCAAATAGCCGCTGGCGCCCCTGTACTAGATGTGAATGTGGGCGCGCCCATGGTGGATGAAACCCAGCTTTTGCCAGAGCTTATTTTGCGCCTGACTGAGCGCTGCGAGACGCCTTTATCTTTAGATTCTTCCCATATGGGCGCCATAGAAGCGGCCTTACCGTATTGCCCAGGCTCTGCCTTGGTAAATTCCATCAGCGGCGAAGAAGGGCGCATGGAAACCCTAGGGCCTTTGTGCCGAGATTACGGCGCTCCCTTTATTTTGCTTCCTCTTAAAGGGCGCAATTTACCCGTGCGCGCCACCGAGCGCATTGCCATTTTAGAAAATCTTTTGGAACAAGCCGATGCGCTGGGCATTCCGCGTCGCCTTATTATGGTGGATGTGCTGGCTTTGGCAGTGTCTTCTAAAGGTGAAGCCGGACGCCAATGCCTAGAAACCATTCGTTGGTGCGTGCGAGAGGGCTTGCCCACCACCATTGGTCTTTCCAATGTGTCTTTTGGTTTGCCGGCAAGAGAGCTGCTCAACGCTACCTATATGGCATTATGCGTGGGTGCGGGGCTTAGTTCTTGCATAGGTAACCCTGCCAATGCTCGCCTTGGCGAAGTGCGTGATGCTAGTAATGTGCTATTAAATAAAGATAGTAATGCCGCGCACTTTATCCATGCCTACGCTGGCTGGACAGCAGGGGAGGGCTCTGTAGTGCAGGGGCAGCAGCAGGTAAGTCTTGCCGCATCTTTGTATGAATGCGTGGTGCAAGGCGATAAAGAAAATGTGCTTAGCTTTGTGCAGGCAGAGTTAGATGGCGGCATGGATGCCATGGCTTTGGTGCAAGAAAAGCTTATTCCTGCCATTACCGAGGTGGGCACCAAGTATGAAAAACGTGAATACTTTTTGCCCCAACTCATTCGCTCTGCCGAAACCATGCAAAAGGCCTTTGCCCATGTAAAACCCATTTTAGAGCTGCAACGCGGGCCAGAAAAACGCCCTGTCATTGTGCTGGCTACGGTGGAGGGCGACATTCACGATATTGGTAAAAATATTGTAGCTTTGCTCTTAGGTAATCACGGTTTTGATGTTTTTGATGCAGGAAAGGATGTAAAAGCGGAGGAGATTGTTCGCTTTGCTGAAGAGAAAAATGCTGATATTATAGGTCTTTCTGCGCTGATGACCACCACAATGGTACGCATGGAAGACACCATTAAACTAGTGCAAGAGCGCCAATTACCCATGAAAGTTATAGTGGGCGGCGCTGTGGTAACACAGGCCTTTGCCGACAGCATTGGGGCTGACGGCTATTCCACCGATGCTGTGGGGGCGGTGCGTCTTGCGAAATCGCTTATAAAAGGATAATATATGAAAAATGTCGTTAAATATTTTTTAAGTGTGAGTCTTTGTCTTTTTTGCGCCATGAGTAATGTGGCTCAAGCCGCTGAAGCTGTGTCAGGCATTAATTTGCAGCAATTAGAAGATTTACTAAAAGAACATAAGGGTAAGGTTGTGGTTTTAAATTTTTTTGCCACATGGTGCCCGCCTTGCCGCGAAGAAATTCCTGGCCTTGTAGAAATTGCTAAAGAACGTACCGATGATGTAGTTATTATTGGTCTTTCCGTGGATAAAAGCACGGCGCCTTTAGCCAAGTTTATGCAACAATATGACATTAACTATCCTGTGCGCCGCGCCGAGGTAGATGTGCAAAAACTTTTTGAAGTGCAAAGCATACCGCACAATGCCGTGTTTGATAAAGAAGGCGAAATTGTAGCCAATGAAAGCGGTTTTGTGACAAAAAAACAATTAAATGCCTTTATAGATAGCTTGTAGGGAGAAAATACATGAGTGAAGATATGCTCATTAGGCGTGCGCATATGGGCGATATAAAAGCCATTCATGCCTTGCTTATGGACTGTGCCAAAGCGGGGCTGCTCTTGCCCCGTGCTCTTAGTCATTTATATAGGCATGTGCGTGATTTTTATGTGGCAGAAAATGCTGAGGGGCAGGTGGTGGCTTGCTGTGCCTTGGCGCCCACATGGGAGAATTTGGCTGAAATTTGCTCTTTAGTGGTGCATGACAGTATGCGCAAACAAGGTCTTGGGCGAAAAATTGTGCAAAAATGTATGGAAGACTGTGAGCAATTGCAGATAAGCAAAGTTTTTTCTTTGACATATCAAGAAGTCTTTTTCACCAAGCTTGGCTTTAGCATTGTGGATAAAGATATTTTGCCACAAAAAATTTGGGCTGATTGCGTGCACTGTCCTAAATATCCCGACTGTGATGAAACTGCTGTTATTTTAGATTTATAGGATATAATGATGAAAGTGAAAGAATTGCGCCCTTTGTTTACTGCGCAAATGATTGCCAAACGTATTGAAGAACTTGCGCAAGAAATTGAAGCTACCTATGGTGATGAACCCATAGTGGTGGTGGGTGTACTTAAAGGGGCCTTTATTTTTCATGCCGATATGGTGCGCGCTTTAAAAAATCCCCATGTGGAATTGGATTTTTTGCGTGTTTCTAGCTATGGTAGCGGCGCCACTTCTACCCGCACGGTGACCATTACTAAGGATATCGAAGTAGATATTGAAAATAAGCATGTGCTGCTTGTAGAAGATATTATAGATTCAGGTCACAGCATGCGCTTTTTGCAAGAGCTTTTTGCCATGCGCCCTGTGCTTTCTTTTAGATCTGTTGTGTTATTAGATAAAAAAGAAAGACGCGAGGTAGATGTAAAGGCAGATTTTGTGGCCTTTAGTATGGATGAAGGCTTTGTGGTGGGTTATGGGCTTGACTATGCCGAGCGCTATCGCAATTTGCCAGATGTATGCATACTTATTCCTGAATAAGCTAAGTAAAAATAACGTATTGTAAGAGCTTGGAGAGAATATATGGAAGTGCAATGTCCCCAGTGTCAAAGTAGATTTCACCTTCCCGATGCCGTGGTGCGCCCCAATGTGAAATTGCGTTGTTCGGTGTGTCAGCATGTGTTTCGTTATGAAGCTCCTGCTGCAGTTGCCTCTGCGCCTGCATCTCAAGCATCCATGGCGCCAAGCTCTGACGATGGCGGCGGTTTTAATTTAGATGAGACCGTAAGCGGCGATGCCAAGCCTGAAAAGGGTGGCAAGAAAAAGCCTAAGCTTTTGATGATTTTGCTTCTTGTTGTTGTATGCGCTGCCGGCGGCGCCGGTGGCTGGTGGTATATGCAGCAATCTGGTGCATCTGGCACTTCTGGCGCTAGCCCTGAGGCTTTAGCAGAAATATCTAAAAGTGTTGAGCTTATGACCATGCGCAATGTGCGTCAATATTATGTAAAAAATGAAAAAATTGGCGATATCTTTGTGGTGGAAGGCAAGGTGGTTAATGAATTCCCCGTGCCAAAAGAGCTTATAGAAGTAGAAGCCGCCATTTACGCTGTGGATAAAACCGTACTCATGGCCAAAAAACAATTGGCAGGTACGGCGCTTTCGCTGTTTCAATTGCAAGTGCTGGGTGAAGATGAATTAGAATCTTTCTTACACAATGAAATAGAAATTCTTACCAAAAATACCAATGTACCCACGGGGGGCGAAGTGCCCTTTATGCTGCTTTTTTATAATCCACCTGCCAATGTGGCAGAATTTGGCGTGAAAATCCTTTCTGCCAAGGATGTAAAAGCAGAAGAAGAATAGCCCTCTTATGAGTAAAGTACGCGAAGTCTTTCAATGCCATGCCTGCGGCGCCCAATCTGCCAAATGGCATGGCAAATGCCCTAGCTGTCAAGAGTGGAATAGTCTTGAGCCAGTGCTTGCGCCCAGTTCTGGCGGGCGTAAGGGCGGGGGACGCTCTCTTGCGGCGGCGCCGGCCATGCCCATACCCCTTGGCGAAGTGAACGACACGGGGCATGAGGCTTTTGGCTCTGGCCTTGCGGCATTAGACCGCGTACTGGGTGAGGGCTTTGTGCCGGGGGCGGCCATATTGGTTGGCGGTGAACCTGGCATTGGTAAATCTACCTTACTCTTACAAGTGGCAGGGCTAGTGGCGGCCTCGGGGCGATCGGTGGTCTATGCCAGCGGCGAAGAATCTTTGCCGCAAATTAAGGGACGTGGACAGCGTCTTGGCATATTGCACGAAAATCTCTTAGCCATGGCTACCTCTAGCGTAGAAGATTTGCACCCTGTGCTTGACGGGGCAGAGGCGCCATCCTTACTTGTAGTAGACTCTGTGCAAACCTTAACCTCCATGGAGGCAGAGGGCTTGCCGGGCAATGTGAGCCAAGTGCGCGCTGTGGCTACGGATTTGCTTGAGCGTTGCCGCAAGTCGGGCACAACGCTCATATTGGTTGGGCATGTAACCAAAGAGGGAAATCTTGCCGGCCCGCGTCTTTTGGAGCATATGGTAGATACGGTCATTTCATTAGAGGGTGATCGGCGCCAGATGTTTCGTCTCTTACGTGTTTTCAAAAATCGCTTTGGCCCCAATGAAGAATTATTGGTTTTTCATATGGCACAGCGCGGCATGGAAATTATTGAAGATCCCTCCACCTACTTTCTTGGCGCTCGCGATGCCACATTAAGCGGCACGGCTGTGGTTATGGCTGTGGATGGGCATAGACCGCTGGCGGTGGAAGTGCAAGCGCTGGTTACGCGTACCTACTTACCTGTGCCGCGGCGCACCGGCCTTGGTTTTGATACCAATCGCCTGCATTTGCTTTTAGCCGTGCTAGAAAAGCGCCTCAAGCTAAACTTTGGGCAAGTTGATATTTATGCTAAAGTGGGTGGTGGTATGCGCCTGAATGACCCCGGCATGGATGTGGCTCTGGTGGCGGCGGTGCTTTCTTCCTTTTATGATATCCCCTTACCAGAACGCGCTGTACTGTGGGGTGAGGTGGACTTAAACGGGCAAATTCGCCCTGTATCTGCCCAAGAAATTCGCTATGGTCAGGCTTCGCGCCTTGGCTATAAGCCCATCATTCAGCCCTGCCTTGAGCAAAAGGGCATCAGCACCATTACGCAATTGCAACAATTGCTTTTTTCCAAAAAATAAGCCTTTATTTTCTTTTCACCCGGCCGAAATTAGGCTATCATCATCTTTTTTTAACAAAATTAAAGAAATTTATTGTGCTTTGGGCGCCTTTTTTCTTTTAAAAGAAGCTTGATTATTGCCTAAGAAAAAAGTTATTTTAATGTAGGTTTTAGAAAAGCTCTTGACCATTGTTTTGTGGTGCTTACTTGTAAATAGGTTTTGAGTGGAAAAGAATGCCGCTTTTCCCCAATTAAGGAGTTGATACATGGCAAAAACGCATTCAGCCCCTCTTTATGATGAGGACGTGCTCTTAGAAGATGAAGTACGCGAGCCTCGCTTATATAGAGTGCTGCTGCATAATGATGATTATACAAGCATGGATTTTGTGATCTTTGTGCTTGTGAAGATTTTTCGTAAAAATGCTGACGAGGCACATGAAATCATGCTGTCTGTGCATGAGCGAGGCATAGGCCTGTGTGGCATTTATACGCGAGAAATTGCCGAAACCAAAGTAATGCAAGTGCGCTCCATGGCGCGAGATGCCGGCTTTCCCCTGCTATGTACCAGTGAAAAAATAGATGATTAATATATATTTTCAGGAGTTACCATGCTTGGTAGACATTTACAAAAGGTTTTGCACGTTGCCTTACAAGATGTGCAAAGACGCAAACACGAATTTTTGACCCTTGAGCATTTGCTCTACGCCATGGCCATAGAGTCACAAGGGCGTATGCTGCTCGAAGGGTGCGGCGCAAGCCCTGCGGTTTTGCGCGAGCAATTAGAAAATTTCTTTGCATATCATATGGAGTTGCGCGACGACGATTCCACCCATGAAATTATACAAACCGAAAGCGTACAGCGTGTGCTAAGCAATGCTTTGCGTCAAATTCGCTCTGCTGGGCGTGAGCTGGTAGAACTTGGCGATGTACTTGCTGCGCTTATGGATGAAACCGATACCTATGCTTCTTTTTACCTTAAAAAACAGGGTGTAGAGCGGGCGCAGGTTTTAGAATATATCTCTCATGGCGGGCACGGCTCTGGCTCTACAGGCACGCGCCGCACGCCAGAGGCTGAAGATGGCGAAGAAGATAACAACAATGACGCTTTAGAAAAATACGCCGTTGACCTTACAGAAAAAGCCAAACAGGGCAATATTGACCCGCTGGTAGGGCGCGCCATGGAGCTTGACCGCACTGTGGAAGTGCTGTGCCGCCGCCGCAAAAATAATCCCCTTTTCGTGGGCGAGCCTGGCGTTGGTAAAACTGCCATGGCTGAGGGTTTGGCTTTGCGCATAGTAGAGGGCAAAGTGCCCGATGCTTTCAAAGAAGCGCGTATTTTCTCTCTAGATATGGGCGCCTTATTAGCCGGTGCTCGTTATAGGGGCGACTTTGAAAATCGTTTAAAAAACGTTATTAAAAGCATTACCAAAATTCCGCATGCGGTACTTTTTATTGATGAAATTCACACCATTGTAGGCGCAGGTTCTACCTCTGGCGGCTCTATGGATGCTTCAAATCTTTTAAAGCCAGTGCTTGCCAACGGAGAGATTCGCTGCATGGGCTCAACTACCCATGAAGAGTTGCGTAATCATTTAGAAAAAGATCGTGCTTTATCAAGGCGTTTTCAGCGCATTGATATTAAAGAGCCCTCGGTGGATGAATGCTTAGCTATTTTGCAAGGTTTGCAAAGCCGTTATGCTAAGCATCATAATGTAAGCTATGCGCCCACAACTTTAAAAGCCATTGTGGATCTTTCTGCTCGTCATATTCAAGATAAGCTTTTGCCAGATAAAGCCATTGATGTGATGGATGAAGCCGGCGCCGCCGTGGCACTGAAAAATAATCATAAAAAATCTAAGGTTGCCATGGCAGATGTGGAGCGCATTGTGGCGCGTATGGCTGGCATTCCTGAGCGTTCTGTGTCCGGTAAGGAGCGCGAGCGCCTAGCCACCTTAGAAAAAGATATTTTAGGTAAGGTTTTTGGGCAAGATGAAGCCGTAGCCATGACTGTAAAGGCCATTTTACGCGCCAGAGCCGGTATTAGTAGAGAAAATAGACCTGCGGGATCTTTCCTCTTTTACGGCCCCACCGGTGTGGGTAAAACAGAGCTTGCCAAGCAATTGGCTGAAAGGCTTGGGGTGCAATTTTTGCGCTATGATATGAGCGAATATATGGAAAAGCATGCCGTGTCGCGCCTTATTGGGGCGCCTCCGGGGTATGTGGGCTATGATCAAGGGGGGCAGCTTACCG
>CAYJND010000078.1:0-9273 GCA_964371565.1 uncultured Desulfovibrionaceae bacterium
AAGTAAATTCCGGCTTATTTTACGTGGCGGCAAGCCATGCCAAAGGCATGTCTTGTATAGTCTTCACTGAAAAATGGTTTTCAAATGTCTAAAATTTTCCAGACATTTACATGGTTTTTTCAGTGTCGACTATGTAGCATAAAATGGCGTTAATTAGTTTTAACGCACAAAATTTTCAAAATAAGCTATGGTTTTTACTAATCCCTCACGTAAAGGGATGTTCGGCTCCCAACCTAAATTATTTTTGGCAATGCTAATATCTGGGCGGCGCTGCTTGGGGTCGTCCTGAGGTAGTGGCTCATAAATGATTTTAGAGTTAGAATTTGTCATCTCTACTACGGTTTCAGCCAATTCTTTAATGGTAAATTCGCCGGGGTTGCCCATATTCATGGGGCCGGTGAAATCATCTGCCGATGCCATGAATCGAATCATAAGTTCAATGAGGTCACCTACATAACAGAAAGAACGCGTTTGCGACCCATCACCATAAATGGTAATGTCTTTGCCTTGTAAGGCTTGCATAATGAAGTTAGATACCACGCGCCCATCGTTGGGGTGCATGCGAGGGCCATAGGTATTAAAAAGGCGTCCCACCTTAATGGGTAGGCCATGTTGGCGATAGTAGGAGAAAAATAAGGTTTCAGCACAGCGCTTGCCTTCATCATAGCAAGCTCTTGTGCCAATGGGGTTCACATGTCCCAAATAATCTTCCGATTGCGGATGTACGTTGGGGTCGCCATACACTTCAGAGGTAGAAGCTTGGAAAATACGCGCTCTTAAACGTTTGGCTAATCCCAAAGTGTTAATGGCGCCGTGCACACATGTTTTGATAGTTTGCACAGGGTCATGCTGATAATGTATGGGCGAGGCAGGGCAAGCTAGATTGTAAATTTCATCTACCTCTAAATACAAAGGAAAGGTGATATCATGGCGCATAAGCTCGAAACATTTATGGTCTAATAAATGTTCTACATTTTGTCTGGCGCTGGTGAAAAAGTTGTCCACGCAAACCACTTCGTGACCATCATTAAGCAATCGCTCGCACAAATGTGAGCCCACAAAGCCGGCACCGCCGGTGACTAAAATTCTTTTACGTAAGTGCATATACCCTCCAAAAAATACGTGCAAATGCTACCTAAGAAAGGGGCATAAGGCAATAGAAAATATTATACAAAGCTAACCTTTGCCCTTGCCTAATGGGCTGTGCAACCTTATGATAGGGCTATGTCCAAATCTATAGCTCTTTTTCTTCCACCCTTGCCCTCATTAAGTGGGGGCATGTGGGTGCTTTTGCACCTTGGTGAGCATTTAGCTCGCCTTGGGCATAAGGTGCGTTTTGTTATTTTGGAAGATAAATCCCCTGCGCCGGTGTACGCTCTTGTGCGGCAAAAAACATCCTTGCCTGTGGTGGGCTGGGCAGAGGCAGGCATAGAGGCAGGGCATACTTGGATTGTACCGGAGGGCTGGCCCCATGCTCTTATTTTAGGTTTACGTGCTGAGGCGCGTTGTATTGTCTATATGCAAAATTGGGCTTTTGCCTTACGTACTTTGCCGGAAAATGTGTTTTGGCACCAATTGCCCGTGGATTTTCTCTATGTGTCAGAGCCAGTGCGCCATGCCTTATGTGAAATCACAGGTAAGGACGGCCCCATTTTGCGCCCAGGCATTGATACATCGTTATTTTTTGCCGATACCATGCGCCATGCTAGTGCGCCATTGCAAGCTCATGAACCTTTGCGTATAGCGTGGATGCCTCGCAAAAATAAAGGCCTTAGCGGGCAAATTATGGATGCTTTTAGCCAACGTATGGCACGACTATACCCTACAATGCCTATACAATGGGTAGAAATCGCCAAAATGCCCCATGAAGAAGTGGGGCAGGTGCTGCGTCCTTGTCATATTTTTTTAATAACCGGCTTTCCAGAGGGCTGCCCCTTACCCCCACTGGAAGCCATGGCCTCTGGCTGTATTCCTGTGGGTTTCACTGGCCTTGGTGGGTGGGACTATATGCGCCAAGCAAGCATTAACCTCAATAAACATTTTTTGGCGCGCCCGTGTTATGCCATGGCGCCCACCCCTGTGGATACATGTGGCCTTGTAGGTGGCAATGGCTTTTTTGTGGAAGATGCCCATGTGCTGGCGGCTATGTTAGCTTTAGAAGAGGCTGTGCATCTTTTACAGCAAGGCGGCGAGCCCCTAGCAACTTTACGGAAAAATCTGGCCTTAACGGCTTCAGCCTATGCCCTCGATAAACAATTTGAACAGGTAAAGAACTTAGAACCTTTTTTTACGGCGTAAATTATGTCCAGAAAACCCCCCATGGCGCCAGAACTTATGGCGCAAACCTTGGCTTTGTCCCCGTGTGGTGTAGATAGTCATGCGCATTTAGATTCCTCTCAATTTGACCGCGATCGCGAAGAAGTGCTTGCCAGAGCCAAAGCCTGCGGCATTGCGCATATGGGGAATATTTTTTTAAAGCCTCACGAGTTTGCTACCCGTGCTGCCTATTTTGACGCGCACCCTGAAGTATTTTTTGCCCTAGGTATTCATCCATGTGATGCGGCTGAATGCGATGATCACGCCTTAGAGGTGATGCAGCATCATTTTGAGCATGAGCCGCGTTTAAAAGCCTTGGGGGAGATTGGCCTTGATTTTTATTGGGATGCTTGCCCCAAGGATGTGCAATTACATGCCTTTGTGTTGCAATTACATATGGCTAAAGAATTGAATTTGCCTGTGATTATCCATAGTCGCGACGCCACCGATGCCAGCATTGCCGTATTAGAAAAAGAAGGCTTTAAAGACTATCCTTTGCTTTGGCATTGCTTTGGTGGCAATGCCGCAGAGGCTAAGCGTATAGTGTATAATGGGTGGCATGTTTCTATTCCTGGCCCTGTATCCTATCCGAAAAATGTAGATTTGCGCGAAGCTGTGACGCATATTCCTTTAGATAAACTTATGCTAGAAACAGATTGCCCTTATCTTTCGCCTCAAGAATGGCGCGGAAAACGCAATGAACCGGCTTATACAGTTTTTACCCTAGATACGGTGGCAAAGGTAAAAGAAATACCTGCGGCTAAGCTTTGGGAAGTGTGCGGCGAAAATGCGCGCAGATTTTTTAAACTGGGAGAGTTTGCCTAAGGGGTTGTAATATTAGTCTGTATTTGATTTTAAAATGCAGATTGACCACTGAAAATTATTGATTTTCAAATATTATGTAAAAAAACACCCCCGTAAATATTTTACGGGGGAAATTTTTACCCAAACTCACAGTGGCAGAGTGAAAAGAGTGTGAGGTAGGCAAATGGAGCCTTGGCTTAGGCTAAAAGAGCTGCCACGCGGGAGGCATCAAGGCCGCTGTGCACATGCAGTGCAGAGTAAGGATCTTCTGCTATCATGGCAACGGTTTCATTCAATACGCCTTCTACATCTTCATCGGCAATGAGTGTAGGCTCTACGTAGTGAGCGGCATTTACTTGCACGCTGTCGGCAGGTAAATCTTGCATATGTTCAGACTGAGTTTGACGAGGCTCAGCGCTAGCCATATTTACCGTATCCCACTGCATACTGCTTAAATTGGTGGTAATGTTAGAAATTGTATTCATAATATATCTCCTGACGGGTTAGAGAAAAATTTTCCTTATGGGGAACTATATTTTAATTTATGCACAAGGTGTGCCAAGTTTTAGAGTAGAGAAAATTTAGGCTCTGCCCCTTGACTATATGGCAATGTATTTTATTTTTAGCCCATATTAATTTATTGAGGAGACTGTTGTCATGGCTGAACACGTTCAAGAACAAGCAACCCAGCATGAGTTTCGTGCTGAGGTGCGTAAAGTTTTAAATATTATTACCCATTCTCTCTATACTAATCGCGAAATATTTTTACGCGAACTTATATCCAACGCTTCAGATGCATTAGATAAATTACGCTTTCAGCAAAATAAGGGTCTCACCTTTGCCGCGCAAGATTTACCTTTTGAAATTGCTATTACCACCGATAAAGAGGGTAAAACCCTTACCATTAAAGATACCGGCATTGGCATGACCGAAGAAGAGCTTATTGCTAATCTTGGCACCATTGCCAAATCTGGCTCTGAGCAATTTTTGGCAGATCTTAAGGCCCAAAGCGGTGAGGGGGCAGAAAATGCCTCTGGCGATGCGGGTGCTGATGCGTCTAATATTATTGGCCGTTTTGGTGTGGGTTTTTATGCCATTTTCATGGTGGCTGATAAGGTAGAAGTGACCTCGCGCGCCGCCTTTGGTGATGGTGCAGCTTATACCTGGATTAGCGATGGTTGCGGCTCTTTTACAGTGGAAAAAACGGACAACGCTCCCGAGCGCGGTACGGTGATTACGGCATATTTAAAAGAAGATGCCGCAGAATTTTTAGAAAAATACCGCTTAGAATCTACCATTCGTAAACATTCGGCCTTTATTCCCTTTACTATTTTGGTAGACGGCGAACACATTAATACAACTCCGGCTTTGTGGCGTGAGCCCAAGTTCTCCATTACCAAAGAACAATACGCCGATTTTTATAAATTCCTTACCTTTGACGGACAAGAGCCTTTAGATACCTTGCATTTCTCTGTGGATGCGCCGGTGCAATTTAATGCTTTACTTTTTATTCCCACTCAAAGTGTAGATATTTTTGGGTCAGGGCGCGAGCGCTGGGGGCTGGACTTATACGCCCGTCGCGTGCTTATTATGCGCGAAAATAAAGAATTATTGCCAGAATATTTGAGTTTCTTTAAGGGCGTGGTCGATACCGAAGATTTGCCCTTGAATATTTCTCGTGAAAATTTGCAAGAAAATATTATTCTACGTAAAATTCAGCAAACCATTGTAAAGCAATCCTTAACGCATTTAGAAAGAATGGCTGAGGGCGATGCAGAAAAATATGCCGAGTTCTGGCATAAGCATGGACGTATTTTCAAAATGGGCTACCATGACTTTGTTAATAAAGATCGTGTGGCGCCTTTATTGCGTTATAATTCTTCGCATCACGATGCAGCTGACGGCCTTACATCCTTAGACGAATATATGGCTCGTGGTAAAGAAGGGCAAAAGACCATTTGGTATGTGTCTGGTGCTAGCCGCGAGGCAGCACGCCTTAATCCGCACTTAGAAGTATTTCGTAAAAAAGGCTTAGAGGTATTGTACCTTATGGAGCCCATTGACGAATTCGTTATGGAAGGCCTTGGTAAGTATAAAGAATGGGATTTGAAGGCTGTGGAGCAAATTGGCGATGATGGCCTTAAAGATTTTGCCGATACCGAACAAAGCAGCACTAAAACCAATCCCTTGGCTGAAGAAGATGTGGCAAGCTTTGATACCTTGGTGGCGCGTATGCAAGAAATTTTGGGCGATAAGGTCAAAGAAGTGCGTGTGTCGCAGCGCCTTGCCGATAGCCCTGCTTGCCTTGTGGCGCCCGATGGCGGTCTGAGCTCTTCTATGGAAAAGCTCATGCGCGTTATGCAAAAAGACGATACCATTCCGCAAAAAGTATTGGAAGTAAACCGCGATCACCCCATTTTGCGCAACTTACTACGCATTCATAAGCACGATACCAACGATGGCCTGTTAACAGAAATGGTAGAAGCTCTTTTTGATACCAGCTTGCTTTTGGATGGCTATTTAAAAGATCCTTACGCTCTTGCCAATCGCACCAATAAACTTATGGAGCAAGCCGGAGCTTGGTACGCTGACTTGAAGAAGTTTTAAATCAAGCAGTAAAAAAAGCGCTAAGCTAGCTTAGCATTCAATTTGAATTCATAAAAAGCCGCCCTCTTGTAAATGAGAGAGCGGCTTTTTAGTTTTGCGTATTATTTATGTATTAAAACCGTGATAACTGTTAAAGCCAAGTAAGTAAGCAGCCATAGCCATGGAAAAATTGCTATTTGTTAGGGAACGTTCTTGTACAAGTTCTTGTAACTCTTGTAGAACAGTGTCTTGTGGAATTGTAATAGATTCACTTTCGGCAACGGCTTTTTCAATAATTGATGGTAGTGTCATGCATAATTGATAAAAGGCGTCCTTTTGCCCCGTAACGAGGGCGTAAAATTCATCCATGCTTACTCTGCGAATAAGTCTATGTCCTACTTTTCTTGCATCTACTGTGGTTTCCCACTTGATGTTTTGAGAGCATTTGGCAATAGCTTCTACTAAAAAACAGGCGCAAGCATCATCTTCTAAGATTTGAGCTTGCATCTTAATAAATGTTCTACCAGAAGCAGCAGAATTCATAGTGTTATGCTTATTTTTCATTTCAACATAGATACGCTTTACAACGGATGTGTCTGGTAAAGTGATGCCATTGTCATCTTGGTATACAACATCCCATCCACTTTGAGGAACTTCACATTTATTTATATATTGAAATATTTTCTGATGAAAGTAGCCTATGTCGTTATTGTTGGATTTATCTCTTTGTCTAAAGATTTCATTACTGATTATTTCTTCCCACGAGGCATGATAGACAGTTTTATCAAAAATAAGCTTAATAGGGTCAATAAGGTTTTTATTGAACTTATTTAGATTAAAAGGTTGCAGTTTTTCGCCGTATTGGCGAATAGTTGCTTGCACATGTGTTGTTAAGTCTTCTTCAGAAATAAACGTAAGATTGTACATGTTACCTCCTGTTTTTTAATGCATCTAGAACTTGTGTTCCTATCTCATAAGCTAAGTTTACAGGTACAGCATTGCCCACTTGTTTGTATTGTTGCATAACGCTACCACTGAAAGCCCAATTATCTGGAAAGCTCTGGCAACGCGCATTTTCACGAATGGTAAAAGGGCGTGGCTCCAAAGGATGGCAACGCTCTGTTTGCTTTTGGCTTGGTGAGGTGAGCACGGTGAGCGAAGGTTCATCAAGGCTTAATCGGCGCAAAATACCAGTACGACCTCCGCCCATAAACCAACATGACTTCATATACTCTTTGGCGATATTTTCTGGAATATCACGCCAATAGCCACCAGGGGGGACAAGTTCAAAAATTTCTCTTTTGTGCGCTGAATATTGCGTACCTTCGCTGGGGGGGCAATCTAATAAAATATCGCGTAGTACAGGCTTGTAAGTGTGTGGTTTTGGGAAGTTATATTGTATTTTTTCTAGTAAATCATTACGAGTGCCAATAACAATGAGCCTTTCTCTTTTTTGGGCAACGCCATAACTCCAAGCATTTACCACTTGAAACTGAATAGAATAACCAGCTTCAATAAAAATATTTTTCATGAGGTTAAAGGTTTGACCTTGGTCATGAGAAAGTAGGCCACGGACATTTTCAAAAAGAAACATTTTAGGCTGCAGTTTTTGTAGAAACAGCGCGTAATGGTAAAATAAGGTACGCGAGCGTCTTCAAGGCCAAGGCGTTTGCCAGCATAAGAAAATGCTTGGCAAGGCGCACCACCAGAAAGCACATCCAGATCCCTTTTTTTGAGGCCAAAGTATTCTTCTAAGTTTAAAGAAGATATATTGGCTATATCATCTTGGATAACACGCCATTCAGGTCTATTTATTTTTAACGTGCTAGCAGCAAATTTATCCACTTCAATAAGAGCCAGCGTTTCAAAGCCAGCTTTTTCAAGGCCAAGAGCCAAGCCTCCTGCACCAGCAAAAAGTTCAATAACAGTGTGCTTACTCATAAAAAATATTCTGTAATGCTAGATGAAATAAATTATTTCTTTTCCCACACGGTATGAAAACCGGTGGCATCAGCAGGGGGTAATTGTAAAAAATCCACCACGGCTTTGTCCACGCTGTTCAGCTTTTGTGCCAGTGCAGGAGTCTTTTGAATTTCTTGGAAAATGGCAGGGTCTACGCCGCGGGGGTAAGCCATACGCAGGCGATGTAATTGTCCAAAGCGGGTGGGGATCAGGCGCAGGCGCTGGCCTTTAACCATATCTACCCAAACAGGCGCCACAGAAACGCGCTCTAAGGTAAGTTTACCCTCTGTGTTGGTTACAAGGTCAAGGGCTAAGATAACAGTACGCTCGCGCGGCTCTGGCCTTTGTCCTGAGATAAAGTTACCCAGTGACCATGCGATAAATTGGTCTTTTTCGGCGCTGTGTATCATTTCCATGGGTTGTAAAATATGCGGATGGTGCCCAATGATGGCATCTACGCCGGCTTCAAGGGCGGTATTGGCGGCGGCGATTTGCTCTTTGCTGGGGGCGGGCACGTATTCTGGGCCCCAGTGATAGGACGCAATAATGTAATGTGCGCCTGCCTCGCGCAGGGCTTTTACATCTTCAGCTACATTATCATCATTTACATTAGGCACATGCACCAAATGGGCTTGGCTTTTTTTCACAGGCACATTGGTACCATAGGTGCGGTTGATAAAGCCAATTTTAAGGCCGTTTACATGCACAATGGGTAGCATAGCCTTGGTAACGCCTATGCCTGCAGTGGTAAACCCTTGAGATTCTAAATAATCTCTGGTGCGATGTCCGGCTTTTATGCCGCGGTCAAGAATGTGATTATTGGCTAAAAAGAGCAGACCAAAGCCTGCATCTTTTAGGGCGTCGGCTAAAGCATCTGGCGTGTTAAAGTTGGGGTAACCTACATAGGGTTTGCTACCAGAAAGAACGGTTTCAAAATTTCCTGCCACTAAGTCCCCTTGCAAAAGGTGCTTTACATGAGCAAAAGGCGGATGAAAATTATAGGGCTCGGTCTTGGTGCCCTGCGCTTTAGCAATATCTAGCTGACTGTCGTGAGCCATAATGTCGCCCACAAAAATAAGGCGTGCGCGCTGCGGCGCAGCTTTTTCGGCTACCGGCGCAGGGGCAGATTCTATGGCCTGTGTTTTTTGTTCTGGCGAGCAGGCGCCTAAAAGAAAAACACAGGATAATAAGAGATAGAGAAAATAAGGTTTCTTTTGCATGATATGCTCCGTACAGGTGAAAAGATTCTGTAAAAGCCGTAGGTGTTGGTTAATTCTAACAGTTATCTAAAAAATATACATAGCTTGTGCCGGCTCTACTGCCAGCCAAGGAAGAAGGACAATCCCTAAATCAAAGTAAAAGCGCCCTGCTCATGCTACTAGCAAAGCACAAATAGGTCACAAGCAGGGCGTCAAAAATAGTAAGATGCGAGGAAGTGCTAAAAGTCAAGAAGCGCCGTGTATAGGGACATACATAAGCTTTTTGACTTTTAGCACTGACGATGCAAATTGCTATTTTTCACGCTTTGCTAGTCGTCCCCCACTTTAAGGGCTGCTAAGAAGGCCTCTTGTGGTAATTCCACATTACCCATACGCTTCATGCGTT
>CAYJND010000079.1:0-8353 GCA_964371565.1 uncultured Desulfovibrionaceae bacterium
TCTCCCCACCCTCAAAAACTTTTAATGGCGCGCAAAAAACTTTCTTCGTAGATACATTTCATGCCCATGCCATCTTTCTATAGGCTTTATTCTTCTTTTTGACTTCATGCACACAAAGACCCTATGCATAGCTTATGTCATCATCTATTATGCATTAATGTATTTATGGAGAATGCCCATGCCAAAAAAATTTCTCAGTCTCTTTATAGCTCTTCTCATCCCTCTAAGTATTGGCTTTGTAGCTAGTCAATTAGCCCCGCAAAGTGCCACGCTTTATGCCTCATTCAACTTGCCTCCTTTATCTCCACCTGCATACCTCTTTGGCCCTGTATGGATGGCTCTCTACATCCTCATGGGTTTTGCCTCACATCTTGTCTATCAAAATAAGATAAAAACAAGGCATACAGCTTTAACCCTCTACGCCATTCAGCTGGTACTCAACTTTAGCTGGACATATATTTTCTTTACCCTCGGCTGGCAGCTCATGGCATTTTTCTGGCTCATCCTCCTTATAAGTTTACTCTTAGTCTGCCTTTATTATTTTTATCAAGTATCACGTAAAGCAGCTTTATTACTACTGCCCACTCTTCTCTGGTGCCTTTTTGCAGCCTATCTTAATCTTGGAATATACTTACGCAATGCATAAAAAAGCGCGGCAGGCAAACCCACCGCGCTCATTTACTGATATAATTCTATGTTTCTAGAATTTTAATTACCAATCTAAGGTAGCCTTAAATGCCGTCACCAGTTCGCGCACAGGTTCTGCGCATAATACGGCTTCGCCATCTTTCATGGTAAGGGTCACATCATCTGTCACCACGCCAATGCGCGCGCAAATGGAGCCATCCATGGTAGCTTCAAATTCCGCCGCCTTATCTGGCGCCACAGAAACCAATAAACGGCTGGCAGATTCGCTGTAAAGCAATTCCGCTGTGGTCATGGCTTCTAAGGTAGGTACCTTTTGAATATCCACTTGTGCACCTAAACGACCGCCAATGCACATTTCTGCCAAAGCCACAGCAAGGCCACCATCAGAAAGATCGTGACAAGCCGAAACAAGGCGTCCATAAATGGCACGGTGCAAAGCGCGATACGAGGCAAGCGCCGTACCCGCATCCACATGGGGCACAGTATTACAAGATACATTCAGCTCTTGCGCCACTTCAGAACCAGCCATCTCACGGCGGGTTCCGCCTATAAGATAAATATAATCACCGGTTTTCTTAAAGTCTGAAGTTTGGGTGCGCAATACATTTTCAATAACGCCCATAACAGTAAAGAGCAATGTAGGCGGAATTGAAATCTTTTCACCGCCGCCGGTGTAATCATTTTTCATGGAGTCTTTACCAGACACACAAGGCACACCATAAGCCAAAGCAAATTGCGATAAAGCCTTACAAGCGCGCACTAATTGTGCCAACTTATATTCGCCATCGGGGGTCTTTTCTGATTGCACGGGGTCGCACCAGCAGAAGTTATCAAGACCAGCCATATGGTCAGGGTCTGCGCCCACAGCCACAGCATTACGAATGGCTTCGTCCATGGCGTTGGCTGTCATCCAGTAGGTGTCATAATCACTGAACTTGGGGCAAATACCATGAGCAATAACAAGACCGGCATCAGATTCAAGCACAGGGCGAATAACACCAGCATCAGAGGGGCCGTCGCGCTCTACGCCCACCAAAGGCTTAATGGCAGAACCGCCACGCACTTCATGGTCGTATTGACGAATAATATATTCTTTAGAGCAAATATTTAAGCGTCCCAGCATGGTCTTAAGGAAAGATCCTGTTTGCGCCGCTGGCATATCAATACGCGAATCATCATGCTCAGGGGCTACCCAGCGAGCATTAAGTTGCAATTGCGGTACACCGTCATGCATAAAGTCCATGCTTAAATGGGCTACAATTTTATCACCATAAACAATATGGAAGTAACCAGAATCTGTATAGGTACCAAGAGCCGTAGCTTCTACATCCATTTCTTTAGCTAAAGCTAAAAAGGCGTCCAATTTTTCTGGAGCGATGGAAAGAGTCATACGCTCTTGCGCTTCGGAAATAAGAATTTCCCAAGGACGAAGACCATCATATTTTAAAGGAGCTTTAGATAAATCTAAAATACAACCGCCGGTATCTTCAGCCATTTCACCCACAGAAGAAGAAAGACCGCCAGCGCCATTATCGGTAATGGCATTATACAAACCAAGGTCGCGGGCGCGCATAATGCAATCATACATCTTACGCTGGGTGATGGGGTCACCAATTTGCACCGCTGTAGCTGGGGAGCCTTCATGCAACTCTTCAGAAGAGAAAGTAGCGCCGTGAATGCCGTCCTTACCAATACGGCCACCGGCCATAACGATAATATCACCCACTTGAGCTTTTTTCTCATAGCCTGGCTTGCCTGCAACTTCTGTAGGAATAATACCCACAGTGCCGCAATATACCAGTGGTTTACCAAGGAAGCGCTCATCAAAAACTAAAGATCCGTTCACCGTAGGCACGCCGGATTTATTACCGCCATGCTCCACACCTTCACGTACACCTTCAAGAACGCGGCGTGGGTGCAACAAGCGCGGTGGCAACTCTTCTTTATGGAAAGGCGAAGCAAAGCAAAATACGTCGCTATTACAAACAAGCTCGGCGCCCATACCTGTGCCCATGGGGTCACGGTTTACGCCCACAATACCCGTAAGAGCGCCGCCATAAGGATCTAGCGCTGAGGGGCTATTGTGCGTTTCAACTTTAATACAAGCATCATAAGCACCAATGAAAGAAATTACACCGGCATTGTCTTTAAAAACAGAGCGGCAAAAATCGTTTTCACCAAGGCGCTGACGAATATTGGCTGTGGTATCGCGAATGCAGGTCTTATATAAGTTGTCTACATCTTCTACGCTACCTGTTTCAGTATTGGTGTATTGAATGCGTGAGGCTAAAATTTTGTGTTTGCAATGCTCAGACCAGGTTTGGGCAAGTACTTCTAATTCAGCATCGGTAGGATCAGCTGGTAAGCCCAAAGCTTCACGATCAGCCTTAATTTCAGGCTGCTGGAAATAGGCGCGAATGGTTTGCATTTCTTCTAAATTGAGCGCAAGCGTATTTTCGCGGCTTACTTGCATCATGGCATCATCATTCATGCCAGAAAGAGCAAAAACGCCCACTTCATCACTGGCAGCACCGGTTACTTGCGCAGCTTGTGCTTCAAAGCCAGGCTCTACTTGCCACTGCGCAGCATTTTTTACGCGATAACGCTGAATAAGCTCATTGCACAGTAAATCTTTAGCGATATTTTCTACAATTTCTAAAGTTAAAGGTGCCTTAACATCGCTTAAAAAGCGATATTGAATGGCTGTATACACAGCAAGGCTTTCGCGTTCTTTACGCAAAACCATGGCAGCAGTATCGCGAGCGGTGCGAGCTTCGTTATCGGTTACACCGGGACGAAAGCCCACTTCTAAAATAAAATCGGCCTCAAAAGGCTGCATGGCTAGGGGCTGTGCACTGGCATTTTGCATAACAGGGTCATGCAATACGCCTTGGTCCATAAGTTTTTGCACCTCAGCTTGGCTGAGCCCGTCTACGGTAAAGACCTTTAATTGGCGCACGGCTGCCAAGGGGATGTCTAAGGCTTTTGCAATATGATGCGCCGTTTTTTTACCAATGGTATCTTCAATATGAGGGTGTAAACCCACTTCTATGCGATGCAGCATGAAATACTCCGTCTCTACTAATGTTGTCTTTTTTGTACATAATCGGCCATATCCAATAAAAGAGCATACTCTGCTCTACCTTGGGTGACCGCGGGTAAAAGAGCCAAGGAATTTCTGGCTCTTTGTAAAGCTTCGCCTGCTTTTTGGCGTGTTTGACTATCAAAACCTTGGCGGCAAATTTCTGCCCCAATATTTGCGGCTTCCTCGGCGCTAAATGCTCCTGATGTAAAAGCTCTATCAAATGCCTCTTGTGCTCTGCTTTGTAAGCTTTCTCTATACAGTCGAATGGGCGGTGTCAACTTGCCTTCGCACAAGTCGCCCCCAGAGGGTTTGCCCGTTTCTTCTTCAGGGGCAAAGTCCAGCGCATCATCCACCATCTGAAAGGCTAGCCCAAGCTCTTGCCCATAGATTGCCAGAGCCTGCACTTCAGCTGCAGTACACTGAGCACGCAAAGCACCAAGAGCGCAAGAAGCGCGCAAAAGCCAAGCCGTTTTGCCAAGTACAATGGCCTCATAAATACTATCATCTTGGTCAAGGCGGCGTAAATATTCTATTTCTAAAATTTCGCCTGCCACCGTTTGCATGGTAGCTTCAGAAAAACATCGGCATAATTGAACGTCATTAAAGCCGGAGACCAAAAGATTAGCCGTTGCCAATAAAGCATCACCGGCAAGTATGGTGCTTGTAGGGTTAAAAAGTGTATGTGCAGCTGGCTCGCCCCGTCTGGTGGCGGCATTATCAAGCACATCATCGTGCAATAAAGAAGCTGCGTGAAGCATTTCCATGCTAATGGCTAGATCGTAAATATCATCACTGGCATAACCCAAAAGCCGAGCCGACAGCACTGTCAAAAAGGGACGCAAACGCTTACCTCCGGCGGCAAAAATATGCTCGACCACAGGTTTAGCAGGGGCTGGAACCAAGGTAACAGCTCTTTCTAAAGCCTCTTCAATAAGAGGTAATTCTTCTATTAAACGTTCTTTTAACTCTTGCATCTTACTTCCACTTTTACGACAAAAGATGTTCTACCACAGGTTGCATAGCAGCCAAAGCCCCTTTGAATGCACGGGACTCTGGGTCTCTTGTGCCCACAAGATTGGACACAGTACGAATTTCTAAAAAGTCCACCCCATGCCGTGCACAAGCCAGCGCTAAAGAAAATCCTTCCATATTTTCTAAAAGCGGCTCTGTATACGGCGAAGCCAGACGCGCCGCCCGCTCTGGGCAGCAGGTTACCCCAGCTACAGTCATGGCTGTGGCATTACCCTCAATGGGGCAATGGCGCAAAAGCGCACTTAACGTTAAAAGTTCTGGCAAGACTATAGAGTCCCACACCACACTTTTAGGCGTGCGCCACTGCGGAAAGCCTAAGGCCACTGCATCTACCCTGTCTGCAGTAACAAGACCATATTCAGGATACACTTCTTTAGTAATGCGCCAATGCGAGCAAAGAGGGGCCTTTTGTAAATCAAAAGAACCAGCCAAGCCTACATTCACCACTACAGTATCTTTTTTTAAATGCTGCAAAGCTTTTCCAAAAGCTAAAGCCGCATTTAAAGGACCGACACCAGTAATAAGCACACCATTGGTTCGCTCGTGCTGATCGGTAAAAAGATGTATTTCTTGTTCCGCTAAATTCTGTGGTAACGAACCTAAATAACTAGGTTTAGACGCTTCCCACTCTTCTCTAGTAGCTAGGGAAAAAAGCATATACATGGGGGCCCCACATTTTAAAAATTAAAAAGGCGTTTATATACAGCCCCTCACAGGCAAGGTATTATGCGAAGAAATGCCCAGAATTGCAAGAAGAACTCGCCTTGAGAAAGGATTTTTTTTACGCTTAGACTTTTTACACGCCCAAAAATCAGGACAATGCAAAACAAAGAAATTTTATAAGTATTTAATACCTTGATTTTATAAGCACATTTCATTTAAACCTTGAAAAAAATGTTTTGACTCTCAGGGCAGAGTTTTTTAAAAAAAATCAAAACACAATTTTACCCAAAGCAGTATTTATGAACTTTGACACGCAACTTTTTTTCTCAGCTTTAGGCTTAGCTTTTATTTTAGAGTCTCTACCTTGGATTATATCCCCCGCAGCCATGCGTAACTTTTTATTTTCTCTCATGACCATGCCCACAGGGCAGTTGCGCGCCATGGGGCTTGTGCTTTTGGCCTTTGGCTTAACGGTGGTATGGTTTTCTAGAGGCTAATTTTTATACTACGCCTCATTATGAGCCTTTTCTGCGAGAGCCTTTTCTGTGCAAGCCTTTTCTGCGCAAGCTTTTTCTGCCATATGCATGCACACAATGCCCGAAGTAAGCGGCACATGCCATGCACACACAAAGCCTGCGGCGCGCAGCTCTTCTTCTAATTCTCGCGCTGTAGGAAAAGCTATAATGGTATTGGCTAAATATTCATAGGCCTTAGGGTCGCCAGAAAATATTTTTCCTATTTTTGGCAAAAGCTTACGTAAATAAAAATTATAAAAACCACCCCAAATTTTATTTTTTCCTGAGCCAAACTCTAATATACAGACACGTCCTCCAGGTACGAGCACGCGGTGCATCTCTGCAAAAGCCTCACTACGCGGAAGCACATTACGAATGCCAAAACCAATGGTAATACAATCGACACTAGCATCGGGCAAAGGCAAATGCCGCGCATCTGCTGCCACAGGCCACACCATATGCGCATGATTACCTTTAAGTTTTTTGCGCCCTTGCAAAAGCATGGGAGGACAAAAATCTAAAGCCGGTACAATGGCCTTCGGATAGCGCTTGCGAATGGCAAGGGATAAATCCATAGTTCCGGCGGCTAAATCCAGCACTCGTCCCGTGGGCCCAAGGCGTACCTCGCGCACTAATCGACGACGCCACAGCCTATCAAAACCACAAGAAAGCACTGTATTTAAAAGATCATACCACGTTACAATGCGTCCAAACATGGTGGACACAGCCTTAGCGTGCGCTTTTTCTTGTTTTACATCTTCTGCCAATTTAGCGGATTTTTCTTGCATACATTCAGAACGAGAATCACATGTCATGGGGGCTACTTTTCCTGCATAGAACCAAAGATAGGGATATTTGGGGCAAATTATTTATCATGCGCGGCTTGACCTTCTGCGTCTTGGCGTATGGTTTCTAAAACCACCTTATACACAGCAGGAAAAGTTTCGGCAAAATTAGAGGGAGATATAGTGCGCGTTTCTATAAATTTAGCCACCAATTCTTTGGACACTTGCAAGGCTTCTTTTTGTAATTTATCCATATACCACCCAATATTACAAAGCACGACTAAAAAAAACCCGCTCTTTTGGGGAATGGCCTTGGCCCCCTATGGGCTGTGCCGAGCGGGAGAGAAGACGAAAGATATCCCCCGCCCTCTCCTTTAAATTATAAAATTATCTTAAATTAATCCTCTGCCATCAAGGCAGCAATTTCTTCGCGTAAAATCTTAGCGGCAGCAGCCACAGCCATGCGCTCTAAGTTAATTTCTACACTTTTTTCAAAACTTTGTAAGCGTTCTTCTAAATCTGTAATACGCTTGGCATAAGCATGAGACAGCTCTTCTTGCGCATGCAATGCTTGCTCTAACTTAGCCATAGTAGTCAGCATACTTTCGTGAGCAGTTGATTCACGATTCACAGCCTCTTTAGCCACAAACTCCAGCTTATCAATATACGAGGATAAAGCCTCTCGAGCAGCCATATCTCTGGCGGCAGCGTCGCGTGCCACCGTTTGGCTCAATTCCTCAGCTTTTTGTACACGATCTGCATAAGAAGAAACTTCTGCACGTAAGCGCCCAAGTTCTTCTTTTTCACCGGGCTCAGTGCCCACAGGGGGAACCTCTTGTATCTGCTTTTCAAGTTCTGCCATTTGCTGCTCTTGAGCACTAAATGACGATTGCAAACCCTGTATTTGTGTCGTAACATCTTGTAATGCAGCAGCATTTTCAGCCAAAACCGCGTCAAGTTTTTGCGTCACTTGTTCTTCTAAAAGCTCAAGGCGTTTGTCTATATGACTTATATCTTGCCCCGCGGCTTGCTCTGGTTCATGTGCAGCATTCTGCTCTGATGCAGGAGCACTATAAGCAGACGCAGCAGCAGCAGATGCAGCCGCCGCTGCCATAACTGCTACTTCATCAAGATTAGGAGGCATAAAGTCAGAGGCTTGAGCAGGGCTTTCATCTAACATTTCCTCTAAAGGCTCTGCTAAAAATTCTTCCGCAACCTCTTTAGGGGACTCTTCCATCAATTCTTCTTGTGGCATTGCCTCAGGAGGATCCCCAGGCAAAAATTCATCGAGCATATCCAAAACAGAAGACACTTCTTCCTGAGAATCTTGTTGCTGCGCTGTAGGTGTTGGAGCACCAGAAACCACGGGCGCTTGTGGCGTAACCGCTTGAGTATCGTCTTCGGCAAAAAGCATATCCAGCAAGGCCGCATCCTCATCGGACGAGGCTTCTGAAGGGGCAGGCGGGGCAACATCGCTTCCTTTTTGAGAGCTCTCAACCACAGCCTTGGCCACATCCGCTGCCGATAAAGGCGCTTCACCTAATACATCTTGAAAAAGTTTATCAAAATCATCGGTAGATGGGGGCGCAACAGCTTGTGGATCTTCACCAAAATGCAAACTAGAC
>CAYJND010000079.1:8363-8950 GCA_964371565.1 uncultured Desulfovibrionaceae bacterium
CTACAGGCGGGGCAACAACAACAGAGGGCTCTGGCTCTGCAACAGGTGCAGCAGTGGGTGCTGGCGCGGGTTCATCGTTCATAACACTATCAAAAAGCGCTTCTAATCCATCTGCAGCGTCTTCTTCCTCTGCTACAGAAGCCATTGGCGCAGCAGAAGACTCAGGAACAACAGGTTTTTCATCTAAAATACTTTCTAAAAGCGCATCCATTTCTGCAGCGCCTTGCTCTTCATCCACATTATGGTTGGCTTCAGTTTCATTTACAGGCTGTTCAGGCATATCAATATCTGCTAAAAGCGCATCTATATCTGCCATATCCGGCAGATCTCCCGAAGAAAAATCCTCCGAGCTCACGCTGCTATCATCTGTAGCATCATTACCCATTTCTGCACTGAGCATGGCATCAATATCAAAATCTTCGCCTTCAGCTTCAGAACTAGCTGCTGCCTTTGCCTCTGCCTTTACTCTTTCTGCTTCTTCTGCCGCAGAAAAACCACCATCACTGTCCATTTGTGACAACAAGGCATCTAAATCCACATCTAAATCCGGAGGAAGTTCCGGTACTTTTCCACCACCCAAGTCACTT
>CAYJND010000079.1:8960-9242 GCA_964371565.1 uncultured Desulfovibrionaceae bacterium
ATTGCAGCGCCAAAAATATCATTATCAGCAGAAGGAGTTGTCGCAGGAGCGGCATTACCTTTTTCTATTATTTCAGTTAGTTCAATGATGTCGTCATCATCATTTGCTTGTTTTGCATCCAGTTCAAAATCCATAACTGCCCCTGCGGTTTACGTTCTGGGTCTAAAGAAAATTCCTAAGAATTATTTTTATGTAACAAAAATACGCCTCTTTGGCAAATGATTAAGAAGGGGGAGGAGAAAACAGCTGCTTTTCTTTAAACCAATGACAGCACTAAAAAAA
>CAYJND010000080.1:0-9233 GCA_964371565.1 uncultured Desulfovibrionaceae bacterium
CACAGGGGGGAGAGGTAGGGGACAGAAAGATTTTTTGAAAAGGATTTTCTTATTTCAGCACTACCCTAAAATACTGGCATCAATTGCATCGATACCAATTGTATTTTAGGGTAGTGCTGAAAAAAACACGTAGCGGGAATATATTTTCAGTATATCAAATTTATCATACAAAATTAGCAAGTGCATGTCACGATGCATTTCCGAAGTTACAGAGGTAGGGGATAGAAAGAAGTGTATAGTTTTAGATGAAAGTGAGGTGCTAAGTGACAATGTATTTAGAATTGAGATGTTAGCGCTATTACGTAATCCTCATCCCCCGCGGGGGCTAGCAAGTCTAGCAGTGCCGCGTAGGCGTACCGTGTACGCCCATAGTCTCGTAATCCCGTAGTGCATCCTTTTGGCGCAACGCGTCAAAAGATAACGTAGGGATAGGCCACTGCAGACTGCCAAATAGGGGGAAGCCGGGGTTAAAAAGGGGCTGGCGAGGGGGACGAATAGTCCCCCATGAAGCCCCTTTTAAAAAAACGTATATGAAGCGTTAAATTTTTTCATCTCCACGGTGATACATCTCTAAGCTACCAAAAGCCAAAAAACTCTATCACCTCCACAGCAATAAACCTCTAAGCTACAGCAACCCTAAATTCCCAAAAAACCAACACAGCTCCCCTAAATCCCAAGCGCTGCACAAATATTTTCCACCGCTTCCAATTCCATTTTTGCCCTTGCTTCTCTGGCATACGAAGCACTATGCGGGCTAAGCAACACGTTATCTAACTCTACCAACTTTCCTGCATAGGGCTCTTCACCATACACATCAAGCGCCGCGCCGCTAAGGTGTTTACTTTCCAGCGCTTCATATAGCGCCTCTTCATCTATTAGGCCGCCGCGCGCCGTATTAATAAGCCACGCTCCTTGCGGCATAAGAGCCAATTGTTCAGTACCTACAATGGGCGCCGCTCCAGATGTTTTTGAGCAGTGTAAAGACACAATATCGGCATAGGCCAGCAACTCTGGCAATTCCATCTTGGTATAACGTCCTGCATCTTCAGCGCTTACAGCAGGGTCACAAAAAGCAATATCACAGCCAAGTACAGCCAAAAGCGCCGCCACAGCGCGCCCCATGCGCCCAAAGCCTATGATTCCTACTTTTTTGCCGCGCAGTAAAAATCCCATATGCTTTTGCCATTGCCCTTGGCGTAAAGCCCTATCTTGAGAACTGACACCGCGCAGTAAATTCATGGTAAGTGCCAGCACATATTCGCTTACGGCGCGGGCAAGGTAGTCAGCAGATGTGGCGTGCACGCTAATGCCGCGCTCTTTGGCAAAGTCCACATCCACAGAATCAAGACCTACACCTACGCGAGAAATGGCGCGCAGATTTGGGCACAGCGCCATAACAGCGGCAGAAAGGGGCTCGGTGCCGGCAATAATTCCGTCGCACTCTTTGGCAAGTTTAATAACTTCATCACCGTTTAAGGTGCGCCCGCGCGCGTTTTGAATGCAGTGCACGCCCTTTTCAAAAAGCCTATTCATAGGCGTCATATCATGGGTGGCAAAAGAGGTGGTGGTAATGGCAATTTTCATACTATTCTCTGCTGTTATAATGGGTTATGAATAAAGATGGCGCAAGTCATCATCTTGCATAAGCTGCACCACGCGCTCAAGGTCGGCGGGGCAATCCACAGCCTGATTTTGAAATGGGGTGTGCACCATATGCACAGCAAAACCATGCTCTAAAAGGCGCAACATATCAATGGATTCTGCTCGCTCTAAAGCGCTTTCTCCTAGGCTCATAAAATTATGTAATGCCGCAGGGCGAAAGGGAATAATACATACTTGCTTATAGCCATAAGGGGCAGCGTTATCTCTTGTGCCATGCCCCCTATGAGGAATGGGCGCGCGGGAAAAATACAGCGCTTTGCCCTGTGCATCGCTAATTACTTTAATGGTGTTTGGCGAAGTAAATTCTGCTTCACTAAGAATGGGCGCTTGCAAATTCACCACTTGCACATCTACATTGCTTTGCAAAGGGCTAAGTGCCGCTTCAATCATCTGTGGGTGTACCATGGGCTCATCCCCTTGCACCATGACCATGGCATCGGCCTTTTTACCCTCAAGCTTTTCAATGAGGGGCAAAGCCTCGGCGCAGCGATCGCTACAGCGCGTGTGGCCTCTATCTGTCATGACCACCTTAATGTGATGCTCTTGGCAGTAGTCAAAAATTTCCGCGTCGCAGGTGGCTACATAAGTGGCGGCTAGGCTTGGCGCCATGGCAGTGCGATAGGCCACATGCCCCAGCATGGGCACAGCATGAATGGGCGCTAAGGGCTTACCGGGAAAACGTGTGGAGCCCATACGCGCAGGAATTATGGCATAAGAAATCATGTATACTCTCGGCGGTTAGAAGGAAAAAACAGGGCAGTGGGCAGCATTGTGCAAAAAGAGCGCATCAATACCATAGGCTATAAATGTATAGCCTTGTGCCACGGCGGCGCTTAAAGCCTTAGCATCTGGCTGCACCACATGGCTACCCATGGGCATGCTATGTTTTTGACAGATATGCTGAATTTCTTCCATGGCTTGTATAAAAAGAGGGTGATCAAATTTACCCATAAGCCCCATGGAAGCCGAAAGATCATAAGGGCCCACCATGATGGCATCAAGGCGCGGGTGCTGCACAATATTTTCTAAATCGTGCAAGGCGTCCACATGCTCAATTTGCGCTACGAACACAAGCTCTTCTTCGTGGTGCTGCATATAAGATTGAAAATAATGCCCATACATATTGGCGCGGGCATAGCCCACTCCGCGTGAGCCTTGGGCTTTTTGCGAATGGGGATATAGCGCCACATCTAAAGCTTCGTTAAGCTGTGCGCGGCTTTGTATCATGGGAAGTATAATACCCTGTGCGCCGGCATCTAAGGCGCGGCGAATGGCCATTTTTTCTGCCGTGGGCACACGCACTAAAGCCTGAGGGGCGCAAGATGTGTGCGGTGCGCCTGATTCGCGTAGTTCGCGCGAATTTTTACCCAGACAAGCACCTTGAATGGCACGCAAAATATTGGGCAATTGGCTGATATCTATACTGCCATGCTCCATATCAATGACCAGCCAATCATAGCCCATATGTGCCATGATTTCTGCTGTATCGGGGCTTGGTAATTGTAACCAAGAGCCAAGGCTTGTTTGCCCTTGTTGTATTTTTGCGCGTAGAGTTTCAGGCATGGTGTAATCTCTTGAGAGTATAAAATGGGTGAGAAAATATGTTAGGCACTTTTACCATGAAAAAAGCCCCAACTTCTTACGAAGCTGGGGCAAGCATGTAAAATGCGCGACTCTTAGCCCATGAATGGGTTAGCAAAGAGCAAGATGAAGCTTACAACCAAGGCGTAAATAGCCAAGGATTCGATAAATGCGAAAGCAAGAATCATGGTACCGGTGATTTTACCGCTGGCATCTGGGTTGCGAGCAATACCTTCACAAGCGCCTTTAAGACCAAGACCCATGCCGATACCGCAACCAAAAGCAGCAATACCAATGCCGAGAACGGCAGCAAGGGAGGTGTAGCTGATGGCCATGGGGTCACCGGCTGCAAAAGCAAGAGAGGCCATACCAACAAGAGCTACTGTGTTTAAGGCGATCATCAATAATTTACGCATTTTAAACTCCTAATAATGATTATATGTTTGGGTCCGTAGACCATTCCCCGTAATGTAAAGCCTTGTGGCTTAATCCTAGTGCGCATGCTCCAGCGAGCCCTTGATGTAGAACATGGTCAACATAAAGAATACAAAGGCTTGCATACTCTTACCAAAGAGGAAGAGGAAGTAAATGGGCAAACTGCCAAGCACTGGCGCCATAACAAAGGCTAAGATAATAACAATTTCTTCACCGCGAATATTACCGAATAGACGCAAAGAAAGCGAAAGCGGACGCGATAAGTGGGAAACCACTTCTAGAGGGAACATAAGCGGAATAAGCGCTTTTGATGGGCCTGTGAAGTGATTTACATAATGGAAACCCCAGCGCTGCATACCAATATAGTTATAGTATACAAATACTACAATAGCCAAGGATACCGTAGTATTAAGGTTGGCTGTAGGGGCGTCGAAGCCGGGAAGCAAGCCGGTAATATTCATGGTAATAACATAAATAAAGATACCAGCGAGCAAAGGCACAAATTTTTTACCGTCTTTTTCGCCAAGGTTAGCACAGACAAAGTCGTCAATGGTTCCAATGATAAATTCAAAGAAGTTTTGCCCACCACTGGGAATCATGGTTATGCGTCTGCGTACCATATAGGCCACAAGGAATAAGAAAGCCATGACAATCCAGGTGAAGAAAACATGCTTAAATTCAACAAGTTGACCACCAATGGTAACATAATCCATGTCAGCAAGGGTCGAGAGTAAGACCGGATGCGGCAATCCACCTGCCATAATACGCTCCTTATTGCTTGTGCTTACTAAAATGATTGTAAGCAAAGGTTCCGAGGGCTAAACCCATACTAGCTGTCACCCCGCATACCATGACAAGGGGGGACGCCTTAAATACCACAAAGGCCACATATAAAATCGCGGCGGCAAGCGCCAATCTAAATCCAGTTCTAAAAAGGAGAAGAAAGAGCAACTCCCCTGAGAACTTTGTAAGGGAAAGACCTAGTATTTGTCCAGAAATTCCCCAAAAAATATTTGCAAAAATGGCTGACCCCACGGCAAAGGTAAGAGCGTGCGGCGTCCATTGTAATGCTAAGATGCCTACAATACAGGTGAAAATAAAAAATATTACCTGTATTTTTACCATAAATCGCACTAAAGGATTATAAAAACCTCTGCGCCAAAGCCAAGCATCTAAATGATGCACAAGGCCTTGTTTTGCTTTGCTACTTTCTGTGGTCATATATACCTAAGGGGCTGTTTTACTTTTCTTCAAAGCTCTTTTCAGCCTTGCTTACCCTGTTTTGGCTTTCTTTGTTTGGCGCCTTGGTGCGAGTCTGTGACTCATGGGGGCTTGTTGCCCCAGTACCGGCAGGGCCTTCTTTTTGTATTTTTCGCAAAAGACTTTGGCTATCGCGATGCACATTCAAAAAACCTGCGCCAATACCTATGATGAAAAAAGCCAACTTGCACCATGGGTCTGTACCTAACCACTTATCAAGGCCATAGCCGATGGCAAAACCCACTATGGGGCCACTGACCATGTGCATTCCAATGGTGCCTGCCGTGGCAAAAACTTCCATGGATTTGCTTTTCTTTTTAACTCTGTCACTAAATTTCATAATGGTTGTACCCCATTTCACAAAGCCCCTTTCTTTTAGCATAAAGGGCTTTTGGCGTCAATAGAACTGCGCGTGCTGAAGGAGAGTTTTTTGTTTTACTATGCAGATAATTCTTTCGCATTTAAATGTTTAGATTTTTCAACGAACCTTCTATCTCAACTAAAATTATAGCATAATCTCATTTTTCAGCAATTAAAATTACAATTATGTAGAAAATGTTTTTTCGCCCCTATTTTCTACATAAATGTGTAAAGTTCATATCACCCCTAAAATCATTAGCAGAAAAAATTTTATACCTCTTGGTAGAGTTGAGCGCTCAATCAATTTTAATTTTTTCCTTTCTACCATTTTTAACAAAACTACAAAAAAGTAGAAAAATTACCCACAAAAGCGTAGTTTTGTAAAAAATAAAAAACATTTTCCATAATAATATTAAATTATTATATGCTGTATTGCGCCTTTGGCACACTTAATGCTTAACAGACTCTATCATTCACGCGGAATGCATTATTAACAGTTTAAACAAGAGAAAGAAGGTAAAGAAAATGAATGCAAGTGATACCGGATTTATCATCATTTGTGCCACCATGGTTATGCTGATGACGCCCGCCTTAGCCTTATTTTACGGCGGCTTGGTGCGCTCTAAAAACGTATTGTCTACCCATATGCACAGTTATGCTTCGCTAGGCCTTATTACCGTGCTTTGGGCACTTCTTGGATATTCATTAGCCTTTGGGCCCGACCATGGCGGCCTTATTGGAGATTTTTCCTATATATTCCTAAATGGCGTTAATGGCGAGTCTGCCCCCTTGGCACCGCAATTGCCACACACTGTTTTTATGGCTTTCCAATGCATGTTTGCTGTGCTTACCGTGGCACTTGTATCTGGCGCCTACGCTGAACGTATTAAATTTTCTGCCTACTTACTTTTCTCTGCCTTGTGGTTCTTTGTGGCCTATGTGCCCATGGCACACTGGGTATGGGGCGGCGGCTGGATGGCACAAATTGGCGCCATCGACTTTGCAGGCGGCGCTGTAGTGCATATGGCTTCTGCAGCTGGTGCGCTGGCTTGTGCTCATGCTCTTGGTGCCAGAAAAGGCCTTGGCTCTGTGCCCATGCGTCCGCATAACTTAACACTCACCATTTTAGGCGGCGGCTTGTTATGGTTTGGCTGGTTCGGCTTTAATGCTGGTAGCGCCTTAGCCTCCGGTGCCTTAGCTGGTCATGCCTTATTAAGCACACACCTTGCCACTGCTGCTGGCGTCCTTGGCTGGCTTGTAGTTGAGTGGAAGCGCACCGGCAAGCCCACCACCTTGGGTGCTGTATCTGGTGCCATTGCCGGTCTTGTGGCTATTACCCCCGGCGCTGGTTTTGTTCCCTTAGGTCCTTCGCTTCTCATTGGTTTCCTTGGCGGCGTATTCTGCTATGGCGGCGTACTTTTAAAAGAAAAGTTCAACTATGACGACGCCCTTGACGTAGTAGGTATTCACGGCCTTGGCGGTACTTGGGGTGCCTTTGCCACCGGTCTTTTCGCCAGCGCATCTGTAAATGGTATTGATGGTCTTTTCTACGGCAACAGCTCTTTGCTTGTATCGCAAGTTATTTCCATCGTAGCTACATGGGGCTTTGTATACATAGTAAGCAGATTAGTACTAGCTTTTGTAAAGTCTACCGTAGGCTTACGTGTAAGTGATGATGCTGAAGTAACCGGCCTTGACCTTTCTGAACACAATGAACGTGGCTATTCTTTATAGTATATAAAAGGATTATAGTATGAAAAAGATTGAAATTATTATTCGTCCTCAAATGCTGGATCATGTGCGTGCAGCTTTAGAAGAAATAGGCATAACCGGCCTTAACTACACCGAAGTAAAAGGTTATGGGCAACAAAGAGGACATGCAGAAACCTATCGCGGCCAAACCATCTTTGTGGAATATGTGCATAAAGTGCATTTAGAAGTGGTGGTCAATGATGATATGATGGAAAAAGTGCTCACCACTGTGGAGCGTGCTGCCAAAACAGGGCATGTGGGTGATGGTAAAATCTTTGTCACCGATGTGTGCGAAGTAGTACGTATTCGTACAGGAGAACGTGGCTCCGTAGCCATCTAACTTACACCGTTTATTAACAATCTAAGAGGAACAGCCATTACCCCTTCCTGGCTGTTCCTCTTGGCTGTATAGAAAACCTCTCACTTGACCTTTGAGCCAAAAGGTGTGCATATGAATTTAACACTACAGACAAAAGAAGCTCGCATGGTAAAACTACATTCCTTTCCCTCATCTACTTCAGACCTTGAAAGACTGGTAGATATTTTAGACGCTTTGCATAAAAAAAACATCACCTTAGATGATGCTTTAGGTTTTATTCAAGAGGTTACCTATGCCAAGCGTGCCCTCTTGGTGCTTTTATCACCTGTAGATGGTGATCTTTATATAGAAGCAGCCTCTGGCCTTTCCAGTGAGCAAAAAAAACAAGGGCATTATGTGGTGGGTGAAGGTGTTGTAGGCAAGGTTATTCAAACCGGTGAGACTTTATTTATTGAAGATGCCGTGCACAATCCGCTGTTTCTAAACAGAACCCACGCTAGAACATCCTTTGAAAGTATTTCTTTTTTATGCGTGCCCATTACCCTACATGATAAGGTCATTGGTGCCCTCGGCATCGATAGACCCAGTGCAGAGGTCATTAATCCAGAGCATGAAGAGCGCCTTTTGCGCATCATAGCCAATGCTTTTATTCCTTACATTCGTCAGCATCAAGACGGCATGCAAAAAGAAGAGCATGTGGCAGAAAACCTGCGCCTGCCAAGCAGATATAAGACAGGCTATCACGGTATTGTGGGCAACTCTGAAGGTATACAGCTTATTCACGAGCGCATTGAACAGGTGGCGCCAAGCTCTACCACGGTAATGATTCGCGGCGAAAGTGGCACAGGTAAAGAGCTGGTGGCGCGTTCCATTCATGAAAATAGTCCGCGTCATGCTGAAAGTTTTATCTCGCTCAACTGCGCCGCCTTGCCAGAGAGTTTAGTAGAAAGCGAGCTCTTTGGTCACGAAAAAGGTTCTTTTACCGGAGCTACACAGGCGCGTAAAGGGCGTTTTGAATTGGCAGATGGGGGCACGCTCTTTTTAGACGAAGTGGGCGAGCTTCCCTTACCCACGCAGGCTAAGCTTTTGCGTGTATTACAAGAAAAATGCTTCGACCGTATAGGATCTACCGAAAGCCGCTCTGTGGATGTGCGCATTATTGCTGCCACCAATCGTGAGCTAGAAAAAATGGTGGAAGAAGGCACTTTTAGAAAAGATTTATA
This sequence comes from uncultured Desulfovibrionaceae bacterium, assembly GCA_964371565.1. Lineage (GTDB taxonomy): Bacteria > Desulfobacterota > Desulfovibrionia > Desulfovibrionales > Desulfovibrionaceae > CAYJAD01. Next base: position 8,593 of record CAYJND010000080.1, read on the forward strand.
TTATCGCCTCAATGTGTTTTCCCTAACTTTGCCATCGCTGAGCGAGCGTAGAAGCGATATTGCCCTTTTGGCGGATCACTTTTTAGAAGTATTTGCCAAGGTGCATTTTAAAGAAAAGCCCAAAATCGCTTTAGCCGCCAGCGATATGCTAGAGCGTTATTCTTGGCCGGGTAATATTCGTGAGTTAGAAAATATCATTGAAAGAGCCATGCTGCTCATAGGGCAGGGGCGATATATTCTGCCACAGCATTTGCCAGCAGAGTTGCACAGTCATGCGTGCAGTACTTTAAGTCAGCCAGGTTCTGTTATGCGTGAGCATGTGGGTACTTTACCAGAGCGCATTGAAGAGCTTGAGCGTGTGTCTATTATGGAGGCTCTTACAGAGTCTAAGGGGCATATGGGGCAAGCGGCGGAGGCTTTAGGTATTACCGAAAGAATTATGGGGCAGCGTATGCGCAAGTATGGCATTAGCTATAAATCGTATCGTTAGCTGTAGGGTATTATATGTAGGGAAGGGGAAGTCTGAAATAGACTTCCTTTTTTTTGGTGGGGGAGTCGTCTAGTTTAAGCCTACCATTTAAGGAACTGGGCTGCGAAACCCTCGGAGGGATATTGCTTTTTCGCCCGGTATGCAAAATAAA
>CAYJND010000081.1:0-9150 GCA_964371565.1 uncultured Desulfovibrionaceae bacterium
CCTCAAAAAAATATAAAAATGTAAAATTACACTTTCAACAAAGACTCCGTACCACCAGCCATGCGTACCAGTTCTTCTTGACGAGCAGCAGGGTCAAGCTGTTGGCAGGTGGTAACGGTATTACCATTATTTTCTTGTTTTACTATGCGAAAATGTCGCGAACCTTGGGCAGCCAATTGCGGCCAGTGCGTAATAAGCAGCATTTGTCTTTGAGCAGCTAATGATTGTAAGCGCTCTGATACCATATTAAGGGTGAGTCCACCAATGCCGGTATCTACTTCGTCAAAGATATACGTGGCTTGTTCTGCGCCGCTTTTTATGCTTACAAGAGCTAATAAAAAGCGTGACAATTCGCCGCCAGAGGCAATTTTATCTAAAGGTTGCGGACTTTGACCAGGGTTTGGCGCCCATAAAAGACGCGCTTTTTCATCATAAATATCTTCCCAAAGTTTAACGGGAACAAAATCTACAATAACATGCACGTCCTTAGAAAAGCCAAGGCCAGCTAGAGCTTGTTCAAGTTTTTTGGCAAAGCTCTGAGCGCATTCTTGACGTAAAGGTTTAAGTTTTTCAAGTGTTGCTTTAAGTTTTTCTGCAAGAGATTTTTCTTCTTTTGCAAGTAAAGCCATATCCAAAGCGCAAGAATCTAAAAAGGAAATATTATCTTCAATTTCAGTGCGTAAAGCTAGTATTTCTTCTAAAGATCGGCGTAATTTACGTTTCAGTTGTGCTAGTGCGTATAGGCGCGCTTCTAAAGCGTCCATGTCAATGCTAAGTGCTTCTGGCGCTTTACGTAAAGAAGATTCTAAATGCGAAAGATTTTCACGCAAAGCTGTAACAGATTCTAACTCTGCCATAAAACTTTCTTGCTTAACCCCGTCGTATTTAGCAATACGTTCAAGGCATTGTTCAAATTGTCCTAAAGTTTCACGTAGTCCAGGGCCGTCTTCGCCATAAATGAGGCTAAGGGCTTCGGCATAATCGGCGGCTTTTTGTGAAGCATCTCTTGCTTCAGCACGCATTTTTTCAAGCTTTTCTTCTTCACCGTCCTTAGGTGCTACTTTATCAATTTCCATTTGCTGCATTTCGAGCAAATCACGCTTTTCAGAAAGGGCAGTGTGCCGTTCTTGCAAGGCTTGTCGTTTTTCAGATACACTTTGTAATTCATGCACAAGCTGAGTGCGCTGTTGTAAAAGCTCATTATTAGGTAAAGAGTCTTCTATGAGCTGGGCTTGATAACTGGCTTGTAAGAGCTTTTGCTGTGCATGCTGGCTGGTATGTACCATAAGGCTTGGGCGCAGTTCTTTAACGCTTTCTTGTGAGCTTAAACTGTCATTGATATACAGGCGTGAACGTCCGCTGTCGGCCAAAAGTTCGCGGCGCAAAATAAGTTCTTTGCCCTCATAAAAAAAGATGGCTTCTACTTGAGCTTTTTCATGACCAGCACGCACCATATCTGCGTTCATTTTATCGCCCAATAAAAAGTTTAAGGCTTTAAGAATAAAGCTTTTTCCTGCGCCTGTTTCGCCGGTAAGCACATTCATGCCTTGGCTAAATTCTAGCTCCATATTCTCAATAAGAGCAAGACCTTGTATTCGTAAAAATTCTAACATATTAATCTCAAATTTTATTTATTACGTAAACGTGGATCGAGCATGTCGCGCAGGCTTTCTCCCAGTAAATTATAGCCAAGCACGGTAATCAAAATGGCAAGGCCAGGGTATAACGAAAGCCAAGGGGCAATTTCTAGTACATTTTTACCTTCAAGCAGCATATTACCCCAAGAGGCCGTGGGGGGTTGTACGCCAAGGCCCAAAAAGCTTAAAGAGGATTCTACCAATATGGCACCTGCAATACCTAAGGTTGCTGATACAAGCACTGGGCTTAAAGCATTTGGCAGAATATGCACATGCAAAATGCGCGCGCTAGATGCGCCGTTTAAGAGAGCCGCTGCTACGAAATCTCTTTGGCGCAAACTCAAGGTTTCAGCGCGTACCAAACGTGCTACTCCCATCCAAGAGGTTAAGCCAATAACAATCATGATATTGCTTAAACTTGGCTCTAAAAAGGCAATAACGGCGAGGATAAGAAAAAAAGACGGAAAACAGAGCATAATATCTACGCCGCGCATGATTCCTTCATCCACAAGGCCACCAAAATAGCCTGAAATAAGCCCTAAGATAAGGCCAATGCTCACAGAAATGCTTACAGCCACAAAGCCTACCCATAAAGAGATACGTCCGCCGTAAAGTAAGCGTGAAAATACATCGCGCCCCAATTGGTCGGTGCCAAGGGGATAAGCCTCACAAGGAGCCAGCAAAATGGCATCAAGGTGTAAGGCATTGGGGTCATAGGGGGCTATCCACGGCGCTAAAAGGGCGGCTATGGACATAATAAGCACAAAGCTTAGCCCTAAAGAAAACATGAAATATTTTTTCAGCAAAAAGTTTTTAGCAAGAGGCATTAGTTTACCTCCTTAGCGCTACGAATACGTGGATCGGCAAGGCCATAGCACATATCAGCCAAGACATTGCCAAGTAAGGTAAGCACGGCGCCTATAACTAAATTTCCCATAATCATAGTGTAATCTCTTGCCATAACCGCTGCGTAAAAAAGCTGCCCAAGGCCGGGCAGGGCAAAGATAGACTCAATAATAACAGAACCGCCAATGAGCCCCGGTATTGAAAGCCCTAAAAGGGTAATAAGTGGTAAGAGCGCATTACGCAAAGCATGGTGAAAGATAACGCGCCTTGTGGGAAGCCCCTTGGCCTGTGCCGTTAAAATATAGTCTTGGCGTAATACTTCAAGCATGGATGAGCGCATAAAACGCGACATTCCGGCAATGGAACCCACCGTGTAGATGATAATGGGCAGGATAAGGTGTGAGGCTATATCTAAGACTTTTCCTAAAGGTGAGAGCTGGTTATAATCTAGTGAACTGAGGCCAGAAATGGGTAGCCAGGTATTTTCTATGCCAAAATACAGCATAAGTAATAAAGCTAACCAAAAACCCGGCATGGCAAAGGCTAAAAAGACCAAGATGGTTATACCTTTATCTAACCAAGAATTTTGCTTCCAGGCTGAAAGTACGCCCATGGGAATAGCAATGCATAAAGTTAAAATAAGGGAGGCCACATTCATGCCCACAGTAAGGGGTAAACGCTCCATGATTTTTTCAAGCACAGGGCGAGCGTCACTGGACATGGAATTGCCAAAGTCTAAATGCATAAGGCGCCAGAGCCAGTTTCCGTATTGTTCATACAGAGGTTTATCAAGGCCATATAAAGTTTCAAGGCGCGCTCTGGCAGCTTCGCCCACCATAGGGTTTAGAGTGGTTTCTAAGTCGGTGGGGGAGCCGGGGGCTAAATGGATCACCACAAAAGAAATAACCGTTATGCCCCATAGCACAAGCAGCATCCATAAGGCTTTACGTATCACACGTAAAGCCAGAGCCATAAGTAAATAGCTTTTGCTTAGGGTAGGGGGCATATATATTCCTTTAAGAGGGCTTGATGGGCTTAGATGTTTTCGCGCTTGGTCATCCATTCATGAATGCGCTGCACTTCTTCTTTCCATGCGGCAGAAAGGCGCAAATTGATAAAGTGCATATACAAGCCGTCTAAAAGCTCTAAACACACTTCCATGAGATAGATTTTTTCTAATAAGAAAGCATCAGGATCATCATCGTCACTTTCTTTTTCAATTTTTGGCGTGCGTAAGCCATTGCAAGAAAAATCTTCGGCTTTTAACCCCACTTGCCAGGCTAAGTCATCTTTTTCAAAACGCACCAAGGCTCGTGTTACTTTTTTACCTGTAGCAAGGCCAAAACGTGCTTCACGTAAAGGGGAAAGTGAGCCAGATACTGAGGCCGTTTCTAAGCTATCACCTTCGCCGCCTTGCACCACAATGCGTTGCTCCATTGAAACTGTAAAGGGCATACCGCCTTTATCGCTAAAATCATTGGGAGCAGTGTCGCTTTGAAACCAAAGCCAAGTCAAAAACTCTTGTCCTAAAACAACATCGGTAGTGATTTCGTTAGCCATAGTTTACTCCGCCGCAAAATGGGTTGGTTCAAGCATATCTAATTGGATAAGTTGAGCTTCGTTTAAAAAGGTACTGGCAATACCATAGGGGGTCATTTGATCAAGGTGCAAATTAAAGGTTTTTGTAAAGAGCTCTGTGAAAATTTCCAGCATCTTATTTTGGGTAGACATGAACCAAACCGTATTTTTGGTGGTAGACCATACCACATTAAATTCAGCAGGAATTGGCAAAAAACGTTGGCGTAAACGCAACATAACTTGTTCTTTTAACTCTTTTTTACGCTCGCGGCTAATATAGGTTTTGTTTTGCTCTTGCATTTTCTTTTTCTCGTCGGCAAGAGCCAAGGCTAAATGCTTTTTAATAACACCAGGAGGCACACGGCGTGTATCTAAGCGCAAAGAAAAAACAATGTATTCACCTTTTTGAGGCGGGGCTGTATTCCACTGCATATCGAGCATATCGTCAAAGCATGTCCAACCATGAGATGTTTCTTCAGCTGTGTTATCAATATCTTGAAAGGCGTAGAGTTGTAATTTTTCTGTGATGCTTGTCCAAAGATCTTTTGGAATGTCATCCATAATTCTAAAGCGTGTGAACGAGCTTGAGCTGCTGGCAAGTCCCATATGAACTCCTTACTATGTAAAAATGGGGATTTACTAAAAACGTGTCGTGCATTTTACGCTGTGGCGGCTGTCATGGCAAGTGCCGAAAAGCGGAAAATAAATCTTAGCTTAAAATAGATGAAAATGTGCGCTTAGAGGTGAGTCTTGAGGGTATAGTTTTTTACCGCGCACAAATGTCTCATAATGATAATTATGTAAACTTTGAGATGCTGGAAATCTACGAAATAACTTGTATAACCATTTGAAATAATAAATTTATTGTAAGTTATGAACAAAGTATGCGCATAAAATATATTTGAAGACCTGCCTTGTTCCTTTTGTTCCTAAAAATGTATTCCAAATTTGTTTTTCCCCATTTTCTCCTCGTAAATGTTTACTGCTCCTTTGATGGTAAAATTTTTTTCTTCAAAGTTCAGCTTTCCATTTGTCCTACTTCATATTATGTAGCCCTAAACATTCACTTGCTGTGCGCGCTTAAAAAATAATTTATGACCTGCACTCTACGTTTTATATTTTAGGAGCTCATAATGCCTTGGGAAAAAAAGCCTCAAAAACAAAATATCAGAAAAAAGAATTCACATAACTCGCCATCCCATGCTTCACCTACTGTACAGCTTGGGCAAGAAAATGATCTTGTGCGCATAAATAAAGCCTTGGCTGATGCGGGTGTATGTTCACGTCGCAAGGCCGAAGAACTTATTATGGCAGGTAAAGTCTTTGTGAACGGTATTTGTATTGATAATTTAGGACATAAAGTGTCTGCTAAGGATGAAATTCGTGTGCAGGGACAAAAAATTGCACGTCAAGAAGCGCGCTCGTACTTGCTTATGCATAAGCCTGTGCAAAGTATGTGCACAGCCAGCGACCCTGAAGGCCGCGAAACTATTTTTGATATTTTGCCCGCTAAATGGCGCGAAAAAAGGCTTTTTACTGTGGGGCGCTTAGACTACTTTTCTGAAGGATTATTATTGCTTACCGATGATGGACATTTAGCACAACGTCTTGCACATCCTCGATATCACTTGCCTAAAATATATGAAGTGTGGGTGCGTGAAAGGGTGCAAGATGAACACCTTGCCCTTATGCGTAAGGGGATGACTTTAGAAGAAGGCGAAAAATTGGCCCCTGTGCAGGTGCGTATTTTGCACAAAGAAGCCCGCTCTACCCTTATAGAAATGACATTACAGCAAGGTATTAATAGGCAAATTCGACGTATGTGCCGTGATTTGGGCTTAACTATTTTACAGCTTACCCGTGTGGCGCAAGGTCCCTTAGAGCTAGATATTTCCTCTGGCAAGGTGCGCGAATTGAGCGATAAAGAGCTTGCTGCGCTGCGTAAAGCAGTAGGCTTATAATTATTGTTGCGGGGTGTGTTTTTCAAGGCCAAGGCTGGCTATAAGGGCAACCATAAGCAAACACCCCAAAAAGGCAATAAAGCTTGTCCAGCCAAAGGCTTCGTAGATAAAGCCAGGAAGATAAGAACCTAAAGCGCCGCCAAAATAATAAATGGAGAGGTATAGTCCGTTTACGGCGCTTTTATTATAAGGGCAAATACGGTTTACCAAACCAGGTGTAATGCTATGTTCTAGAAATTGCCCTGCACATAATATGAACATGGCTACAAAGATGCAATAAAGATTTGGGATAAGAAAAAGCATGATCGAAAGTATAAAGATGCACACCCCAAGGCGAATGCTGCGTATACTTCCCCCCACGGCATGAATAATATTTCGAGATTGTAAAGCAATTATAATCCCCATGCCATAGCCTAAATACATAAGCCCAATGCGCCATTCTGAAATGCTATTATCTATTTGCGTTAAGAAAAAAGGCAAATAGGTAGCTAGAGCCACAAAAACAAAAAAACATATGCTCTCAATAAATAATAAACGCTTAATACCTGTAGTATGCACAATTTGTTGAAATTCTGCTAAAGAAGACTTGGTCGTGGTGTTTCTAGTTTGCTCTTTTAAGCTCATAATACAAACAAAAAGCACAGCCAAGGCAAGAGCTAATACCAAGGATGAGGTCTGCCATGTGAAGGCAGAAGCAATAATTCCGGAAAAAATACGTCCTATAAGACCACCTACTATGGTAGCTGCAATATAAATTGCCATAATGTACTGTAAAGTCATGCCTTGATATTGTGCAGATAAATGCGCCATAAGTGATGTGAGCATGGCTGGCACCACTAGGCCTTGTATAAATCTAAAAAAGAGAATCACATTAAAGTCTTTTGCCAAATAAAGTCCCATGGCGGAGATAAAAAGCAAACCCACAGAACACAATAAAATGCGCTTGGTAGAAAAAGTATTGAGAAAAGCCCCATAAATAAGTGGAGCAATACTTAAAGGCACAAAAATCACCGTCATAAGTAAGGCAATATGTGCATCGCTGTGCATAGGAAAGCTTTTTTGTATACTAGAGAGTAAAGGCTGAGGAACATACATGGTGGCAAGGGTAAGTATGGCGGCTAACAATAAAATATAGAGCTCTTTGGTATTTTGCACAGTAACGGAAAACATATATTTTTCTTGCCTTTTTTCAGATTAATAAATGACATATAGTTATCACACCATATTTTGCCTTAGTGGCATATTTCATGGGGGGCGTCAATGTTGTACAATTGCTTCAATCCGCGCCCCTATATGAGGCGATTTATCCTCATTGGAGTTAATCTTATGAGAACATGTTTCAATCCATATTGGTAAGCTTTAGAGAAAAATTTTAGCATGCATCTTCACAGAAGTTTTTTTTGTTTTATATTATGTGTTGCAAGGGGTGCTCAGTCTCCCCTTTTTCATGGAGTTTATTTCAATGTATATGAGGATACGCGATTCGCACAAAGGAGAATCTATGATTATTCGTAAAACGCTTACTAACCTTTTTATCTTTACCTTACTGCTTAGTGCTAGTTTGGCAGAAGCGGCAAATCTGCCCAATTTTGTGGATTTGGCAGAGAAAGCCGGTCCCTCTGTGGTAAATATTAGTACAGAAAAAAAAGCCACACAGCAAAGCAGGCAACAATTCATGCATGAATTTATGCCGGGTATCCCTCCCGGTTTTGAACGTTTTTTTGAGCAATTTCAACCATTCCAAGGTCAGCAGCAAAGACCTGAGCAAAAGAAACGCTCTCTTGGTACCGGTTTCATTATCTCAGCAGATGGCTATATTGTAACTAACTTTCACGTGGTGAAAGGAGCAGATGTTATTAATGTAAATTTACAAGGTGCCACGGGTAAAAATGAAGCCATTGCGGCAACTTTAGTGGGCTCTGATGAAGAAACTGACATTGCCCTGCTAAAGGTAGATGTTAAAGATACTCTACCCTACTTAACCTTTGCTGACTCTGATAAAGCTCGCGTAGGTGAATGGGTGCTGGCCATCGGTAATCCATTTGGCCTTGAGCATACAGTAACTTCTGGTATTTTATCTGCCAAGGGACGTAATATTAATTCCGGCCCCTTTGATAATTTTTTACAGACAGATGCTTCCATTAACCCCGGTAATAGCGGCGGCCCCTTGCTTAATATGGACGGGCAAGTGGTGGGCATAAATACTGCCATCATTGCTAGCGGGCAAGGTATTGGTTTTGCCATTCCTAGTACGCAAGCTGCCAATGTGACAGAACAATTAAAGGCTGGTAAAAAAGTAAGTCGCGGCTGGATTGGGGTAACTATGCAAGCTCTTACCGAAAATGCCGCTAAAGCTTTAGGTCTTGATAAGGCCCAAGGTGCTTTAATCAGTAGTGTTATGGCAGACGAGCCCGCCGCCAAGGCAGGTATTAAAGCTGGCGATGTGATTATAGCTGTGAATGGTAAAAATGTTGAAGACTCAGCGGCTTTATTACGCGCTATTGCCGGAGAAAAGCCTGGCTCAAAAACCTCTGTGACCATTTGGCGCGATGGCAAGTCTAAGGATGTTATTGTGACCCTTGGTGAACGTAATGCAGATCAATTAAATGCCCAGCGCAATGGCCCAGCTGATAACCAAAAGCAAGAAGCCGCGACCCTTGGTATTTCTGTGCGTCCTTTAACTGCCGATGAATCTAAAAGTTTGCAGGTAGAAAAAGGTCAAGGCTTACTTATTCTCGAGGTAGAATCTGGTAAGCCTGCTGCAGAAGCTGGTTTGCGTCAAGGCGATGTGATTTTATCTGCTAACTTAACGCCTGTAAATGATGCTAACGCTTTGGCAAAAATCATTAAAGATGTAACGGCACGCGGTGCAGTGATGCTGCAAGTGAGTCGACGCGGCGAAGTGACTTTTGTGGCGGTGCCTTTGTCCAACACAAAAAAGTAAAAAAATGCATATAAGGGGTGTGAAAACACCCCTTTAGATTTCTGATAGCGTATAAAGGTGAAACAGTCTTTGTAAAATTCTAAGCTAACGTCAAACTTTGTTTTTAGTCTCTCAAAAGCATGCAAAAAAACGCATATTTTAAAAACTTACATTGCGGCAAAATTTCTATTTCAGAGGTAGAATG